>CBDUWU010000134.1:0-9096 GCA_965371015.1 uncultured bacterium | reverse complement strand
ACGCAGCGGAACCCAATGTAGCGCCATTCCTTGTGCGGCTTCTCCCGTTCCCGGTTGGCGCAGCGGAGGTATTTGCCAAACGTATTGAAGCCCCCGCCGCGGTAGACCTTGAATTTTTCGTGCGGGTAGCTCTGTTTTCGGGTCGTTACCGACTTCGGGATTTCCGGGGCGTCGCCGCGCGGGTAGCGGTGGTACCAGTCATCGACCCATTCGGCCGCGTTACCCGCCATATCATAGATACCGAAGGGACTGACGTTGTCGGGGAAACTCATGACGGGGACCAGGCCGTCCATCTCGACCAGGTGTTTGTCGAATTTGGCGCCCCAGGGGAAGTTGCGCCCGTCCGTCCCGCGGGCCGCCTTTTCCCACTCCGCCTCGGTCGGCAGACGCTTGCCCATGAATTCCGCGTAGAGCGCCGCATCTTCCCATCCCACGTCCACCACGGGATAGCCGTCCTGACCGATCGGGTAGTTGTTGTCTTCGGACCAAAGGTGCGGCGGTTCGATGTGCATCGAGTCGAGGAACACCTTGTATTGGGTGTTCGTTACCTCGTGAATATCAATGTAGTACCCGTCCAGCCACAATCGGCGCTGGGGGTACTCATCCTGCTCCGCCATATCCTTCAGGTTGTCGAGAGTGCTGCCCATGATGAACTCGCCGGGCGGGATCCAGGCCATGCCCGAGAATTCCGGGACACCGTCTGACTGTTGACCGGATACATCGCCGGCGGGAATCAGAAACGCGATCAATCCGAGGATCGGCGGGAAAACCAATAGAACGAGTATTTGTTTCATGGCGCGACGTGGGGAAGGTTTCGGTGCTTGACGTCGTTCGGGGCCGGGTGGGGAGTGCCGGCTCGTGTATTTTCAAGATACGGCGGCCGGTGGTGGTATGTAAACAGGAATTTTGGGGCTGAAATGAGTGGAAGGCAACACATCCGGTACGAGACTTTCCGTGTTGCCTTCCTCTGGTGGGGACTCTGCGAATCGGACTAGGGGTTCGCGCTTCCTCTTCCTGTATGAAGACTTTGTTATGAAGTTCAGTGGAAGCCGACGCCAGATACCTCATTTACAGGTCTTTCCGAACGGTTGCCGCATATCCTTCCCACGGCGTCGACTTCATTGACAACATAGTCCCGGAACTGCTATATGTAAAATATAAAATATCAATCTGAAGTATATATTATATCAATAGAACTGCTGCAGCGGCGCATGAGTGTCGGCGCCGTTTTGACCACATGGCTTAACTCTGTTTATTTAAACAAGATAGAGGCGCTGCAGCGGAGTTCTTGAACACCACTGGCGCTGCAACAGAGCGCCTGGTGTGGGCGCTGCAGCAGATTTCTTAACTACCACCGAGGCTGCGGCAGAGTTCAATAACGGCTGGACACGGGAGAATACGATGCTTCCACTTAACTATAATCATTTCTACTACTTCTACGAGGTGGCCCGTCACGGGAGCTTCACGGCCGCCGCGCGCGAGCTGTTGGTGTCCCAGTCGTCACTGAGTATACAAATCAAGCAATTTGAACAGGATATGGGCGGACGGCTTTTCGACCGCCGCAAGGGGGGCGTCGACCTCACCGAGGCGGGCACGGCTGCCTATCAGGTGGCGGAGCGGGTATTTCCCGAGATCGACCGGCTTCAGTCGTCGTTGCTGGAGACCGAGCGGCAGTTCAAGGGGCTGATCTCGGTGGGAACGGTCAACAGCATTGGAATTTACGTGCTGCCTCGAATCCTGACGGCGTTCAAGGCCGAGTTTCCCGACGTCAAGATCAAGATCGACTTCAAGGAGTCCGAGGGGGTGCTCGACCTCCTCTACTCGGGCAAAGTCGATTTTGCCATTATCCCGTGGAATCGCAGGTATACGGATCTGACCGGCGTGAAACTCACGCACAACAAACTCTTCCTGGTGGCGCCGCCCGATCACCCGCTCGCCGGTAATCCGTCGGTGTCGCCCCGCGACCTCGAGGCGTATCCGTTCGTCGGATACGAAGAAGGAATGCAGACGCGTTCGATGATCGACTCATTGTTCAAACGCATGTCGATCTCGGTGGAGTACTCGATCGAGTCGAGCAATTCCGCCACCATCAAACACATGGTGATGGCCGGCATGGGGCTGGGTTTTCTGCCGGACATCGCCGTCGGTCCCGAAGTGCGGCGCGGACAGCTGGTGCGTATCGACGTGCCCGCGCTGGTAATGACGAGAGACATCGTTCTCTATCACCGGACGAACCGGACACTTTCACATACACGGCTCGAGTTCATCCGGTTTCTCGAGGACTACTTCAAACCCAGGAAGCGGCGCCGTTAGAAAGTCACTGCGCCTTGCCAGTCCGTTGGGGTATAATGCGTTTCATGAAAATCGTCCACACAGCCGACCTTCACCTGAAATCGACAGACGACGAACGCTGGGACGCCCTCGAGGTTCTTCTCGACACGGCGGAAGAGCTCAAAGCCGGGGCGCTCGTGTTCAGTGGTGACACATTCGACAAGCACGTCGAAGCGCAGCGGCTGAAGACGCCGCTGAGGGAAGTGTTCGAAAAACGGCCTTTTCCGGTATTCATTCTGCCGGGAAACCACGACGAAAAAGGACTTCGCGCCGGAGATTTCTTCGGCCGAAACGTCACCGTCCTCGCCGACACAGAGCGTGTCGCCGACGTCGGCATGGTACGGATCGTCGGCATGCCTTTCGAGAACATCGGGCCGGACGCCGTTCTTGACCGACTGCTCGCCGCGCGCGAACACTTACGCGATGAGGAAGGATGGACAAACGTCCTGCTCTATCACGGCGAATTGCTCGACCTGATGCCCGAACCCGATGCGTTCGGCGAAGAGGCCGGGCACGATTACATGCCGGTGCGCCTGTCCACCTTTTCCGGCCTGGGATTCGATTATGTCCTCGCGGGACACTTCCACAAGAATTGCGACGTCCGTCAGTTCGACGGCGGCTATTTCGTGTACTCGGGATCTCCCGTTTCGATCACGCGCAAGGAAACCGGACGTCGTCACGCGGTTGTGATCGACGTCGGCGAACCCCCGCGTCCCGTACCGCTGGAGACGGCGCATGCAGAAACGGTGGAAGTGCGTCTCAAACCGTTCGATCGTGTCGCGCCCGCCGAAGAAATCCGGCGCCGACTCGATCTCCTGCCTTCGGGCGCGTCCGCCTGGTTGACGGTCAGTGGCTTTGCCGACGTTCAGGCGATGGGTATCACCGAGAGGGCGCTCGACGAGTCGATAAGGGAATTCGAATCTGACCCCAGGGTGGCCGAGGTCACGGGGCGCTGGCGCGAGGTCGGAGAGATTCTCCAGCACGAGCTGTTCCTGCGTGTCAACGAACAGTTGAAACAGGTTGAAATGACGGACGAACAAAGGGACGCGGTCCGGGAGATGGTTATCGACTCCATGACGGAGACATTACATGCGGATTAAGCAGCTTCACGTGACGCGGTACGGTCCATTGGCTCCGTTTGTAAACGACGACCTTGGCGCGTTCACGTTGATCCACGGTCCCAACGAGCAGGGCAAGACGTTGCTGATCGACGCGCTGGTGCGCATGTTGTTCAAGAAAGACCTGCGCAAAACGAATCGGCGCCACTTCGGCACCGGCGAGCGCAACATGAACCGGGTGACAGAAAAACCCGAGGGTTTCGTCGTCCTGGAATCCAGGGGCGAGATCCACAAGCTCGAGGCGACGGAATCGATCAAAGACGTATTCTCGTTCGCCGCCGTCCCCGATGATTTTCGAAATGTTTTTGTCGTCCGTGACAGCGACCTCTCGTTGAAGGACGAAGACAAGTATTACTCCCGCGTGACGGAGAAGCTCACCGGCCTGCGATCATCCGAGATAGAACGCCTCGTGCTGTCGATTCAAAAGAGGGGGCGGCTTCGCAGCGCCACCGGGGACAGCGGTCTCGCCAACAGCGCCGACCAGGGCAAAATCGCCGACAAGGTCAGGGAGGCGCGCGCCCTCATCGAAGAAATTCGCGACTTGAGAGAGTCGCTCCTCGCGGAAAAGTTCGACGAACTGGAATACGAAATGATCCGGGTGCGAGACCGCCTGACGGTCCTCGCGCGCGAAGCGGACCTCCAGCGGAGCGCGAAGGAGGCGGCGCGATTCACGAAGGCGGGCCGCGCGCTGGACGACCTCGTTCGGCTCACGAAGCAGCTCGAGTCCCTCGGCGAGATAGATTCGGGGCAACTCAAGCAGTGGCAGCGGGCGGCGACGCGCAGCGAAACACTCGCAGCGGACGTGAAGGACGAGAGGAAAGAAGCCGAAAAGGTCGAACGCGCCATTCGCAACGCGCGCCGCTCGGTCGGCGAGCTCGAGGCGAGGGCTGCCGAAGCCGCGGAACGGCTCAATCGGATCAATGCGGAACTGCGCCCCCGGATCGACGACTACCAATACGAACGAGCGGAATTCAGCCGCGCGGAACCCCAGTCCGGAACGTACCGCAGAGGCCTGTATGCCGCCGCGGGCCTCACGGCGCTGGCTCTGGTCGGCTATATCGTCCACGACTCGTGGGTCATAGCAGGCGTGGCGGCCGCGGCATTGTTCGTGTGGCTGTTCACGGGTTACAAACAACTGAAACTCCGGCAGGCGGAGGGCCGGTTGCGATCACAAAAGGAACGCCTGCTGGAGGACATCAAGCACTGTGGTATCAAGATCGAGTCGGTCGACGAGGTGATGAGTACGATCGGTGATATCGAACGCGACGTCCTCAGGAGGCAGGAAGACGCACATGCACGCAGGTTCGAGTTCGACAACCTCGTCAAGGAGAAGGAACGCATCGAGGGGCGGGTCTCCGCCAGGACCGAGCAGATCGCGGAGCTCGACGGGGAACTGGCAGCGCTCCGGGCCGCCACGCGGATGGAGTCATTGGCTGAATGTCAGACGGCTCTGGAAAAACGTACCCGGGCCGAAGCGAAGGCCGACGCCGGGCGTACGCTGCTTTCCGACATGTTGCCCGGCGAGCTGGAGGGCGACAAAGCGGTTGCCGATTGGGAAAACCGTATCGAAGCCCACAAGCAGTTGGCGGCGGATAGCGAACAAGTCGACTTCGACGCCGGGGCGTTCAAGCGGATCAACGGCGAGATCGAAAAGCTGGAGGATCGCAAACGCCAGATCCACGACGCGTTGCAGTTCGGCACTCGCAAGCTGCACAGCGTGGAGGTCAAAGCGAAGGAAGCGGGAATACTGGACGCGTCGCCTCCGTGCCGGACGACCCAGGAACTCGACCACATAGGTGCGATGATCGAGGAATTCTGCGATCGCATCGAGCGTAACCAGCGGGTCGCCCAGGACGCGATCCGTCTCTGTGAGAAGATCGAGGACGAAGAACGCGCCAGAGTGAGCGACCTGTTCGGTCCCGACTCTCCGGTGACCGGGTACATGTCGGCGATTACGGGCGGCCGTTACGTTTCGGTCGATTACGACGCCGGGCGGAATCACGTTTACCTGACCACCGCCGACGGTACGCGAGTGCGGGCTGATGCGCTTTCCGGAGGGGCTTACGACCAGCTCTACCTCTCGATCCGGATTTCGATTGCTTCGCGCCTTCTCGCCGATGAAAAGGGGTTCCTCGTCCTCGACGACCCGTTCGTCAAGGCGGATTCAAAGCGGCTGGGGAGCATGCTGGATATGCTGCGCGGCCTGGCCGCGGACGGTTGGCAGATCATTTATTTTTCGGCGAAGGACGAAGTGCTCCACGCGCTCGCCGGCGACATCCGGGAAGGCAGCGTCCAGAAGGTCGTCATCGAGGCGATGGCGCCGGACCGGGGCGATGATACGCGCCCTGGCGATGGCGCCGGCACATAGAGGTAATCATTGACATTCCACAAGTTACGGTTTATTATTTTCAGATAGAGGGCGTCCTGTGGCCTGTGGCGCCCGTTATCGCCGGCCCCCTGAAACGGTTCGGCCCCTGGTCTGTAACACCATGACATTGAAAAGAATCTCTACCGTATTGTTACTGGCCGCGGTGTGCTCATTGCCACGATCGGGCGAGGCCGTGGGGATCGATCCCTCGCTCAAGTGGAAAACCATCACCACCGAGCACTTCCGTGTCCACTACCACCAGGGCGCCGAATGGACCGCCGGGCAGGTGGCCCAGGTCGCCGAAGAGGTCTACCCGTTCATCACCGCGCTCTACGACTACGAACCGGGCATCGTCGATTTCATCATCAAGGACACCGAGGACTACGCCAACGGCGCCGCCTATTACTACGACAACAAGATCGAGATCTGGGCGTCTAATCTCGAATTCGGTATGCGCGGTACCACAGAGTGGCTGCGCAACGTCGTCTCCCACGAATACATTCACATCGTTTCCATCGGTGCGGCAATGAAGATGCCGCGCCGGATCCCGGCGATCTATTTCCAGGCGATCAGCTTCGAAAACGAAAAGCGTCCCGACGTTCTGACCGGTTACCCCAACGGCATCGTTTCCTACCCGTACGTCGGTGTCATCATGCCCCCGTGGTTTGCCGAGGGCGTTGCCCAGTACATGTCGCCGGAGAGACAAACCGACTGCTGGGACACCCACCGCGACATGATCCTGCGCGCCGCCATACTCGAAGACAAAATGCTCTCCTACGACGAGATGGGATTTTTTGGCCACGGCAGCATCGGCAACGAGCAGGTATACGACCACGGTTACGGCCTGGTGCGGTACATCGCGCTCACGTATGGTCCCGAGTCGATCGGCAGGATTGCCGATGCGCTCGGGGCCCCATACCGGATGTCCATGGACGGCGCCCTCGAAAAGGTGACGGACAAGGACGGCAAGCAACTCTACGAAGACTGGAAGGTATACCTGTCGGCGCGCTACGACACCCAGATGCGCGAGATCAGCGCCAACCCGCGCGAGGGCTCGATCCTGGCGGACGAAGGGAACGTGACGATCGCTCCGTCGTTCGATCCCGCCGGCGGCCGCGTCGTGTTCCTGTCGAACAAGGGGACCGAGTACGCGAGAACCGGGCTGTTCGTTGTCGACCGTGACGGCAAAAACCTCAAGCGGTTGCAACCGGGAGTCAGTTCCAAACCGGTGTTTTCGCATGACGGGAAGAAGGTCCTGTATGCCCGTCACCGCAGAGTCAACAAGTACAACGCGATGCAGAGCGACATCCACGTCTACGACATCAAGAAGCGAAAGGAAACGCGGCTGACCAAGGGCGCGCGGGCGTCGCAACCGGCGTACTCACCCGACGGGCAGAGCGTGGTTTGTGTCCTCAACTCCGACGGCACCCACCGGATCGCCGTTGTGGACGGCGACGGCAAAAACATGCGGGTGATCTACGAACTCGGAAAGGGAACACAGTTCTACCACCCGCAGTTCTCTCCCGATGGCAGCCGGATCCTGTTCGGCGTCTTCGAGGAACAGAGCCGTCACATCGCGGCGATGGACGCCGACGGGAGCAATTTCCGCTATCTCGTCAGGACGCGGAACGACGAACGCAACGCGCGCTGGCTTCCCGACGGGAGCGGGATTGTTTTCGCGTCCGACCGGACCGGTATATTCAACATTTATTCGATGTCGTCGGACGGCGAGCGGTTCCATCAGCTCACCAGCGTTGTCGGCGGCGCGTTCTCTCCGGATGTGTCGGTCGCCGACGGCTCGCTCGTATACGCGGGGTACAACGGGGACGGTTATCACGTCGCACTCATCGGCGGCAATAACCAGCCCGTGGCCGAAATGGACGCGGCCACCTACGCCGAGCGGACGATGGGCGAACTGGACGAGTGCGCCGACCTCAAGGCGTGGGACGAGGGCGAATCTACAGCCGGATTCGCGACGACCGCGGGGGCGGGTGGGACGGATGCGGCGCCGGGGCCGGTCCCGGAATTCGCCGAGGGCGCCGAGGCGCTCGACCTGTCGGGAGGAGACATGGCGGCCGACGACACGGCTGGACTCGAGTCGACGGACTACGAGTGGACGTACTCCAACCTGCAGATTTTTCCGCGCATCGTCATCTGGGACGGCACGCCCCGGTTCGGCGCCTTTGTCGGCGGCACCGAAATACTCGAAAAGCAGTTCTTCTTCCTGGGCGGTTCATACGGCATCGACGGACGGTTCGATGCGTTCATCAGCTTCGAGCTCCGCCACCTGTTTCCGGTACTGTTCATGGAGTTCATCCGGATGCGCGAAAAAACCAGCGAATTCCAGGAACTGGATAACGATCCGGACTTCGACGCCCTCGACCTCGAAGAGATCCGCTACGACCTGTGGTCGGCCGACCTCGGGCTCCGTTTCGAATTCGCCGATCCTTTCAACCTGATCCAGAACAACGATTTTGCGCTGTGGTACTCACACGGCGAGTACCGCATCCACATCGACTGGGCCGGCATCAAAGACGGCCAGTCGATTCCCCAGCCGGCGGTGGCGTGGAAGTACTACCAGGGTAACGATTTTTACGCGCGGTGGCGGTTCAAGACGGTCAACCTGGCCACCGATGCGAATGTCAACCCGCGCGGCGGCCGCGCGGTGACGCTGCAATACATGCACGCGCGCGACAAGCTGTTCAACAGCGGCGAATTCGAATACGGTCTCCGGCCCAAATTCACCGACTACAACTTCAACCAGTACACGGTCGACTGGCACGAGTACTACCCGATGCCGTGGTTGAGGCACACGTTGCAGATCCGGGCGTTCGGTTCGTTCATCGACAGGGATGTGGACGATTTCTTCTGGGTCTACATGGGCGGCATGGACGGCATCCGCGGCTATACCTACTACAGCATCGGCGGGCGCCAGGGGGCGTTGGCCAGCGCTACCTACCGCTTTCCGATTCTGCGCCGGATCAACAAGCAGCTTTCGTGGCTGTCGTTCCGCGATGTGTACGGGGGGGTGTTCTTCGAGGCCGGCAAGGCGTGGGAAAGCCATCTGGATTTTGATGGCCTCAAGCGGTCGGTGGGCGGCGAACTCCGTCTCATGCTCGGCTCGTACTACTCGTATCCGACGGCGATCCAGTTCGTCGCGGCGCGTTCACTCGACTGGGCGGTATACCAGGTCCCTGTGACCAACGCGGAAACGCTCTACGAGCCCCAGTGGCGGTACTACCTGCAGGTCGGGTTCACGTTCTAGGCCCGGCCCGGCCG
>CBDUWU010000133.1:0-9102 GCA_965371015.1 uncultured bacterium | reverse complement strand
CCAGGAGGATAAACATGCGATTGCGTTACAAAGTAGTTTTCATCTTTCTCTGCGCCGTTCTCGTCGGCGGACTCGCCGACGACAACGCCTTTTCCCAGACCCGATCCAGATCGGGCGAAGATCCCGCCTCTTCCTTCGGCCCGATGATTGAGTCCAGTCTTCCCGTCGACATCACTCCCTCTTTCGATCTGCGCAACAAAGACGTCCGGCATCCCGCCGGCGCCCCGCCGCTGGGAGCCAGCTGGAACGGGTTTAATTTCCTCGATAACGCGACGAACACGGGCGGCTGGTATTTCATTCCTCCCGACCCCATCGGCGCCGCCGGCCCGATGCACGTCGTCAACGTGGGCAACGTTACCATTCAATGGTTCAACAAGGCCGGCGTTCAGCAGTACCAGGCGAGCCTTCAGAACTTCTTTGCGCCGCTCGGCCCGCCGCTGGGGACGTTCACTTTCGATCCGAAGGTGATATACGACCAGTACGCCGAGCGTTTCGTCGTCATATCACTCGAACGATTCGACGGCGGCGGCGCGGGGGACAACTCTTACATCCTCGTCGCCGTATCCAAAACGAGTGACCCCAACGCCGGCTGGTGGTATTACGCGATCAACTCGAAGGTCACAGTCGGCGCTGGCGACACGTGGGCCGACTATCCGGGCCTCGCCATCGACGACAAGGCCATCTACATCACGAACAACATGTTCCCGTTCAGTACCAGCGCCGGGTCGTACGGTGTCCGCCTGTGGATCATCGACAAGAATCCCTTCTACTCCGGCGGCGCGGCCATATGGAGCATCTATGATCCTTACGCCCAGGCCGGCGTATCCGGCAACGAATCGACCACTCAACCGGCCCACACTTTCGGCGCGCCTCCCGCCGGACTCGGTACGTTCCTCTGTACGTACAGCGGCTGGACGAACGGCGGAGTCGGCGGCACCGAGTGGCTCCACATCATCGAGGTTGCCGATCCGCTCGGCGGCGGTGGCGGGCCGTTCTTCACGCAGGGATGGTGCCCCGTCGGCGACATCGAAGACATTGGCAACCCGTGGGGTTGGCCGGCGCTGGCCGACGCGCCCCAGTTTGGAACCGCGGCGACGATCGAGGTCAACGACCGCCGCGCCCTGAACGCCGTCTGGCGCGACAACAACCTGTACATATCGACGACGATCACGCCCAACGCCGGCGTCGACGCCAGCCAGACGACGGCGCACTGGTTCCGCGTGAACACAACGGGCGGCATCGGCGCTCTGGCGCTCGCCGACCAGGGTAACGTCGGCGCCGAGGACCTCGGCACGGCCACGTACACGTTCTTTGCGTCGGTCATGGTCGACCACTGCGGCGGCATGGCGATCGGTTTCGCCGCCTGCAACCAGTCGATGTACTGCGGCGCCTACTACACCGGCCGCAAAGCCGGCGACCCCGCCGGAACCGTCCAGCCGACCGGCGTGCTGGCGGCGGGTCAGGACTACTACCTCCGCACATTCGGCGGGTCGCGTAACCGCTGGGGCGACTACTCCGGCCTCGCCCTCGACCCGATGGACGAGGTGACGTTCTGGGTATACAACGAGTACGCCATGACACGTGGCACCCTGTTGGGCGGGTCCCCGGAAGACGGGCGCTGGGCGACCCGCTGGGGCAGCTTTATTCTCGGCTGTCCGCCGGTGGCCGTCGCCATCACCGGATTCGAGGCCCGGTCGTTCGCCGGCGGGGTCGAACTCACTGGCTCGTTCGCGACCGATTCGGACCAGCTCCGCGTCAATATCTATCGTTCGGGCGGAACTCACGCCGAAGCGATCCGCTACAAGAGTATCGAGCTGGTCGACAACAACCAGTTCCGCTACGTCGACACCAACGTGCAGCCCGGTGAGTCGTATCGCTACTACATCGGCGTTGTCGACAAGGACGGCGAGTTCCTCTCGCCGACGATGGAAGTCGTCATCCCGTTGAACGAGGCGGCGCTCCTGCAGAACGATCCCAACCCGTTCAACCCCGTAACGACGATCAGCTTCATGATGCCGTCCGCGCAGCACGCACGGCTGGCCATCTACGACGCGAGCGGAAAACTGGTCCGTACGCTCGTCGACGGCGTGACCGGCTACGGAACGCATCGCGTCGAGTGGGATGGAACCGACAACCTGGGCAACAGTGTCGGCTCGGGCGTCTATTTCTATCGCCTCGAGGCGGGCAAGTTTCAGCAGGCGCGCAAAATGGTGCTCCTTAAGTAGGCACATCAGTGTCTTACCATGCGCCTGATGCCCGAAGGGGCGTCAGCCCCGTACGGGTATAAGGGGCCGGCAGCAGCGCGTGCAGGCATGACCCCCGTGGGTACAGCGTATCCGCGGGGGTTCTTGCGTGTGCAGCCCCACCCCGGCAGCGGCGCGATTTCGGCTCCTCACTTCTGGTCCCCTGTGATAATATCTTATCCGATGCAACCAATCGCATCATCCCCACGATCCAGGCGTTCAAACATGGAGGTACCAATGAGTTCCACTTCTTCCGAGCGAGTCGGCCGCTGCGCCGTCGTGCTGCTCGCGCTGGCCCTGGCCGTTCCATTTCTCAACGGTTGTTCCACCCTCGGCATCGCGACGGCCGACGACCTGACCGCAATGGAAAGCAGCCTGCGCAACTCGAACAACGCGACCAACACGCGCATCGACAATGTCGAGAAGAGTACCGGAGACATGCAGGCTGAGCTGACCCAGATCACGACGAGTCTCGATTCGCTCAACGCGCGGTTCGCGAGGGCGGCAACGTGGCTCGAAACCATGAGTCTGGATACAATCGCCGAAGACTCTAAAAATGCGACTGAACAAGCCAGGGTCGCCGCAGCCATCAGCCAGGAATTTTTCAAGAACTACCTCGAGTGGATCAAGGCCCAGCACGCCGCGCTCGATCAGCAGATCAAGACTCTCGAAACGCAGGTGAACAAGACCCCAGCGGATGCCTCTAAAAAGGCGGACACGAAACCGGCCGACTCCGGCGGCGGAGACTCATCGGGAGACCAGGACAAGGACTAGCGGCCGATCATCCACCCGCAGGGAGGAAACCAGGAGCATGAGCCAGCTTTTTGGAAGTATCGAGGGGGGCGGCACCAATTTCGTGTGTTGCGTGGCCGGGGGACCCGACGACATTCGCGGTGAGCTACGCTTTCCAACCACCACGCCGGACGAAACCATCGGACGCGCGATCGACTTCTTCGACAACCAGGAGCGGAAATACGGCAAGCTTGCGGCACTCGGTATCGGTTCGTTCGGCCCTATCGATCTCGAGCCGGGTTCGCTCTCGTACGGATACGTGACGTCCACCCCCAAGCCGGGGTGGAAAAACACCGATTTCGTCGGCCGGATACGGGAGAGGTTCGACGTGCCCATCGGGTGGGACACCGACGTCAACGCCGCCGCCCTCGGCGAACACGTCTGGGGCGCCGCGAAGCGCATGAATACTTTCATATACCTGACGGTGGGCACCGGCGTGGGCGGCGGCGGCATGATCCGGGGCCGTCTCATGCACGGCCTGGTTCACCCCGAGATGGGGCACATCGCCCTGCCCCACGACCGCGAAGTCGACCCCTATCCCGGGCGCTGTCCTTTTCACGGAGATTGCCTCGAGGGTATGGCCGCCGGGCCCGCCATCGCGGAACGGTGGGGCAAACCAGGCAAGGAGCTGCCGCCCGACCACGACGCCTGGATCCTTGAGGCCGAGTACATGGCCCTGGGGCTCCGCATTTTCGTGTGCACGCTCTCGCCGCGGCGCATCGTGCTCGGCGGCGGGGTCATGAAGACGCCTGGGCTTGTTCCCCGCATTCGCGCGAGGCTGCTCGAGCTCCTGGCCGGCTACGTCCAGCATCCCGCTATAGTGGACGATATCGACAATTTCGTGGTGCCGCCCGCGCTCGGCGACCAGGCCGGGATGCTCGGCGGCATCGCTCTGGCCCAACGGGCCCTGGACGGAAAGAAATAGCGGCTGCCGGGTCCCGCTGCCCCCCCTGGAGGGGGCGCGCCCGGGGAAGGCGGCGCGGACCGGAAAAACAACCGATTTCTAGGTATTTCCGCCCCGTTTTGGGTTAGAATGGTCCCGGTTACCAGCCACACCGATCATCACACTCTACCAATGAAAATCGAAACTATGCCCGACAACGCATCCGGTATTTTTGAGCCCCTCAAACAGGGTGGCGGGTTCCTGCGCGATCCCGCCCGTTCGTTCAAATCCGACAGGACCGACATTTTTGTTCCGCAGAAACTCATATCCCGTTTCGGGCTGTCGCCCGGCGCCCTCGTTGTCGGCCCGACGCGCTCGACCAAACGGGGAGTGCAGGTGTCCGATGTCGAATCGGTGTGCGGTCTGCCGCCCGATGACTTCCGCGGACGGACGCCGTTCAAGAAACTGCTCGCCATCAATCCGGATACGCGCTTCCACCTTGGCAAAGGCGGCAACCCGTCGATGCGCATCGTCGACATGCTCGCGCCCATCGGGCACGGGACGCGTGGCCTTATCGTGGCGGCACCCAAGACGGGCAAGACGCAGTTGCTCGAAGACCTGACCCGCGCGATCTACGACGACGCACCCGACGCGCGCGTCGTCGTTCTTCTCATCGACGAACGCCCCGAGGAAGTGACGCACTTCCGTCGCCAGGTTCCCGCCGAAGTGTTGGCCAGCAGCAACGACCAGTCGCTCGAGGAGCACGTCCGGCTGGCCAACATCTGCATGGCCCAGGTGTGTTGCGAACTCGAATGCGGACACGACGTGGTGGTACTGGTGGACAGCATCACGCGCATGGGAAGGGCCTTCAACTCGCACGGCGTCGGTTCGGGAAGGACGATGAGCGGAGGTCTGGACAGCCGCGCGCTGGAGATCCCGCGCAAGTTCTTCGGGATGGCGCGCAACGTCGAAGACGGAGGTTCGATTACCGTGATCGCCACCGCGCTCGTCGATACGGGGTCGCGGATGGACGACATGATTTTCGAGGAATTCAAGGGGACCGGCAACAGCGAGATCGTGCTGGACCGCGACCTGGCGGACAACCGCGTGTTCCCGGCCATCCGGGTCAAGGAATCCGGCACCCGCCGCGAGGACCTTCTCTTTTCACCCGAGGAACTCGACGCGATCAACATGATCCGCAGACAGACGGTGGACCTGCCTCCGCGCCAGGCGATCGAGGGATTGCTGAAGCTGCTGGATAAATACCCGACCAACGAGGAACTGCTGGCCAGCCTCAAGATAGGGTTATGATTGCTTCGGGCAGCCGGTTACCCCCCCAACCAGCCACTGAAAACCACGAGTATAAACGTGACCATGGCGCCGAAACCGGCCAGTCCGGCCACAACGACACCGAGCATGTTCGCCCGCCATTCTTTTCCGGGTTTTTCCGGAATCAAGTGAAAGCTCATCGTCACTGCTCCTGTTGATAGAGAATCGCGGGCGGAGTCACTCGAGACGCCGACGATCCGGCCCAATATTGACTTGCGATCCTGATGATTAGTTTACACTAATTATCGGCGCGGGTCAATTCTCCAGTTTTACCAACTTGTTTAACTACAACAGGTTTGTGACGACTTTCACGATGTTTATGTGCCGTCGTCGGTGCGCTGCAGGCGGGCCAGCGCCAGGATTTCCTTTTCCAGCCCCGTTTCGTCGCCCGCGCTGAACCCGACGTGACAGACCAGAATCCTGCCCTCGCGGTCGATCAGGTACGACGTCGGGAACCACTTGATGCCGAACTGTTTCTTCACCACGAGTTTCTCGTCTTCGGCCTCGAGCAGATGGTAGGTGAGGTTCTTTTCGTCGATGAATTTCACGGCGCGGTCGCGGTCGCCGGTGGCTTCGACGGCCACCACGGAAAAACCCTAGTCGCGGTACTTCTTCCAGAGAGACTCGATGCGTGGCAACTCCACGCGGCAGCCGCCTCACGTGGGAAACCAGAGGGTCAGCAGGGTAACGTCCCCCTGGATGTCGGAGAACCGGTGGCGGTTCCCCTGGTAATCGGGCATCTCGAAGTCGTCGAGCCGGGGGGCGATCTCGAGCCACAGATCGGCGGCCCAGGCGTCGAATCCGTCTCCACCGCCACGGGCGTCAGCCCAGGCTTCTTTCAACCCGGCGAGCGCATCCTCGTTCTGCATGACGAGGGCGCTCAGCGCGAACCGATCGATCGCCGCCACGAAGTCACCCTGCATGATCAGGGCCCGGCCCCAATACAAGTACAAATCGTACTCCGGGATGTCGAAGTAGTAGCGCGGTATCATCTCGTCCGCCGCGGCAAAGTCGACCAGCGCTCCGTCGACGTCACCCAGGTTGGCCCGGGCCCAGCCGTCCTTGACGAGCAGCATCCCCGTGCGAAGATCGACGGCGGCCGCGACCTCCTCGTCCGTCAGTTCGCGCGCCGGGTACTCCCGGCGGTAGGCGTCTGCGCTCACCATCGTCCCGGCCTTCGTGCAGTACTCGCGAGACAGTTGCCATTTTTCGGCCTTCACGGCACCCTCGATGACATTCCAGTGGTCATCGAAACCAAGTTCGCCCGCCGCCTCCAGACGCCGGGCCAACTCGACCATCCTGGCCGTTTTCCCCGCCTCGCCATAGCAGGCGATCATCAACTTGTCGACGTCCACGGCGGTCTCCGGATCGTCGATCCTCGCCCGCAGCGTCTCGGCATAGCCGAGAGCCCCCGCCTTGTCGTCCATTTCCGTTCCCTGGTACCAGTAGATGGCATCGAGCGCGGCGGCTGTGTGTTTGCTCGCCGGGTACTTTTCGAGGAATTTTTTGGTGATCGTCACCCTTTCGGCCGGCGAGTCCATGATATTCCGTTTTGCCCGGACTTCCGCGTAGGCCTCGTCCACAGCGGCTCTTTTTTCCGCGGCCGATTCCCCGCCTGATCCGTCACCGCCGCATCCCGCCAGGGCGATCGCTCCAGAGAGCAGGATCGCCATCATGTGCTTGTTCATACGTCCTCCAGATCGGTGTCTTCTCCAGGTCGTGCTCCCACATGCATCCATATTGCCATCCTCGAGTTCCGAATTCAAGAGAGGGTCGCCTTCCGGCCCCCGGTCCGCAACCCACCGTGACATTCCCTCGTATCTGCATCATGAGGTCCGACAACCTCGATCCCGCAACGATACCATTCAAACGATCACCTTGAGGAGGCCACGGAATCATGCTGTCACGACGTACCGTAACCGTTCCGGCCGTTTCGGCCCCGAAAACCGTATTACTGCTCACGATCGGCCTTTTGTCTATCCTGCTTCTGTCCGCCCCCACCGGGCGCGCCCAGGTTGCCGGCCCCGGACAACTCCCCGCGATCGACGCGGCGGCCCGCGCGGCGATCATCGACAGTATCACCGCCGTGATCGACTCCATCTACGTCCTCGAAGAGCCGGCGATGCGCATCGTCGCCGGATTGAAACAGAATCTTGCCGACGGCGAATACGACGACCTGACCGACCCGGCGGAATTCGCGCTCCGGCTCTACGAGGACGCACAGTCGATCAGCCACGACGGCCACTTCCGCATAGTCGCCATGATGCCCCTCGACCCGGCGGTCGTCGAGGCCAACCAGGATGAGGATCCGGCCGACGCCGAGCGCCAGCGCAGACAGCAACGCGCCCGGAACTACGGCTTCAAGGCGGTCGAGATCCTCCCCGGCGGCGTGGGATACCTCAGATTCGACGAGTTCTCCCACGGCGACGAAGCGTTCGCGACGGCGGCGTCGGCCATGGACTTTGTCGCCAACAGCAACGCGGTGATCATCGATCTCCGCCACAACGGCGGGGGCTCCGCGGCCATGATCCGCTTCATCTGCGGTTACCTGTTCGAGGAGGAGACCCACCTGATCAACTGGGATATCCGCGCTGAAAATAAAACCGTCCAGTCATACAGCGCCGACTACGTGCCGGGCCGTCGACTCCCCGAACAACCCGTCTACGTGCTCACGAGTGGAAACACGTTTTCCGCCGCCGAGGAATTTACCTTCGACCTCAAGAACCTCGAGCGCGCCACCGTCGTGGGCGATACCACCGGCGGCGGCGGGCACACGGTAAACGGTTACGTCTTTGATTTTGACGGGTTCCGCATCCTGATACGAGTGCCGTACGGCCGCGCCTATAACCCCGAAAACAACGAAGGCTGGGAGGGCGTCGGAGTCATTCCCCACATCGCCGTCCCCGCTGAACAGGCCCTCGAGGTGGCGCACGCCGACGCTCTGCGCAAGCTCATCGACGCGGAAGAGGACGAGGCGTACAAGGCCGGCCTCGAGTGGGCGCTGCTCGATCTCGACAGCCGGCTCGAACCCGTCGAGATCTCGAAGAAGCGGATGAAAGAATACGTCGGGCAATACGGTCCGCGGCGAATATTCATCGATGGCGGCGGGCTCTTCTACCAGCGCGAAGACCGCGCCGCCATGCGGATGGAACCCATGGCCGAGGACCTGTTTCGAGTCGGCGACCTGGACTACTTCCGCCTCACCTTCGAACGTGATTCGAAGGGAAAAATCGTCAAGATCGTCGGCCTCTACGACAACGGCCGCAGCGACGGACACGACCGCGAATAGAACTGACTCGCCCCCCGGGGTCCGGGCGCCTGCCGGCGTCCGGACCCCGGGCGGGGGATTCGACGCACGGCGGCAAACGTGCTAGTATTTGTGCGTTGCTGGCCGTGCTGCGGCACGGCTCCCCGTTTCGATCCCCGATCGCAAAGGAGTCACCGTGTCCAGCGATGCCAACGCTACACCTTCCCCGGCCCGAGTCTCCATCTGGAAACAATTTCCGAGTTCGTTCTGGGCGGCGAACGTCATGGAAATCTTCGAACGCATGGGCTGGTACGGCTTCTTCGCCGTCAGCAGCCTCTACCTCACCGGGGCGGTCGCGGACGGCGGTCTGGGAATGTCCAGCGAAGACCGGGGCGTGATCCAGGGGCTGGCGACGTTTTTCCTCTACCTGTTCCCCGCCGTTTTCGGCGCTCTGGCCGATCGATATGGATTTCGGCGCATGTTCCTCGCCTCGTGTCTCGTGATGATACCGGGGTACCTCCTCCTCGGCATCCCCAACGGGTTCTGGGGATTTCTGGCCGTGTACTTCCTCGTCGCCATCGGCCACGGCATGTTCAAGCCCGTGGTTA
>CBDUWU010000132.1:0-9147 GCA_965371015.1 uncultured bacterium | reverse complement strand
TGAGCTGAACGGTTTGCTACGAGATAATCCCGTGCTTCTTGCCGACCTTGGTGAATGCCTCTACGGCGCGGTCGAGGTGTTCCCTGGTGTGTGCCGCCGACACCTGCACGCGGATACGCGCCTGTCCTTTGGGCACGACGGGAAAGCTGAAGCCGATCACGTAGATTCCCTCGGCGAGCATGTCGTGGGCGACGGCGTGGGCGAGTTTGGCGTCGCCGAGCATGATGGGCACGATGGGGGTCAAGCCTTTCTTGATGTCGAAGCCTTTTGATGTGAGCGCCTGACGGAAGAACCGGGTGTTTTCCTCGAGGCGGTCGCGCAGCTCGGTGGTCTCGTCGAGGTGCTGGAACGCGGCCATCGACGCGGCGACTATGGGCGGTGCGAGCGAGTTGGAGAAGAGGTAGGGTCGCGACCGCTGCCGCAGCATTTCGACGATCTCTTTGCGGCCGGTGGTAAAACCGCCGGAAGCGCCGCCCATGGCCTTGCCGAGCGTCGAGGTGATGACGTCGACGCGGTCGAGTACGCCGTGGAACTCGGGCGTCCCGCGCCCGGTCTTGCCGATAAAACCGGTGGCGTGCGAGTCGTCCACCATCACGACGGCGTTGTACTTCTCCGCGAGGTCGCAGATCTGGTCGAGCTTCGCTATGTACCCGTCCATGCTGAATACGCCGTCGGTGGCGATCATGCGCACGCGGTGGCCGCTGCACTCCTTGAGGATCGACTCGAGCTCGTCCATGTCGCTGTTCGCGTAACGCTTGCGGTCGGCCTTGCACAGGCGGATACCGTCGATGATGCTCGCGTGGTTGAGCGCATCACTGATAATGACGTCTTCTTTGGTCAGCAGGGTTTCGAACAACCCGCCGTTGGCGTCGAAGCACGAACTGTACAGGATCGTGTCGTCGGTGCCGAAGAACACCGATATCGTCCTTTCGAGCTTTTTGTGGAGGTCCTGCGTGCCGCAGATGAACCGCACCGACGACATGCCGTAGCCGTACTCCTCGAGCGCCTTCCGCGCCGCATCCATGACCCAGTCGCTCGACGACAGGCCGAGATAGTTGTTCGCGCAGAAATTGATGACCTCCCCGTCTCCGACCGATATGGCCGCGTCCTGGGGACCGAGGATCTCGCGTTCATCCTTGTAGAGACCACCCTCGCGGATGCCCTCGAGTTCTTTTTCGATGATTTCCTTCAACGGACCCAGCATGTCCGGGTACCTCCTACCATTTGAGCAGTATTTTGGGGTGAGTGGTGATCTTTTTTTCGAACTTGTCGGGGTTGTAGTTCTTCATGTCGAGGACGGTCCCGCGACCCTTCTTGAGCATCACATCCCAGATCTTCTTCTGGATGTGGTTGTCCTTCGACTCGAGCAGATTCTTCGTGATCTCCCACGTCTCGAATATCCGCCGTCCGATCACGTTTTTGATCGTGGTTCCCTTGACGATCACCCGTGAAAAATTCTCGATCTGAAAATCGCCGCCGCGGATCCCGAACAGCACCACTTCGCCGCCGCGGCGAACGGACCGCAACGCATTGTTGACCGACGAGTTGAATCCCGCCATCTCGATGCACACGTCGACGCCGTCGGCGCGCACCATATCCTGGATGGCCTCCACCACTTCAGGGTCGGACCGCCAGCCGTCTTTTTTGGGGGTGAACTCGACCACCTCGTCGGCCCCGAGTTCGAGCGCCACCCTGGCGTTGTGGGGGTCGGGTTCGACGCCGATGATGCGGCCCGCGCCCATCGCACGCGCGATCATGATGGCGAACTGGCCGATGGCACCGGTGCCGAAAATCGCGATGTTTTTGCCGCGCAGATCGGAAACGGAACAGGCGTGCACCGCGTTGCCGAACGGCTCCTGGATGGCGCCGATCTCCTTGCGGATCTTCTTCGTGTCCGTCGGCCACAACGCCCGCGCCGGAAGCTTGATGTACTCGGCAAATCCGCCGTCGACGGAGATACCGAGTATCTGCTCGTTGGTACACACGTGCGTCTGGCCGATGAGGCACTGGTGGCACATCCCGCAGATGATGTGCGACTCGGTCGAGACGATGTCGCCCTTCTTGAAGCCGTACCGCGCCTCGGTCACCGACCCGGTCTCGACGATCTGCCCCAGCACTTCGTGGCCGACGATGCGGGTGGTCTTGCCCTCGGCCACGAGCGAATCGTGGATCATGTCCTTGAACGAGGTCCGGAACCAGATCCCCGCGTCCGACCCGCACACGCCCGTGTACAGTACCTTCAGTATCACGTGCGCCGCGTCGAGGGGGTAAACGTCTTCTTTCAGTTTCGGCTTGGGCACCCGGTCCTTGCGAAGCCCCTTCGACTTGTCCCATCCGTCCTTCTTGCTGTCAAAAACAAGCGCCCACATGTCTTCCTCGACGCGGGCGCTCTCGGACGGGCCGTTGCGGGCCACCATGGCGGCCCTCGTCGTTCGCGTCTTCGCGCTGCCGCGCGACTCGGCCGATTTCTTTCTCGTATTCGATTGTGCTCTTGTCATCTGTAATTAATATCCCTTCGTTATGATGTCGCGCACGCGACCCCGCGGACGGGACCGCCGTAGAGCGTCGCCCCCCGCACCTCGACGATCGTTACCCCCACGACGTCGCCCGGTCGGACGCCAACCGCGGGAACTACCGTCGTCTTGAAATTGTCCGTTCTGCCGATCAGCCGGGACGGGTCCCCGTCGACAAATTCTTCCGCGAGCACCAGATGGCCGGTTCCGACCAGGGAGGCGTTGATTTCGTTGGTAATTCTTTGCTGCAGATCGATGAGCTCGACGATGCGGTCGGTCTTTACCACCGAAGACACATCGTCGGTGAGTTTTCGCTGGGCGTAGGTGCCCTTTCGTTCCGAATACTTGAAGATAAAGGCGGAGTCGAAGCGGATGTCTTCCATCAACCGCCGCGTGTCCTCGTACTCTTCGTCGGTCTCGGTCGGAAACCCCACGATCACATCCGTCGTCAACCCCAGGTCCGGTATCACCTCGCGCATCTCGGCGACCAGTTCGAGAAACGACGCGTTGGTGTACGTACGCCGCATCAGCTCGAGGACGCGGTCGTTCCCCGCCTGCAGCGGCAGGTGGATGTGGCCGCAGATGTTCGGGTGTTCGGCCACTGCGCGGATCAGGTCGCGGGGAAAGTCCTTCGGATGCGGAGAAGTAAAACGGACGCGTTCGATACCCGGTACGTCCGCCACGCGGCGAATGAGGTCGGCGAACGCGACGTCGCCGTGCCGGTACGAGTTGACGTTCTGGCCCAGGAGGGTGACCTGCCGGTACCCCTCGCGCGCCAGCGCCCTCGCTTCGTCGACCACGCCCTCCGGGTCGCGGCTCCGCTCACGGCCGCGTGTAAAAGGCACCACGCAGAACGTGCACATGTTGTCGCACCCGCGCATCACGGCCAGCCACGCGTTGACACCGCCGCTGCGCACCGGGTCGACGCCCGAGTAAGTCTCCGTGCGCGACAGTTTGATGTCGGACACCGGGCCGCCGCCACCGCCGCGGGCCGCGGCGATCAGGTCGGGCAACCGGCGATAGCTGTCGGGTCCGGCGATGAAGTCGATGTGGTCGTAACCGTCGCAGAGATCGTCCTTGAGGTTCTGCGCCATGCACCCCAGCACGCCGATCGTCAGCCGATTGCCGTCGCCGCGACTCGCCTTTTCGTGACGGAGCATCTGGAGCCGGCCGTAGACCTTGAGGTGCGCCCGCTCGCGTACCGCGCAAGTATTGAGCAGGATCACGTCGGCTTCCGCCGCGCTGCCGGCAACCCCGTAACCTTCCTTGCCGCAGATCGACTTGACGAGTTCGGAGTCGTACTCGTTCATCTGGCAGCCGTAGGTCTCGATAAATATGGTGGCCGGTCGCGTCACTTGCTTATCCAACTGAGTATTGTTCAATGAGTTAGCTATCCGTGAGCAATCAAATAAATATACCAGATCGACGGGAGTTTTAAAAGGAGCGATCGGGAATGTGCCGCCGGCGCGCCGAAGCCGCCTAACGGCCGAAAACGCAGGGCCTTACCACTGTGCCCATTATAAAAGAACGCCGGCGGCGAGCAGCGCGGCGCCGGAACCCTTCTTGCCCGTGTGGAGCAGGCCGGTGACGCGAACTGGCAGCAACTGGTTGGACAGATCGCCGTCCGTGTCCACCGCCACCTTGACGTAGTTGTCCGAGAATCCGATCCAGCGCCCGTCCCGGTCGCGCTCCTCAAAGAGCACCCGCAGCGTCTCGCCTTCCCGGGCGCCGTAGTACTCGGCCTTTTTCATGTCGGCGATCCTGTGCATCGCTTCGCTCCGTTCCCGGATCACCCCGGCGGAAACCTTGTCTTCCATGTTCCACGCACTCGTACGCTGGCGCGCCGAAAAACTGAACACGTGGATGTTGGTCCACGGCAGGGCGCGCATCAACTCGCACGAATTCTCGAATGCCGACTCGCTCTCGCCCGGAAATCCCACCATGATGTCGGTGCCCAGGCCGAGCCCCGGCACGCGCGCCACCGCGTCTTCGAGGAGCCGGCGGAACCCCGTCGAGTCGTGCTTGCGGCGCATCGCCGAGAGTATTCCCGCGTCGCCGCTCTGGGCGGGCACGTGGGCGTAGGGACAGAGCTTGCCGCCTTCGGCCATGTGCGCGATGACCTTGTCCTCGATCGTCGTGGGCTCGATCGAACTGAGCCGGATGCGGTCGATACCGTCGACGTCACTGAGCGCGCGCAGCACGTCGGAGAGACGATAGTTGCCGTCGCGGTAGGTCCCCATGTTCACGCCCGTGACGACCAGTTCGCGGTGACCGGCCGCGGCGAGCAGGCGCGCTTCATCGACGATGTTGCCGAACTCACGGCTCCGCGCGCGGCCGCGGCTTCGCGGCACGATGCAGAACGAACAAACGAAGTCGCACCCCTCCTGCACCTTGAGGTTGGCGCGGGTATTCCACGGGTAGTGCCCCGCCTCGTCGATAGTGAAGGTGTCCTTGTCGACCGGGTTGTTGACGATCAGCGGTTCGGGGAGCTTGACGGGCTCGGGGATGATCTCGGCGAGACGGAGTTTGTCCGACGTGCCGACGATGTAGTCGAGGCCTTCGATTTCCTTCAGGTTCTCGGCGTCCGTCTGCGCGTAACAGCCGATCGCCGCTACACACGCGCCGGGGTTACGACGGATCACCGAGCGGATCTTGCGCCGGCACTTCGAAGTGGCCGGCGAAGTGAGGTTGCACGTATTGACCACGTAGAGGTCGGCCGAGAGCGGGTCGTCGATGACCTCGTACCCCCTGGCCATGAACTGGCGGGCCAGCGTGGCCGTCTCGGCCTGGTTGAGCCTGCAGCCGAAAGTCTCGAAGGCTATCTTGTACATCGGGATTGTTGCCCGTCCGTGGACGTGAAACGGCCGGTCCGAACCGTCGGACCGGCCGCCTCAATATACCAGATCGGGCGTCGAAAAGAAAGGCGGCCCTTACCCGGGACCGTAGCCAACCCGACGCTCTAGACCCTCTTGGTCAGGTTGTAGACGGGTGTACCGTGGACGCTCTCGGGGCCGGTCCGCGAGCGCTCGAAGCCGAACTGCTCGACCTCGCGGAGTGCCCGCGCGAGAAACGGACTCGCCGTCAACGCCATCCGCCGGCAGCCGTTCTCGGACGCGTAACGCGCCACGTGGATCAGGAGCAGTTTGCCTATGGCCCTGCCGCGCTCCGCCGGGGGCACCGCCAGTCCGCGCAGGAGGAGCGTGATGCCCTTGCGCCACACGGAAATAGTACCCACGACCTCGCCGTCCTGTTCGGCCACCCAGACGGGGCCCTCTTCCATCCGCCGCAGGATGACCTTCAACGGCGGGGCGGCCGCCTGGAAGGCGCCGGCGGTGTAGTGCGTTTTGTATTCCTCGAACGACTGGCTCAAAACGTCCTCGATCACCGGGGCGTCCTCGGAGTTGGCCAACCGGATGTCGATGTCCGCCCAGTTCACATTGGTATTCGCATTTCGCATAATCGATTCCAGCTCCTTTCGGCGCGCGACCGTATGAGCCGTCATCAGACAGGACCACGTACAGGTGTCAGGTTTTCGGTCAACGCAATTTGTCGGATTGGACGAAGTGCAAAATGGATGCCCAAGTCTTTTTTTAACGCGATGAACCACCGAAACGGTTTTTCTGGAAGGAGTTAGAGGTCAGGGCAGACGGCCCATGGGCATGATATAGACGGGGGCTTCTTCTTCGGGCAGGCCGAGGACGCGAGAAACGGCGACATCGTCGAACGCCCCCACCATCACGGTGCCCAATCCGAGGGCGCCCGCGAGGAGGTGAAAATTCTGCCCGACGTGGCCGACTTCCATGTGGACGTAGCGCGTGCCGCGCTCACCGTATTCGTCGATGGTCCTCTGGTAGACGGCGGTCAGCACGGCAGCCGCGGCACAACGCCGGATGCAGTCCTGGCCGAGGCAAGCCTCGGCAAGATCCGACCTCAGGTCGACCTTGGCGACACGTACGAGTTCGTGCGTGCGGAAGCGGTACTTGTAAACCCCGGAGGACAGGCGGTCGATCCGGCCGGCGACCAGGTACATTTCCAGAGGAAACGTCCCGCCCGCCGACGGCGCCGTGCGTTCGTTGAACGCACCCGTCACTCCCTGCGCCGCCCACAGAAGTTGTGACACCTGCTCGATGGACACCGGCTTGTCCGGGAAGATCCGCGTCGAACGGCGGCGGCGCAGCGCTTCTTCGATTGTCACGCCGGTCTTGAGCCGCGGCCGGGGGAGTTTAATCGCGTTTTCTTCGTTCACTCGTACGGAACACCTTTCTCCCGCGCAACCTTGAGAGCCTCCGCGTACCAATCGAGCTCTTTGAGGAAGCGCTGAATCCGTTTCGGGTACGTGTCGTCGAGGGCTTTGCCGTCGTCGTCGAACGCCGCCTGTACTTTTGACACGGGAAACATCGACGGTATCGTCACCATGCCCACTTCACCCAGTATAGTCCTCAGGTGCACGGCGGCGCGCACACCGCCGAACGCCCCCGCGGAATACGACACGATCCCCGCGGGGCGCCAGAAGTATTCGTTCATGAAGTGGTCGATCAGGTTCTTCAGAGCCGGCGGTATGCTGTGGTTGTATTCGCCCGTCACAAAAACAAACGCGTCCGCCGATCGATACAGGTCGGCGAGGGATTCCATTTCCGACGGCGCCTCGCCCGCCGCGTACTCTTTGTACATCTTGTCGAGGAGCGGGAGTTTACGCTCGAGAGGATCGACCAGCTCGACATCATGGCCGCGCTCCTCGAGTGCCCGCTTGACGAACCGCGCCGCTTTGATACCCTGACGATCGCTGCGGACCGACCCATATAACACGACCATTTTCAAAGCCGCATCTCCCTCCTCAACTGAACTCGTCACTCTTCGAATTCGTGCATCGCCTCGATGAGCGCCGACTCGATCGCCGGTTCACCCATCCAGTGACCCGACGCTTCCGCGATCACCAGTTTCGAATTGGCCAGCTTCGCGTCTAGAGTATACGCCGTCACCGGCGGACACACCACATCGTAACGGCCGTTGACCATGATCACCCTGATGTCACCCAATCGCCCCGCTTCGCGCAACAGCTGCCCCTCCTCGAGAAAACAACTATTGGCCATATAGTAGTTTTCCAGGCGCGCGAATGCCAGCGGATTGTAGTTCGCCAAGAACTCCTCCACCTGCTCATCCGAAAAATTGAGCGCGGCGATCCGCAACTCGTAACGCGCCCACTCGTACGCGTACTTCCTGCGCGCCTCTTCGTCCCCGCTCTCGATCAGCTCGAACAGATATTCCGGAAGCGGGCGCCGGTCCGGATCGGGGAGAGAGGCGAGCAACCGGTCGTACGCCTCGGGGAACAACGGCCGGACGCCGCCGTGGTAGAAGTGGTCGATCTCGGCCTGTGTCGCCGTGAAGACGCCGCGCAGTACGAGTCCCGAGACGTTGCCCGGCCAGGCTTCCGCGTACGCCAGGCCCAGCGTCGATCCCCACGAGCCACCGAAAAGGACCACCTTTCCCTCGACGCCGACGTGGGCGCGCAGGCGGTTGATGTCCTCGATCAGTTCCCACGTGTCGTTCTGTTCGATCTCGGCGTACGGCTCCGAGCGCCCGGCGCCGCGCTGGTCGTGGAGAATGATGAGGAATTTTTCCGGGTCGAAGAACCGGCGATAGTACGGCGAGCACCGGCCGCCCGGACCGCCGTGGAGCACGATCACCGGCGTGCCTTCCGGGTTGCCGCACAGTTCGTAGTAGAGCTTGTGGACATCGGAGACCTGCAGGAATCCCGTCTCGTACGGCTCGATCTCCGGCCACAACGGGGACTGCTTCTGTTCATCTCCCGCACTGCGGGAAACCGCAGCGACCAACGTGAACATCAAACACAAAAGACAGCTTCTTATCACGCGTATCTCCTCTTCGATCCGCCGTCGCCGACTACCTTCGAACCACCATCGGCCCCATCGGGCGGCCGCCCATCAAGTGGACGTGGAGGTGGTAGACTTCCTGGCCACCGTGTTTGTTGCAGTTGACGATCAGGCGGTAGCCGTCTTCGGCGATCCCTTCCTGCTCGGCCACCTTCGCCGCCACCGCGAGCAGATGCCCGACATCGGCCTCGTCCGCTTCCGTAATGTCGTTCACCGTCGGGATGACCTTCCTGGGGATGATCAGAATATGAGTCGGCGCCTGCGGATTGATGTCGCGGAACGCCGTCGCGCGATCGTCCTCGTAGACGATCTCGGCCTGGATTTCCTTGCGGATGATTTTGGAGAATATCGTTTCTTCCGCCATGGCGGCTCCTTCCTCGATTCGATCCGGAATTTTATCAACTTTCGGGGGTTTGAATTGTCATATAATACAGAGGAGCGTCCGGCGCTCACCTGGATATTATATCAGACATATTTCCAAGACGTTAGAAATTCAGGGCACCCGAGAAGGAGATTCGACCATGCGCGTACGTTACCTGATTCTGGGGATAATCATCGGCACCCTGGCGTTACAGCCGGTGTCGAGGCCTGTGGACGTCATCGCCGGATCGGCCGGGGCGCCGCCGCTGGCCGTCCTGATGTCGTGCAGCGGGGAAGTCAGCATCGTCAAGCCCGACGGGTCGACGATCAAGGGGACATTCGGCATGCCGCTGGCCGCCGGCGACCAGATCCGGACCGGCGAG
>CBDUWU010000131.1:0-9301 GCA_965371015.1 uncultured bacterium | reverse complement strand
TGCGTCCGGGTGAGTTGACGTGGAGCGCCACGCCGTCCGTCGGGTTCGGGGAAGACGTCCGCTGGGAGGACGACTCGACGACGGCGGCGGCGCTCGTCTGGGAGGACCGCATCCTCCACGCGGCCGTGTTCGAGATGTAGTGATCTCGCGGTCGCCCACGTCCCTCTCGCAAGCATATTGTAGCTCGCGGGACGCTTCGCAGCCCGTTCGGCGTTCCGGGTCTGGACATTCGAGGGTCCCGGTGTCAAAATCCCCGGGACCTTCGACCTCTCACACTCTTCCGGATGGACTGCGGATGAAAGTCTACGTTGACCGCCGAATGCAGCGCACCACCGCTTCCGTTGACGCGATGTTCAAAATCGTGTGCCGCATCGGCGGTGAAAACGGGTGGTACTCGCCCGACTGGCTGTGGCGGTTGCGCGGCGTTCTCGACCGGATGGTGGGGGGACCCGGCATGGGCGGGGCCCGGCGCCACCCGGACCGCCTCGAGCTCGACGACAGAGTCGGTTTCTGGCGGGTCGTAAATGTCGAAGAACCGAAGAGGGTGCACCTCATCGCCGAAATGAAAGTCCCGGGCATCGCGGCGCTCGAGTTCGACATCGACCCGGCGCCGTCGGGCGCGGGATCGATCCTCACCCACACGGCAAAGTTCGAGCCGGACGGCGTATTCGGCCACCTCTACTGGTGGGCGATGGTGCCGGCCCACGGATGGGTGTTCGGCAGTATGGTCAGGAATATGGTGGCCGAAGCCGAACGCCTGGAGCGCGGCGGTAGCCGCGGCTGACGCCGCGGATAGCGATCTACCACTCGCCCGACTGCCACATCTCCGTCAGGATCTCGTCGTTGTCCATGCTGATCTCGGCCAGGATGGCGACCGATTTCTTGACCAGCTCCATTGCCCGCTCCTCGTCGCCGCCGTCCATGTGGACGTGGCTGAGGTTGTCGTACACGCGGGCAAGGCCGTGCCGGTTTCCGAGTTGCTGGAACAGGTCCAGGCTCGTTTCGAGGTGGTGCACCGCCGTGTCGAGGTCGCCGCGGCGGTGGTGGACGAGGCCGAGGTTATTGTGCGAGGCCGCCAGTCCGTACGTATCGCGCAGTTCTTCGCGGAGCTCGAGCGAGCGGGCAAGGTGCCCGGCGGCGGCCTCCCAGTCGCCCTGTCTGCCGCACGCCATCCCGAGGTTGTTGTGCGCCGCCGCCAGCCCCGGCCGGTTTCCCGCCGCGTGCATCATCTCTTCGGCCATGCGCAGGTACTTGAACGCTTCGTCGATATCGCCGCGGCGGTAACACGCCATTCCGAGGCCGCCATAGATGTGCGCCGCCTCGGTCGTGTCGATGGGAACGGCGAGGTCGGCCATCGCCGCCTCGAAGAAGCGGCTCGCGTCTTCGTAACGCCCCCACTTCTCGCACAGCTGGCCCTTCTTGCGGTTGAGCCGCACCCGCACGGGCTCCCCGGTGCAGAGCCCGAGCGCCCGGTCGTACTGGTCCACCGCCGCCGCGTAATCGCTGGTGACGAAGTGCACGTCTCCGAGGCCCTCGTGGGCGGCGAGTACCGCCCCGTCCGGGGCCGCGTCGGGCATACCCCCCACGAGTTCGAGTGCGCGCCGGTAGCGCGCGGCCGCTTCGTCGTTGGCGTATATGCGGGCGGCCCGCTCCGCAGCCAGCACTGTGTGTTCGAATGCCTTGTCGACGGCGGCGCTTTTTTCGTAGTGATACGCGAGCAACGGAGCCACGTCGCCGGTGCGGCCGGCAAACATCTGCTCGATCGCGCGGCCGGTCCTTTCGTGGAGCTCACGACGCTGCGCCCTGAGTATGCTGTCGTAAACGACGTCCGCCGTCATCGAGTTGTTGAACATGTATAAAGACTCGCCCGCTCCAAACCGTCCGGCGGAGGCGCCTCCGGCGACGGTATCGTCTTCGGTCTGTTCGCGCAGAAAGTCCTGCTGGCGGAGCGAATTGATCGAGTCACCGACCTGGTCGTGCCCTACGTCGTCACCCGCCACGCGGGTGAGGACTTCGTGCGGAAACGCCCGGCCTATGACCGACGCCGCTTGCAGAGTTCGCTTTTCGCGCGGAAACAGTCGGTCGACGCGCGACATGATGGCGCCGTGGACGGTATCCGGAATGTCGATACGCGCCAGCGGCGAACTCGCCACGACGCGGGTGCCGTCGAGCGTGAGCAACTCGGCGTCGAGCAGCGACTTCAGTATTTCTTCGAGGAAAAAAGCGTTACCTTCGGCGCTCTCGAGTATCACCTCGAGTACATCGCCGGGGATCTCGTTTCCGTCCGCCAGATTTTGGAGAAGTTTCGCGCTGTCGTCACGGCCAAGCGGCGCGAGCGTCATCGTTTCGAGCGAGCCCCCGGCACCGGCGGCGGCGCGTACGCGGTCTTCCAGCCCGCGTACGGCGGAACCACCGGGACGCCACGTCAGCAACAACAGCACCGGAGTCGCGGCGGAGAGCGACGCGAGCGATTCGAGGATCTCGAGCGACCGGGAATCGGCCCAGTGCAGGTTCTCCCACACGAGCACGACGGGGCGCTCGCGAGCGAGCTGCTCGATGTAGTCGCTGTAAGCGCTCACAATAAGATCGCCGGTGTCGCCGGCCCCGGAGTCGTCGCCAGGCAGCCCGAGAACGCTCGCCAGTGGACCAAACAGCTCGGCCGAATCGCCGACGCCGTCGCGTAGCGCCCGCTGTGCTTCCGCCGGTTCCGTGGCCAGGTCGATGCCGAGCAGCCCGCGCAGGACTTCGCCGGCGACCCAGCAGCCGACGTCGGCTGTATACGACGCACAGCGGCCCTCGCTCCACCAGACGTCTTCCGAACGCTCCCTGCGCGCCTCGGCGACGAGGCGCGTTTTACCGAGGCCCGGATCGGCGATCACGGCGGCCACCGCTCCCTGTTCATGTTTTACGCCGTGGATCGCTTCGAGAAGGCGACGCCGTTCGACATCGCGCCCCACGAGTGGCGACCGGGTCCCCGCACCACCGGAAGTCGTCCGCACGAGAGCGCGCACGACGGCAAACGTCTGGACAGGTTCGCGCTTACCCTTGACCTGGATGCGTCCCGTGTCGCGCGTTTCGAATTCGTCCCCGAGGAGCCGGCGGGTGTTGTCGGTGATGAGGACGCTCCCGGGCTCGGCGGCACTTTCCATACGCGCCGCCAGATTGACGGCGTTCCCCATGGCGGTGTACTCGACGCGCAGGTCGGCGCCGACTTCTCCGACGACAACGAGCCCCGTGTTGATCCCCACCCTGACGTCGAAGCGTTCGATCCCGCGCTCGCGCCGGAGTCGTCCGGCGTAAACGCGCGCCGCCGCGACAATGTCCAGGGCAGCGTGGCAGGCGCGGACAGGGTCATCTTCGTGTGCGATGGGCGCGCCGAAAAACGACAGTACGCCGTCCCCCATCAACCGAGCCAGAGTGCCTTTGTAACGATAAATCGGTTTGACGAGGACTTCGAAGGCGCCGTTCATTACCTCTACGACGTCCTCGGGGTCGAGCGATTCGGCGATGCCGGTCGAGTCGACGACGTCAAAGAAGAGCATGGTCACAACGCGGCGTTCGCCGCTGACCTTGCCTTTTTGCGCGAGGAGTTGGCGGAGGTATTGCTTCGGCATGAGACGCTGGAGGGCGTCGGCGGGGAGCGCCGCGCCCCGGCCGAGTGACGACGAGTCTCCCATCCCCTCGACGGGTCGCCCGCATCCGGGACAGTAGTAAGCGCTGCCGGGGATGTCGCCGCCGCAGCGGGGACACGCGAGGCCGGGACCGAACTGGAGCGCCTCGCCACAGTTGAGACAGAACCGGGCGAGCTCCGGGTTGCCGGCTTCGCATTTGGGGCAGTTCATGCCGCGCTACTCTCCACGCTTGAGGCGGGCAACTTCTTCGCTGAGTTCACGGATGCGCCGTGACATAGTCTGGACAATGCGGAACGCGAGCGAAGGGTCTTCGTTGATACGGCGCAGGAAGTTCTTCTTGTCCAGTGTGAGCACTCGTGCGCGGCCGCGGGCTCGTACGCTGGCGGACCGGACCTCGTGCTCGAAAATCGACATCTCACCGAGGAGGTCTCCCGTCGTGCGGACGGCGAGTGCGACTTCCGTCCCTTCCCTCTCCGTGTAGACTTCGACTTCACCCTCCTGGACGACGTAGAGACAGTCCCCCGATTCGCCCTCGCGGATGATGACCTCGCCGTCTTCGTACGTTTTTCCCAGAGCGCCCGAATCATTGACGTTCATTGACTTGTCTCTCCCTTTGATTTGATTTCCGGTCCACCGGAGCCTGACGGCGACACCAGGGCGATGGCCACGTTGCCGGCAAGCCGCCCGATAAAAGCCGGGCGCAGCGTGCGCTTGAGGATGTTGCTATACGTCGCGCTCCCGGTGAAGAGATCCCACAACACCATGCTCATCCGTCGCTGCGGGCCACCCTTCTTCTGCTCTTCGGCGACCATGCGGCGGATCGCGCGCCGGGCAAACGGGTACTTCTGAATGTACTCCGTGAATTTGAACAGGAACTTGCCGATCGAGTTATCTCCGTCGATCGACCGGCACACCGGCCAGAAGTGCCTTTCGAAATCGTCCTTCGACACGCCCTGGAAAACCGCCGTCGAGGCGGCCGCCTTGGCGGTCCGGTAGGCGGCGCCGATCCCGTCCTTGTAGAGCCTCGTCACACCGCAATCGCCGATGAAGACGACCCGGTCGGCGAACGGCGCTTTCGCAGCGCCGATGTTCATCTTCGGCGAGCACTGACACGAAATGCTATTCGCCTCCCAGCCGGGCGGCATGCACCGCAAGACCTCGGGAGATTCCAGAAACGTCGCCAGCGTGCTCTTGTCGATGGCGTCGCCGAGGAGGCAGACCGATACGTAGTCACCCTTGGGTATGATGGCGGCGAACTCGAGCCCGGGAAGGTTGAGCAGGAACACGTGCATCGAACTGCCCACGTGTTCGTTGATCGTATCGACGCCGAGGAAGAACTCGCGGATAAACGTCTTGGTCGTCGCGGGCGGTTCGTAGTCGAGGGCCGTCCCCTCGAAGAGCTTGTGCGACTGGGCGTTGACGCCGGTGGCGACGACGAGCAGGTCAAAGGTCTCCTTTGTGCCGTCTTTGGCGGTAATGACGGGCCGTCCTTCCTCCCATCCGATGCTCTCGACGCGCGAGGCGACCAGGCGCGCCCCCCGCTCCTGCGCCAGACCGAGGAGAAACCCGTCGAAACTGCGCCACTTGGACTCCTTGAGGTCGCGTGGACCGGTGGCGCGATAGACGGTGCCGATCCGCATTTCATTGAGCGGCGTGTCGATTCTCGTGTCCCCGACGTCCATGTGGAGCATGTACGAGTCGACGCCGCGCTGGACGACGTCGGCGGGGAGGTTGATGCCCTCGGCGGCGAGATTCTGGACGAGTGTTTCCGAGATGATGCCGCCGCACATGTTGCACGACGCAGGCCCAACGCCCGAGTAGTCGCGCGGTTCGTAGATAACCACTTCCACTTCGCGGCCGAATCGATCGGCGAGTTCGTGGAGAAAGTAGGCAAAAAACGAACCGGCGGGTCCACCCCCGATGACGGCGACCCGGGCTCCGTCTTCGAGTTGAAACGACGAATTGTCCCCGCGGTTACCGGTTACATCTTCAATGTTGGAGGTTTCTTTCATTTTGGCTCATTATATCTGATTATCCCGATTCTGAGGCGGCTAATGTGCCCGGGCGGCGGGCCGTGGCGTCATATGTCGCGCGCTCTACCCCCCGGAGTCTGATATAATCGCGCGATGGGAGACAAAGAACCGGGAGCACGCCCGTCCGGTTGGCGATTCGGATCGCCGTGGCTGATACTCGCGACCGCGGCGTTTCTGTTGGCCGCGGGGACAGCGGCGGTGTCGCAGCCCCCGGGTGACATCGAGTTCGCCCGCGAGCGGATCTCTATCGCCGTCGAAGACACCTCGATCACGGTCGACGGAATATACGTCCTGAGAAATCCCGCCCCGTACGCCCGGCCCCAGACGCTGTTCTATCCCTTTCCCGTCGACTCGACCCACCCCTACCCCGATTCGATTTCGGTATGGCATCGGAAAAGTCCCGTCGAGTTCGGCGTGCGGGAAGACGGCGTGGTGTTTTCGGTGGAGATCCCGGCACAGGGGTCGGTGGGTATTCGCGTCGTCTACCGGCAGGCGTGCCGGGACCGGTCGGCGTGCTACATACTGACGACGACGGCGGCGTGGGAACGGCCGCTGAAGTCGGCCGATTTCGTGATCACGTTGTCGGAAGGGCTGGAGCTGGAATGGACGGCTTACGAGGTCTTTCCGGTGGCGGGTAACGGTGGCGGACGCCGCTATGAATTCAGCCGGGAGGACTTCATGCCCGACCGTGATCTCTGCCTGCGTTGGAAGCCGGCCGCTCTCAGCGATACAGCGCCTTGATCGCGCCCCACGTGGTTGCTTCGACGGGCGCCGTGCACGTCATCGGATTGTTGGGGTTGATCCAGAGCCCCTCGGTCGCTATCCATTCGAACCCCACCATAGAGCAATCGGTCGCGTCGACCTGCGATTCCCCGGGTAACGGCTGCGGCTCGAACCAGCAGCAGTCCCACGTCCCCCCCCGGACCGTGTACACAATGGTCATGACGAGGTACACACCCTGCGAACAATTCAGGGGCAACACCCAGGCGCCCGCCTGCGAGTCTCCCGTGACGGGGTAGTCGCTCGATTCGCCGAGATGAACGGCATCGAAACATGGCGGCGGTACCGCCGAAAAGCGGACCGTCCCCGCGCCGTCGGGAGCCATGTTTCGCAGCACCACGTAGATGACGAGCGTACCGGGAGCGGAGTCGTAGACGGCGTGGACCGTACCCTCGGCATCGCCGTAGAATCCGACCTTCGCCCAGGGCAGCGGGTTCGCCGTCGCGGGGCCCGGCAGGCCCAGAGCGAGAACGAGCGCCAGCAAAGCAAGGTTTTTCATCGGCATCCTTTCTGGATAACCACGTACTTTATAAGTATTAACACGTTTCCACCGGCTGTCAATACGCGGGGCGGTCATTTTCGGTGCTCCCCGCCCACGGCCGCTTGGTACAATTAAGCATCGACATAACGGAGGAGGGATGTCGTGTCGCTCGTGATCGAAAAAGCCCGGCCGAAAGACCGTCCCCGCATCTTCGAGCTCCTCGAACAGGCCAACATGCATCATATCCCGTCGGAGGAGGTGCCGTCGGTCACGTGGGAAAACTACTTTGTCGCCCGCCTCGACGGCGAAGTCGTGGGATTCTGCGGCTACAAGATCCTCTCACCGACGGACGCCAAAACCGAGTTGATGGTCGTCGACCCGAAGTGCCGTGGTCTCGGCATCGGCTTCAAGCTCCAGGAGCGCCGCATGGAGGAGATGCTGGCAGAGGGTATTCACAAGTTGATCACCAACGCCGATCTTCCGGCGTCGATCGCGTTCTACAAGAAACATTTTGGTTATCGCGAGGTGGGAAAACTGGACAAGGTACACGAGTATGGTGACCCGGATATCGATCAGTGGACCACCCTGCAGGTCGATCTCGTCCAGTGGGACAAGAGTCGAAAAAAGGGGGAGTAACCGATGGATCCGATATATGACCTCGGCATACCGCCACAATCATCTGTGCCTCGACGAGCGGCCGCATCCACAACACGTTCGAGTACCGCTCCAATGTGCTCGAGCTCGAGGGCGACGCCAAACCGGACATGGGGAGTCTCACCATGGGGTCACTCAACTTTCCCGGGCAGGCATCGATTAACGACCCCGAGATGGTCAAAAACCTCGCCACGGCGATGAGGGATCGCGGTATCGTGCCGGAAATCGAGTGTTTCGAAACGGGGATGATCCAGACGACCAAGGTATTGATCAAGCGCGGTGTGCTGGAGGAGCCGTTTTACTATAACCTGCTTCTCGGTTCGATTTTTTCGGCGCCGGGGACGCTGTTCGACTTGTCCCACATGGTTATGAGCCTTCCGCCGGGAGTGCAGTGGGGCGGCGCCGGTATCGGGAAGTTCCAGCTCAAGATGAATTTCGCGTCGATATTGATGGGAGGGCATGTCCGGGTCGGGATAGAGGACAACATCTGGTTCGACCAGGACGCGAAAGAACTCGCGACCAATTCGCAGCTCATCGAGCGCGTGGCGAACTTCTCGCGCCAGATCGGGCGTGACGTCGCCTCCGCGAAGGAAGCGCGCGAGGTCATCGGCATCAAATAGAGGGCCCCGGCCGTTATCCCTTTCAGCTAAAGAGACCTGGTGGCGACGACGACGAGGTCGCCGCCAAAATAGCGGACGCCGGAAATCCGGGAGAGCCGGCGTTCCCAGGCGAGGAACGATTCCTTGTCTTCCCCCAGAAGAAACCGGGGTACGAAGAACTGCGAGCTCCGCAGATCGATGACGGTGCCACCGGCGCGCCCGATCATCCCTTCATAGTCCTGCATCGAAAAATCCCAGTGGTCGGTAATCCCGTTGTGCCACGTGTTTTCGTGGACCGTTTTCTTCTGCAGCACGCGGTCGGATACGAGGCTCGCCAGCAGTGTGAGAAGGTGGAACGGGTTGAGGTTGCGCAGGCGGTGCGCATTGGGGCTCTGGATCATCAACCAGCCGCCCGGCTTGAGCACGCGCAGGAATTCCGCAACGGCCGCCTCGGGGTCGGGTATGTGTTCGAGGGTTTCGGTGCAGAAAAGAAAGTCAGCGCATCCGTCGGCCAGCGGCAGGCAGGCGCCGTCAGCCTGGAGGGCGGTCTGGCCGGGGAGGTTTTCACGAAATCTCTGGAGCAGGAGATGACTCACATCGATGCCGACAACGGTCCGTCCCGCCCCGACTCCGAAGCGCCACGTCGCCCGGCCGTCGTTGGCTCCCACATCGACGACCGTTTCCACCTCGCGGGGATACTGGTCGTACACCCGGCGGATGTCGAGGTAGCGTTCGTTGTCCGCGAAGTCTTCGTCGCCACGTGTGCCTCCGGCCGCCGCGCCGGACGCATCGCCGGTTGAGCTGCCGTCAGCGTCGCCGGTCGCGCCACCGGTTGTGGTGCGGCCGGTCTTATTACCGGTTGCGCCGATGGTTGCACCGGTCACTCTGGCCGACAACTCCACCCAGTCCGACATGCTCGGCTGACGCTTCCCTTCCCTCTCGTACATCTCGTCGACGGCGCGGTGGTCGGCGACGGTCCTCAGGCGGAGAGGGCTGACACGGTACCGCGCGAGCGTCGCGCCGCGGCGCCTTCGGAACAGGATCCAGTCGCCAAGCAGGATGGCGACTGTCAACGACACCGGCCACCAGAGCTGGAGGACGAGGGTGAACAACAGGACAAAA
>CBDUWU010000130.1:0-9355 GCA_965371015.1 uncultured bacterium | reverse complement strand
ATCAGCGGTCAATGCGTTGACGCACGACCGGAACACCTCCCCCCTGTGTTGATAATTGTCGAACATGTCGAAGCTGGCGCACGCCGGCGCCAGCAAAACCGTGTCGCCCGTTCTCGCGTACGTGACGGCGGCGTTCACCGCGGCGGCCATGTCATCCACGTCTTCCAGGTCGCACTTCCCATCGAGGGCCTCCCGGATAACACCGCGGGCTTCGCCGATCAAAAGAACTCTGCGTACCCGCCCGAGGTGCGGCACCAGCGCGCTGAAATCGCCTTCTTTGTCTCTTCCACCCAGTATGAGCACGGCGCCTCCGTCGAGCCCCATGAGACCCTTGATCGTGGCGTCGACGTTGGTCGCCTTCGAGTCGTTGATGAACGTCACACCGGCAACGATCCGGACCGGTTCCATACGGTGCGGCAATGGCCGATAGGATCGTAATCCGTCCCGGATCGCGTCGAGCGACACCCCCATCGCGCCCGCCGCGCCAACGGCTGCCATGGCGTTTTCGAGATTGTGAAGGCCGACGGGCGTGAATTCAGACGCGTCGAGCACGTCCTCTTCGCCCGAGCCCCAGTCGCGACGGATCGTGCCTCCATCGAGGTAGCAGACGTGAGTTCCCTGCGGCCGTCCGATCGAACTGAACGCCGCCTTGTTACCGGCGAATCCGCCCGAGATCGACCGGCAGACGGTGTCGGCGTCGTTGTAGACAAACCACGTGTCATCGTCGGCGCGGTTCAGTATCCGCGCCTTCGACACGGCGTATTCATCGAATGAATGATGATAGCGATCGAGGTGATCGGGTGTGACGTTGAGCAGCACGGCGACGCCGGCCCGAAACTCGTCGATGGTATCGAGTTGGAAACTACTCAGCTCCAGCACAATCGTTTCAAAGTCATCCGCGCCGCCGACCACACTGGCGAACGGGGTGCCGACGTTGCCCGCGACCACGGACCGGACGCCTGCCGTCTCCAGTATATTTCCGATAATTCCGACGGTCGTCGATTTGCCGTTGGTCCCCGTAACGGCCGCGATGCCGGCCCGCGTAAAGTGGAAGGCCGCCTCGATTTCGCCGTCGACCGGCATGCCGGCGCTTCGCGCGGCCACCACCAGGGGGTGGCCGAGCGGCACACCCGGGCTCACAACCATTCGGTCGCACGAACGCAGCAACTCGACGGCATCGACATCCGGGCCGGAATAGACGATGGACAGCCCAGCGGCCCTGGCCGCGACCGGCGTTTCCGCGGCGAACCCGGCGGCGGCCGCCGCGTTATCGTCGCAGGCCACGACTTCGCGGCCGTCGGCGGCGAGCAGACTGGCCACCGCGCGGCCGCTGATCCCCAATCCGAAGACGAAGTATCTTTTGTCATCCAGGAACGCCATGATTCGTTACTGCAACTTCAAGGTACTCAAGCTGAGGAGCGCCAGCAACACGCCGACGATCCAGAATCGAACAACAACTTTGCTCTCGTGCCACCCCGAAAGCTCGAAGTGATGGTGGAGCGGCGCCATACGGAATATCCGTTTTCCGGTTAATTTGAACGATGCCACCTGCAAAATGACGCTGAGTGTTTCGGCAACGAACACGCCGCCGATGATAAGCAGCAGCAATTCCCTCTTGAGCAGGACGGCCACAACACCCAGCGCACCACCCAGTGCCAGGGACCCGGTGTCTCCCATGAAAACCTCGGCGGGATGGCTGTTGAACCAGAGAAATCCGAGGCAGGCACCAACCACCGACATGCAGTAGACACTGAGTTCACCACTGCCCGGCATGTACATGATATTGAGATAGTCAGAGAATCCCCTGTGACCGCTCAGGTAGGCGAGCCCGGCGAAGGCGGCGAAACAGAATGTACACAGCCCGATGGCGAGACCGTCAATGCCGTCGCTCAGATTGACGGCGTTGCTCGCCCCGGTGAGGACGAACATCACCAGAGCCACGTACACGAAGCCGAAATTGATGAAGAGCCCCTTCACGAACGGAATCGAAGTCAATGTCCCCGCGTCCTCGACGAACGGATTCAGGTAAAGAAAAACCCCCAAGCCCAACCCCAACGTCATCTGCCCGACGAGTTTGTATCTCCCGACCAGTCCTTTTGGCCGCTTCCTGATCACGCGCAGCCAGTCGTCTAGAAATCCGATCAGCCCCATCCACACGGTTGTTATCAACGTGATCTGGATGTACGGGTTCGCCAGGTTGCACCACAACAGCGACGGTATCAGGATGGCACTCAGGATGAGCAGGCCGCCCATCGTCGGAGTGCCCGTCTTGGCCATGTGCGTCCGCGGTCCTTCTTCGCGTATCGGCTGATGGACCTGCATCTTCTGCAACAGGCGAATCAGGATGGGACCCAGGATGAAACTGATCAGCAACGCCGTCACCATCGCGTAAGCCGCACGAAACGTGATATATCGAAACACGTTAAACGCGGAAAAATATGTGTGTAGCGGATACAGCAGGTGATAGAGCATCAGTTCTCCGTATTCGATTCGAGTCGATCGAGCAGAACGGCGACGAATCCGTCGAGTCCGACGGATCGCGACGCCTTGACTAGTACCGCGTCTCCGGCGCGCACGTGGGCGACGACTTCGGTCGTAAGCTCGTCGAGAGTTTTACACGCCTTGAAATCCGACTTGCCACCCGCGTGTTCGTACCCTTCCCGAACCGAGGCGGCCTCGTCCCCGAGCCAGAAAACGGCGTCGACCACCGCCTCCGCCAGACGCTCGCCAAGGGCGCGGTGACGATCGTCCGAGTACCCGCCCAGTTCCTTCATGTCCCCGAGAACGGCCGTACGCCGGGATGCTTCCATCGAACCGAGCATCTCCACCGACGCGCTCATGCTGGCCGGGCTCGCGTTGTACGACTCGTCAATTACCGTCACGCCACCCGCGCGGTGCACGCGTCCACGGCCCGGCATCGGCGCGACGCCGGCGAGGGCTTCGCGGATGCGCGAGTGCTCGACTCCGCAGACATCGCCCACCGCAAAAGCGGCGCACGCGTTGAGGGCGTTGTATTCACCGACAGCCCCCACTTCCAGCTCTTCGCCGTTGACCTGGAGGGACATCCCGCCCGCGTCCTGGCGGGGGCCGACGTTCGACAGGATGAAGTCGGCACTTTCCGAGCGGCCGAATGTCACCGTGCGCGCGGCGGCCCGGCCGGAAAAGAACTCGAACCACGCGTCGTCGCGCGGGAGCACCGCGCATCCGAGGGAGGCGACGTGGTCGAGGAGCTCCGCCTTGGCGTGCGCGATGTTCTCCACAGAACCGAACATGCCCACGTGAGCATCGCCTACATTTGTAATCACTCCGATCTCCGGCTGGAGCATTTCCGACAGAAATCCGACCTCTCCCGGCTGGTTGGCGCCGACTTCGGATACCAGATATTCGTTGTCGCCGTCGGTTTCGAGAATTGTGACCGGCACGCCGATCATGCTGTTGAAATTGCCGGGGTTGGCGAACACGCGGTACTTCGACTTCAAGATGTGCCGGACATATTCCTTGGTCGTGGTCTTGCCGGCGCTCCCGGTGATCGCAATGACACGGACCTCGAGTTGCGCCCGGTACGCCCGGGCGAGCTCCCGCAGTGCGCGCGCGCTGTCCTCGACGAAGAGGTACGGTATCCCGGCGCTTTCCAGGTCCGCGCAGACGGACTCGTCGTCAATAATCGCCGCGGCGCTTCCGGCCGAAAACGCGTTGGTCACGTAACGGTGGCCGTCGACATTCTCGCCACGCAGGGCGAAGAACAACCGGCCCGAACAGTCGGCGCGGCTGTCGACGGCGGCGCCGGTCCATCCGTTCTCACCGCTGTCGCCCACGCCGTTTCTTACCAGCAGGCCGTCGTCGGCTGCGGCCAGCGTCGAGGCAACCCATTCCAGCGACCGGACGTTCATCTGGCCCTCCAATGCGCAAGGGCGTCCCCGGCTTCATTTCTGTCGCTGAACGGCAACCGCCCGTCCCCGACGATCTGGTATTCTTCGATTCCCTTGCCCAGCAGCGCCACGATGTCATCGGCGCCCGCCCGATCGATTGCACGGTGGATCGCCGCACCACGGTCGGTCTCGACCTCTACTCCCCCGGCGGAAGCGTCCACACCGGAGAGGATGTCGGCAATTATCGTTTCGACTCGCTCCGAGCGCGGGTTGTCCATCGTGACGTAAACGTGATCGGATATCTTCTGGGCGACGCGTCCCATCAGCGGACGCTTGGAAGAGTCGCGATCGCCGCCGCACCCGAATACTGTCACGAGCCGCCCGGGTTCGAGTTCTCGACACGTCCGCAGGACGCGCTCCATGCTGTCGGGGGTATGGCTGTAGTCGATGATAACGACGGGTTTGCCGGCCCCGCCGATCGCCTCGAAGCGTCCGGGGATGCGGGCCAGCCCTTCCAGACCGGCTTTGATTGCTTTGATACCGACACCCGTCGCCCGGGCGCCACCGGCGGCCAGCACCGCGTTGGCCGCGCAGAAGGTCCCGAGCAACCGCATTTTCACACGAATGTCGCCCTCTCCGGCGATCCGGAGGGTAAACGAGGTCCCACCGAGCGTCGCTTCGACGTCCGAAGCGACGACATCCGCCACTCCCACACTCCCGGCGTCCGCGACCGATACGCCGATGGCCTCACCGTCGAACCCCTCGCCGATCAGGCGGGCGACATCGTCGTCCCGCGAGTAGACCAGCTTCCCCGCGGGCCGGCGCCGGCCGGACGCGGTCAACGAATCGCAGAACTCCCGCTTGGCTGCGCGGTAGTCCTCGATCGTTTTGTGATAGTCGAGGTGGTCATGGGTTACGTTTGTAAGTATCCCGATGTTGAAGTCCAATCCCCACACACGATGTTGCCGCACCGCATGAGAACTGACCTCCATGACCACCCCGTTACACCCGTCGTCGACCATCTTCCTGAACAGGGTGTGGAGTTCGACGGGACCGGGCGTCGTGTGCGGCGTCATTTCCAGTTCGCCGCCGACCCCGTGTCCCAGAGTTCCCACGATCCCCATACTTCCCCAACCCGACTCCTCAATGATCGACCTGTACATATGGGCAGTGGACGTCTTGCCGTTCGTGCCCGTGATCCCGCAGAGAAACACCTCGTCCGAAGGATCACCAAAATACCGCGATGCCAGCCGGGCCAGAGCCCTGGAGGTGTCGCCGACAACGACGTTGGCCGACCCGCCCGCGATGACTTTCGCATCGGTGACCACCGCCGCGGCGCCGGCGGCGATAGCTTCGCCGACAAAGTCGTGACCGTCGACGCTGGTTCCCCGGACTGCGACGAACAGATCTCCCTGTTCGACACGCCGGGAATCGGTTTTGATTTTTCTGATTTCGACACGCTCTGCGGGCGGACCGTAGGTCACTTTTTCCTCCAGCACATCAATCAGGTCCATCAGTATCATTCTCTTGTCCGTTCCGCGGCAGCCTCGGGCGTCCGCGTGGTCACTCAACGGGATCCGCCGCCGGCGCCACGTGAGCGCAGGCGGCCACCCGCATCGCAATACAATTTTACCGTTTGTTGTCCCGCCTTGCGGCCGGGTGCAGGCGCTTGCGACGTAACCACGCCGCTGCCCACCAGCGTGCATTTCAGCCCGTGTTTTGCCGCAACGGCTTTGGCCTCCCTCACGGGAAGACCTATCAGGTCGGGCGTTACACCCCGATCTCCGGCGGCGCCCGACGACACGAGCAAGCGTATGACGTCGTCGCGATCCATCGGCGTCCCCGGCCCCGGGGATTGGGAGACGACACGCCCCTCGTCCCCCTGGCACAGAACGTTACAGCCGAGCTTCCGGGCGTTTTCCAGCGCCGAAGAGCGTTCCATGCGAATAAAGTTGGGGGCCGGAAAACCGCGAGAGACCTCGGGCGGAGCAAGGATTGACGCGCTTGCCAGAGCGCCGTCGAACATCGCCGTAGCATTGGCCATCTCGGCACAAAGCCGGGCGAACACCGGCGCACACGACACACCGCCGAAACGGAATTTGTAATCCGGTTCATCGAGTAATACCAGGGCGACGATTCGCGGATCATCGTAGGGAGCAAAGCCGATGAAACTCGAAACGTATTTTCCCGGCAGATACCCCCCTCGGGCCGACGCCTTCTGCCCCGTACCAGTCTTGCCCGCCACTTCCATGAATCCCGGGTTGGCGAGTTTTCCCGTTCCGTCTACGACGGTCCGGCGACAAAACTCCATCAACGTCCGCGCCGTCGTCCGGCGCATTACGGGTCGAACCTTCAGCCGTTTTGTTCTGGTTATATCGCCGGATGAACCATCGTCGATACCGCGCACGATGCGGGGCAGCACCATCACGCCGTCGTTGGCGGGCACGGCAAACGCGGCGACCATCTGTAGAGGCGTCACGGCGATTTCCTGTCCGAACGCCATGGTGCCCCGGGTCCGGCCCGACCACTGACCAGTCTCGGCGACCGATCCGGCCGACTCGCCCAGCAGCTGTATTCCGGTTTTCTGTCCGAATCCAAACCATCTTATGTATTTATAGAATTCTTCTTTCTCCAGCCGCTCAGACACCTTGTAAAAGACAATGTTGCTCGAATAGGCAAAAGCCTCCTCGAACGAGATTCGTCCGTAGGGATGTGGATCGGTTATTCGGGCGGGGCCCAGCCTGGCCCTGCCATTTTCGGCGTCGAAAGTGTCCGCGGGGGCCACGCGGCGCAGGTCGAGCAGCGCGGCCGCCGTCACCAGCTTGAATGTGGACCCCGGTTCGTAGATGTGCGACACGGAGCGGATCGTCCAGAGTGAGTCGGCACGCTGGGAGCCCGTTCGCGAACGGGGCGACGGCGATTCGGCCAGCGCCAGTATCTCGCCGGACTCGACATCCATCACGATGATCACGCCCGACCTGGCCCCGCTACCCGCGACGGCGCGTTCGAGCTGTGCCTCGGCGATTTCCTGGGTGGCAACGTCGATGGTGAGATAGATGTTACGGCCGTCCACGGGCTCCTGCTCGACGAACCGGTAGTACCGGTCGGTTTCGTAACGCCCGTTCTTGATCACCCTGGCGATTCCGGCGACGCCCTCGAGATCATCCTTGAACGCCGCTTCGATTCCCGTCAGCCCGCGGTTGTCCACGTCGACAAATCCGATGATTTTGGCGGCGAGGTCTCCGTAAGGGTAGATCCGGCTCTGCTCGAGGTGAATCTCGACGCCTTTCAACGCCGTCAGATTCTTGCGGGACTTGTCCGACAACTCGGATTGGCGCTTGAGCCAGACAAAATTGTCGCCCGACCGAATCATCGCAAGGACCTTACGCCTCGGGATCCGGAGTTCGCGGGACACGGCGCGGGCCACCTTGTTGTAATCGGTTACGTCGGGAGGACTGAGGGAGACCGATTCGCGGCGAACGTTGAGCGCCAGCGGACGGCCGTGACGGTCGTAGATACACCCGCGAACCGGTTGGATCGTCTCGCGCACGATTTTCTGCTCGGCGGCCTCCTTGCTGTAGGCGTCGCTGCGCACCACCTGGACCTGGATCAGGCGCGCCCAGAGCCCCAGCGCGATCACAACGAACAGCGCGCCGACAAAATACAAGCGGACGAATGATTTCCTCTTTTTCACCGACGCATCACCTCTGTCAGTTCATCGATGCTCCGGCCCATCATTCCCGGCAGATCGACGACCTCGTCGTCGAAGTCGCTTCGCGCTCCCCCCGGCGCCCAGTCCGTGTCGATCGAAACCCGTATCAGGGCGCCGGCATCGGCCGGGGTCATCCCGAGCTTTTCTTCGCATATCCGGGTGATTCGATCCATCGACGAAAGTTCCGCGTAATCCGCCGTCAGCAGCCCGACTGTTTCTTTCAGCACCCTCTGTTTGCGTTCGAGTTTTGAAATATCTTCCATGAGGCTGAACGTGTAGACCTGGCTCGACACATAACCGAGCAGGGCGACGGCGCAAGCCAAATACCCCAGAACCATCGCCGCCACTCCAAGACGCCCCGTCAGGGCGTCGGCAACGAAACGGGAGAACTTGCGGTAACCGGAATTGCCGGCGACGGTTTTCATTGTCCCCTCCCGTTTGTTATGACTTCCGCCGCCCTCAGACGGGCGCTGCGCGACCGGACGTTGGCGGCGATTTCCTGCGCCGACGGCTTGACCACGCGCCGGGTCAACACGCGAAGCGCGGGCGAGTGAGCACAAACACATATCGGCGACCCCGGCGGACAGACACAAGTGGCGCTTTGCAGCTTGAAGAACGACTTGACGGCGCGATCTTCGAGCGAGTGATAGCTGATGATCACGATCCGTCCCCCGACGTTGACACGGTCGATAATTCCGTCGAGAAAACGGTCGAGCATCCCCAGTTCGTCGTTGACGTGGATCCTCACGGCCTGGAATACACGGCTCAGTTCTCCGACGGATGCCGTCGGCCCCAGGGCCCTCTCCACGGCGGCCCGAAGGCCGGCGGTCGTGTCCAGTTCCCCCGCTCTGGCGGCGTTCTTGATCCAGCGTGCGATACGCCTGGCCCGCCGGACCTCGCCGTTGCGACGCAACGTCACGGCGATTTCCGCCTCGTCCGTTGATTCCAGCCACTCGCGGGCGGTGATACCCGTCCGGTCCATCCTCATATCGAGCAGGCCCGCGGACGAATGGCTGAAGCCTCGCTCCGGGCGGTTCAGCTGCATGCTCGAAACACCGAGGTCGAGCAAAACGCCGTCGACGCGCTGCCCGTCCTCGAGGAGCGCGGCAAAGTCGGAGAAGACACCGTGGACCAGCCTGACCCGGTCACCAAACCGGGCCAGGCGGTCTCCGGCGAGGCGGAGCGCCGTGGGGTCTCGATCGACGCCGATCAGCCGCACACCGGAGTGGCGGCTGAGTAGTTCCTCGGCATGGCCGCCCGCGCCGACCGTGCCGTCCAATATGAATCCGGGATGATCGTGAAGAAGATAATCGATGACCTCTGAAACCATGACTGGAGTGTGTTCCATGGCCCTTTCCCTGCCGTTCGCCGGAAGCGGATCCGGAGTAGCTTCCCCGCTCGCGTTAACCCACCCGGCGTATTCCCGTGCGCTTGTCCCCATCAGAAGAGTTGATCATTGATCTCGTTGAACGACCTCAGCATGTCATTGTATTTCTGTTCGACGGATTCCCTGTTCCATATCTCGACGTAGGTGCCCATATTGACCACAACCACCTCCTGCTCGATACCGCATCTCTCTCGTATGGTCTGCGGAATCACTACCCGCCCTTGTCCGTCGGCGGTCACCTCGACGGTGGACAACCGGATGAGCCGGTAGAACTCCCTCTTGGCGTTGCTCGGAGGAAGCGCCTCCACCTGCTTCTGGTAATCCTGCCATTGGCCCTTTGTCCGCACTTCGAGGACACGGGGCGCATTGGGGTTGATGAACACAAAG
>CBDUWU010000129.1:0-9411 GCA_965371015.1 uncultured bacterium | reverse complement strand
CCGGCGAAGGGCGCGTGCTGGGCACCGTCTATTATATGTCACCCGAGCAGGCCGAGGCGAAACCGCTCGATCAGCGCTCGGACATTTTCTCGCTCGGTGTCGTCCTCTATGAAATGGCAACGGGCAAGCGCCCTTTCAGCGGCGACACCCCGATCTCGACCATCTCCTCGATCCTCAAGGAAACGCCGCCGGCGGTGACAGAGGTCCGCGAGAATCTCCCCCGCCACCTGGCGCGGGTGATCAACCGGTGCCTCGAAAAGAATCCGGACAAGCGATTTCAGACGGCGCGCGACGTGGCGAACGAACTCGAAGGGCTGCGCAAGGAAGTCGAATCCGGCGATATCGAGCAGGCAATCACCGCGTCGATGTCGCGAATATCGCTCGACGTCCCGAGGTACAAGCGCCGCAGCGCGTGGCTTTTAATCGCCGCCGCGGTGATCATCGCCGCGGCGGCCGGCGCGTTCTTTTTCGGCAAGCGATCGCAGACCGCACCCGAGCTCGAGCTGTCGACGCGTCCGATGACGAGCATGGTCGGCGTCGAAGTCGCCGGCAGCTGGTCTCCCGACGGGGGCTTTTTCGCCTACGCGCACTCGATGAACGGACCGATGGATATCTTTGTCGTGTCGGCCTCGGGTGGCGATCCGATAACACTCGTCGAGAGCCCGTACGACGATATCGGCCCGAGGTGGTCGCCTGACAACCGCTATGTGGCGTTCATATCGAGCCGCGACAACAAATCCGGAATCTATATCATCCCGCCCCTCGGCGGGCAGATCCAGAAAGTGGTGGAGACGGGGCTGCCCGCCCTTTCCGACCTGATCTATGGAACGCTGGGGTCCAGTCCATGGTCACCCGACGGGCGTACGCTGCTCTTCGCCCGGAACGACGGTTCGGGAACGATGCGAATCTGGACGATCGACCTCGAGTCACGCGAAGAGACGCCCATCGACACGCAGGCGGGACCCAATGAAATGGATTTCACCCCCACCTACTCGATGGACGGCAGTCAAATCGTCTATTGCAGAAAGAGTAGCACCAGCTGCAAGCTCATGGTCATGCCGGCATCCGGCGGCACTCCCGTGGAAATCCTCGGCACCGAGGACGATCAGTGGCTCATGCCCAGTTGGGCGCCGGACGGAGAGACGATTGTCTTCGGCCGCTCGTCGGGCGGCGTCCATTCGGTCAACGCAAAGGGCGGCAAGGTACGGCAGGTCACCACGAGCGAAATGGAAGGCGCACCGGTCGTGGCGCGCGACGGACGCATCCTCTACTCGACCTCCAGCCACCAGACCGACCTGTATGTGCAGAACATAGCCGACGGCAGCGACGAGCGGCTCACGTTCCACACCATGGACAACTTTTCCTCGAGATTCTCACCGGACGGATCACAGGTGGCATACATGTCGACTCGGACGGGCAACGCGGAGATCTGGCTGATCGATCGCGACGGCGGCTCGGAACGGCAGCTGACCCACCGCGAGGCGCAGGACTGGAGCCCCGACTTCTCCCCCGACGGCAACGAAATCGTTTTCGGTTCGAATCAGGGCGGCATCCCGGGCATCTGGGTCGTCAGTGTAGAGGGCGGCGCCCTGCGAAAGCTCGGAGACCACGTGCCTGGATCTGACGCGTGCTGGTCACCCGACGGATCCCTGATCGGATTCGTAGAATATGAAGAAGGCACTCCGGCGCTGGTCGTGATCGATGCCCAGGGGGGTAACAAGCGCAAGGTCTTCGACAACGTCCACGAGTTCGACTGGTACCTCGACTCGAAGCACATCATCTATTCCTGGAGCGAGGGCGCACAGGCGGAGATGCGCGTCGCGAACATCGAGACAGGCGAAACAGCGCTTCTACTCGACACCCCGTTCGTCGAACTGAGCGTCGCGCCCGACGGCAGCGCCGTGAGCTATTGCAGCGCTTTGAGTCATTTCAACATGAACCTGCACGTGCTGACTCTGAGCCCGCCCGATTCTCCCGGCGGGCTGCCCACGCCCGCGGGACCGCCTCGCGCCATTACGCACGGCGACGGCGAGTGGCACGTCCACAACGGCGGCTGGTCGCCCGACTCGAAGCAGGTCATCTACACCCGCGACACCGATACGGGCGACGTCTACCTCCTGGAAGGCGCGCTTTAGGAGACTGGTGCCACGCTCCGTCTCTAATACGGCAAGAGTCCCTCCATCCCCATCCCCCTGCGGGCGTATGCGATTTGACCGAAGTGCCATCCCTCGTGGTACGCGAAGAACTGAATGGCGCCGCGGACCGTCTTGTCGCCATTCGGGAGGTTCCACTCGATCTCTTTCTCGAAATGATCGTCGCTCGCTTGTTCCATGCTAGCAAACAGCTCGTCGGAAATACTGACCCAGTCGTTTTTGATCTCGGCCATAGACGGGTAGTCCACCGAAGGGTCGAACTTTTCCTTGAATTTGGATTCGTGGGGAAGTTCCCGCACTTCGCCAAAGAGATCCAACAGGTGCTTGCGGCTGTTCAACAGGTGCCCGGCGATCCAGATGACAGGATTTACATCTTCCACAATCCGGCGACGAGCCGCGTCATCGTCGAGCGTCGCGATATTTTTGAGAAATAACTCATTGTCGAACTTGAGTGTATTGAAACTTGCCTGCATCGAAGGGTTCATCATCGTCTCCTCTGTCACTCATAGAGCGATTTTACGGCACCCCAGGTCGTTTCCTCCGTCGGGGTCGCGCACGACTCGCCCGTCAGGAGGATCTGCCCGCGGATCTCGCCACCCGGAAACAACGTGCTGTGGATGTTCACGTAATAAAGTCCGCCGGAGAGATCGGCCACCTGCGCGGCGGTCAAGGGGCCGAAGGTGCCGATCTTCGGGCTGCCCACCGCAAACGGAAACACGACGGCCGCGTTGAGTCCAGCCGGAGCCGGGCCATGGATGTGGGCGGCGACTTCGACACCCGTCAGGCCGGCGTACGATACCAGGTAGTCGAGTGTGTTGTTCGCGTTGAGTACGAAACATCCCAAACCGGTCGCCGGACTCCCGCTGGGGGGAACCTCCTGCGCGCCGTTGATAACGGCCTGAAAGTACTGCTGGGCAGTTACGGACGGTGCGAAAAGCGTTGAAACGGCGATAACCAGGATAACAGTAAAAAGGTACCGCATCATGAACCTCCTGTGGGCTCGAAACGTTGGCGTGTTCACTCCATATTAGGAATGGCTAATTATAGCATACTGACCCGATGCTGGCCATGCACGAACTCGCCGATAGACTCATCTGCTTGTGAATCGAATCTCTTATTATTTCGTGGAGTGAAGAATGCTACTTTTCGCCCGGCCCGTTCGATCGCCTACCCGTCGTATTCGACCAGCGTTCCGTTATGGATCACGGTTCGGGCATCTCCCAGATAATTGAGGTTATTCAACGGGTTACCGGGCACAATTGTTATGTCAGCGATCTTACCCGGCTCGATGGTTCCCAGCTGGTCTTCGCGGTCACAAACAAACGAAGCGTTCTTTGTGCCGGCGACGATGATTTGCATCGGGGTCATGTCGGCCTCGTGCATCAGTTTGATTTCAGTGACGGGCATTCCGATGATCCCGACTCCCTGTCGAGTATCCCCGTACAGGCGTTGCCCAATCCCCTGCGGGACGGCACTTTGGATTGAGGAGTCTACCCAGCGAGCGCGGATAGCGCGAACGCGCAGACGAATCCCGCGCAGGTGATCAGTCCGGCCCAATCGTGCGTCCCCTCGAATGCTTCCGGGATCATGGTCTCCGCCAGCATCGACAGAATCGCCCCGGCCGCCACCGCGGTCGTGGCCGCCTGGATCTCGACCGGCAGATTGACGAACACGCTGTAACCGGCCAGTGCCGCCAGCCCAGACAGCAATGCGATGGCAATCCAGATACCGAATATATACGAAGCGGAACGCCCGGCCGCCTTCATACCGGCGGAACTCGACAGCCCCTCCGGTATATTGGAGATGAAGATGGCCACCACGGCCGCCACGCTCACACCGCCGCCGGCGAGCATAGTGAGGCCGATCGCGATGGACTCCGGTATGCCATCGAGTAAAGCCCCCACGGCGATCGCCGTGCCGCCCCCTCCGGCATCGTCCTTTGACGGCTTGCGGCTCGAACGTTTGCGGTGCCTGGCTCCCTTGCGGCTCAGCAGCCCGTTCGCCCCACTATACACAAGCGCGCCGGCGAAAAACCCGATGGCCGTCGGGATGAGACCCGCCTGGTGGTAAGCTTCTTCCATCAATTCGAAGCTCAGAACCGAAATCAAAACACCGCTGCCAAACGCCATCACGCCGGCGATGATTTTCTGAGGAAGCCGTACCGAGTAGCCGACCGCCGCTCCCAGTACCAACGCCCCACCCGCGAACACGCCCCAAAATCCGGCCTGTAACCATACTGGCATTCTCGAACCTCCCGGACTCTCACTTTGCGCCGTGCGAACCACCGCCGTGCGCGTCCCCGTCGCCGGCACTATGCTTACCGCCGTAGCTGCCCTTCCAGCTGCGCTGAAAAACGGCGAAGAACAGCGCCGTGCTCCAGCCGAACAGGAATATACCGTTCATCGCCTCGATGCCGCTCAATAGTCGTGGACCAGGCTGCAGCGTAATGTCTCCGTAACCCAGCGTAGTGAAGGTAACCAACGAAAAATAGACAGATCTCTCGAGTGTCTCCAGGCCGGCTACCGACGGAAGCCACAGGTAGGTCAGTGCCCACGCGACAATCTCCACCATGTGCAAACCGAGCAGGGTGGTCGCCGTCCACATAAACACCTGCCAATGGTCCCGCGGGCGCCACTGCCCGTCGTGTCCGGCGTACCGGCGGATCATTGACCGCATCCAAACAGACGTCCCCGTCGCGTGGATGGCGACCGTCACGCCGACCAGCAAAAAACCCGATAAGGAAGAATTCCAGCATGGTCAATTACCTCACGTATTCGTCATACGGATCAAAATGTCCACCCAAGCGATGTCGTGGTACTGAAAGCGTTTTTGTTGGCCGACTCGGACGGCGGATTGCTGTCGTAATCTTCATCGAGCGTAAGATTGAGATAGAGGTGGCGCGCGACCTCCAACTTGAAGCTAACGTTAAACTGCAGGCGCCAGCGATTTTCTCCAGTGAGTACGGGAAGTACCGTCAAACCGCTGGAGAGTTCCCTGTTGAGAACTCCCCAGAGAAAGTACTGAAATTCGGTGGCAATGAACGCTGGCACTGAATTATCGGCCGCCTCCCCGGAATACTTCTCGCGTGCATAAGCCAGCCCTCCCCAGAGTCCCAGATTCACTTTGTTCGTCTGGACCAGGAACCGGCCGCCCCCCCCGCGACAGTTGATCGAAAGTCGAGACTGAGCTGAGAGTTCCGCTCGCCCGATAAAACGGCGCCATAGAACATACGGTTCTTCCATTCCTTGACGTAGCGAAACCCGCTGTTCAGGCTGCTGATGTCCTGGACGCTGTCCTGCCTGCTATACGCGGCGTTAAACAAAAGCCGGTAGTTGCGCAAACCCTTTTTGTAGTTCACAGTCGTGTTGAGACTGAGGTCGGTCTTGGCATTCTGTTGAGTGAAATGGATGCCGACATCGATGCTGCCGTCCAATGCGTCCCAGAAATTCGGCTTGATCCTTTGCATGGTTACAATCGCCAGCGTCTCCGCTTCAATGGCGTGCGTGCCATAACTGATCACCACCGAGCCGGAATCCTCCGCCGCCTTTGCGGAACCGAAGAACCGGCTGCCGTCGGCCAATTCGATCTCGAACTGTTTGTCCGTCGTTATGCTCAGTACCTTCGGCCACTCGATATAGACAGCGCTCATCGCCCAGGTACTGAGCTCCAGCTTTCCTTGCTGGAGGTTCTTGGTCTCGCCGATTACACGGCTGCCTCTCTTAAGCTCGATGATATCCGTCTTCTGAGCCATGGCCGGACCGTTTACCGCAACGAGCAAAAACGCCGACGCAAAAACAACGTGACGCCAGTTAGCAAAGGCTTTTCGCCCAATTCGACTCGGCGTGGACCTCTCGTTGCAGCATTCCAACAGTGTCTACCTCTTTGAAGGCGGATAGCTCGCGAACATCTGTGTCACAGCAGAGTTGACGTTGTCGGTCAGTTCTTGACTCGACGGGTTATCCGATAAGGTCCCCTGCGCGGTGCCGCGCCAGACGAGTTTTTTGTCGCCGCGTCGACCAGGTCGACGATGAGCGTGCCCTCCTCGTACGTATACGCGTCAACACCGCCGCCGCCATACCAACCGCCGTATCCATAGTCGTCGATCTCGAGTTGTTTCTGCGTGCCAACGTGGTAAACCACCAGTAAGTCCGTCTTGGCGGACGCCTCCTTGATGCGGGAGTCCGTCAGCGCGGACGCGTCGTATCCCTGGCCCTGCTTCGAGCTCGGCGCTTCCATCCACGCAAACGTCTTGAGAGTCGAGAAGTCTTTCGTCGTGTGGTAGTCGGTCGAGACACTAATTCCCGAGCACCCGATAAACTGCAGCACTACGGCCATTGCCAATATGCATACAGGCCACTTCCACATGTTCTTTACCTTCCTCTCGATTCTTCCCCGGTCGTCAAAAACCGCCATCAAACGCAACCGCAGGGAATGCTAATAGGCAATCCGCCGCACGGTCCGTCGCCTTGTCCTTCTCGCCGCACTGGCCGCAGAAACGGGCGTGAGCGGCCTGCCGACCACATCGATGAACACCTAGCCGGGGCCGCCGTCCGCGCTCTCATCGCCTTCGATTATGGTGACGTCGTATTGCAACGTGCCTTCGTCCCCGATCCCGAGGTCGAAGGGCACGTTGCAGTGTCCCGACTTCAGGTTGAACACCCAAATTGGCGGTCGACCGCAGAGCCGTGCGGCAGCAGCGGGTTCGTTGGCGATTTTCACAGTCACTCTCCTTACCCCACGAGCTTAATGGCGCCCTGAACTCCTTCGATCACCATCTGCATCCCGATTACCGCCAGGATCAAGCCCATCATACGCGTGATTACGCCCAGGGCACCGGCGCCAATGAGGGTAACGAACTTTTCGCCGAAGACAAAACACACGTACGTGATGACACAAAGAACCCCAAACGCCGCGATCGTCATCAGCATAGCCAGAATACCGCCGCGAGCTGAGTAATTCATCGCCGTTGCGATGGTACCCGGACCTGTAAGTAACGGCATCGCGAGTGGAGTGATGGCGACACCGAGTGCCGCCTCCCGAGACTTCTGATTGTCCTCGTCGCTTAGCTGATGAGTGCCTGATTGACTGCCTTGCAACATTTGAAAGCCGATAAAGAGGACCAGCAGACCCCCCGTAATCCGAAAAGCGGACAGAGTTATGCCGAACAGCTCGAAGATCACCTTTCCCGAGACGGAAAATATCGCAATGATCACAAACGCCAGCATCACCGCTCGAAAGGCCACAGCCTTGATCGTCTGGCGATCATCGCCGCGCGTGAGGCCAAGGAATACCGGAACATTGGCAATGGGGTTCATTATGGCGAAGAACCCCACAAACACGGTCGCTGTGTGGATTAACACGGTTTCCATATTTTATCCGTTCTGTTCAAAGATAATGTATAATGTCGGACGGTCGGGCACGGCGCCGGCCGGCCATCACCCGCTTCCCAGATGGCGGGCGTTTTCGGGATTATTCAACCGATATGGCGATCGCCTCCGTGTAGCGGACGTAGACCAGGTCGCCTTTCTTCAACTTGTCATAGATCTTTACCGATTTGTCGACACTCGTCGTGACCGTACCTCCCTGGTGAAGCGACAGAGTGACCGTACGTTTGGACCGGTCAATGGAGTGTACCCTTGCCGACACATCGACCGTCTCCACCACGATGCCGGCCGGTTTCTCTCCGTACGCCGATCTTGCGGTGACGAGGCCGGCAGCGGCCTCCGGCTTGTCCCCGGACATCGCGATATATACTGAAACGGATTCGAAGTACTCGACTTTGATCCGATCTCCCACCTCGATCTGGTCGAAGTTCCTCGCTGCGTAACCGACCTCAACGGCGACGACGTTCCCCTCCGGGCCGAGGAGCACCAGGGTACGATCCACCCTGTCGATGCCCACAACCTCGGCGGTGACGACTACGACCTCGCCCAGAATGACCTCCTGGGGATCGGATCCGGCCGCGACTGGTTGGCCCAGCACGGCAACCACAACCAAAGCAATCAACGAAATGAAACAATTTGTACGCATGGCCTTTCTCCTTTTCTGTTTGGCCTTGTTTGACACTCTTCCTCGAACACGTTTCGCGCCGATACCTCAGCGATTCTACTCAGCTCTCGGCGACGGAGCCGCTGACGCCCGCCAGCCGCCAGCCACCCATAAACCGAAATCAGAAAGCTCCAGTCTGACGTTTTCGCCGGCGTGTCGTCCGGGTCTTCATCTTAGATCTCCTTCTTCGCGAGTTTTCTGGCGCCGCCCGTCTATTCCGACGGCAGGCCAAACACAAAAACAGTCAGGCATAGCACGGCCAGGAATGCGAACGTCGCAAGCCGCAGGGCACGTCCCGGGCGGTCTTTCAGTTTCCAGGCGACAAGAAATGCGACGCAGCACTGCAGGCAGTAGTAGAACGCGAATGCACGGGAAGCATAGGCGATGATCTGGTTGACGTTTGTTTCCCAGGTCAGCGTGATGGTGACCGCGAGGATCAGCAAATAGGCGTAACGAACCGGTAGCTTGCGATGCGTGATGTCCTCGATCACGCCGCCCGCCCCCTCGGTATCCGCCACCGCAGCACTGAACTGGCTTCCGATCGCGGCGACGGCAAGCAGAATCGGCAGGACCAATGCAACGGGTCTTGTCATGCCGATGATCGCCGTCACGTCGCCTCCCATTCCGTCTTGAAACAGAACCGTTACCAGGGCAATGAATACCAGATAGATCGCGGCGGAAATGATCTGGGCGAGGCGCATTGTCGCGATGCGCTCTTTGGCCGGGTATTCGCTCCCCAGGTATCGGGACGCCTCGAAGCCCTGCACTACGATCAATAACCCCAGCAACACCCTCATGTCGTGGAGATCGATGTCCGAAGAGACGGGCGGCAACGTCCACGTCCCCCCTAGCATGAGTTTGCCGTTATAGACGGCCAGCGCCACGATCAGCGCCGCAATCATACCCAGGTTCAAACTGACCGCATACTTCTCGACACGGCCCAGTTGGGCGAGCCCCCGCCACATGCCGATACCCGCAATGGTGAGCAACAAAGCACTCGAAATAACAGACGGCGCTACCGTGCTCTCGACGCCGAAGCCGCCGAGAACGAACGCCGCCAGCAATTGGAGGTAATAACTGATCGAAACAAAGTACGCTCCCGCGAGTACGACCCGTGAAAGGAAAGCCAGCGTCTGAGGGGGGCCCCATCCTTCGTTTTCGACCGGCTCGAAGTGGCGCGCTCCACGGGAGGCCCCGCCGGTCGCAGGCG
>CBDUWU010000128.1:0-9478 GCA_965371015.1 uncultured bacterium | reverse complement strand
GCGTTGCCGCATACCGGTCGAAAAACCGCGCACGGGGCGGTAACGTTCTTCCCCGACGTCCAGCGCGTCCAGCGCGCGGTGGGCCTTGCGCATCGCTTCGTTCCGCGACAGTCCGCTCAACATCCCGGCAAAAATGACGGCGTCCACACCGGACCCCCCCGGAAACACACCGGCCTGTTCGGCCATCACACCGGAGCGCGCCCGTACCTGCATCGCGTGACGTGGGAGTTCGAGGTCGAGCACCCGGATACTCCCCGATTTGGCCCTGAGAACACCGAGCAGCGCGCCGATCATCGTCGACTTTCCCGCGCCGTTGGCGCCGACCAGCCCGATGGCACGACCGGACAGATCCGACGTGATGCCGTTGAGAACGAGACGTCCCCCGCGATACAGTCGCACGTCGCGTAGCTGAATCCACGGGCCGCTCATCTGGTTTTCCCCCGCGTCAACATAAGTCCCCCAGGTCTTTCTTTTTGAATCCGTACGCGATCGCCGCGGCGAATACGACCAGAATACTGAGGAGCACAATCACCGACACAACCAGCGACGTTTCGGGCCCGCCGATTCTGATTGGCAGCTGCATGCCTTCCTGCTGGTTGGAAATCACTCCCATATGATACGACGGCGAGATATTACGCAGGCTGAACGGCAGCATACCGATCGGTTTGTCAAAAACAAACAGAAACACCAGGCCGGCAATCAGGCCCCGCCGGTTGTACAGGTGGATGAAACCAAAAAAAGCGACGTACACAAACGCGCCCAGGGTTACCGCCAGCAGCTCGCGCGGGAAAAAACCGAAGCCGTCGCCGAGCAGCGCCCGGATGAGCAATAACATTAAAGCCGAACCGATGGCGAGGATGGCCCCCGTCACCGCGATCCGTACGACCGCCAGCGTGGTGCGCGATACCGGCCCCAGCAGCGGGTAGAGCAGCGTCTTGTGGGTGATGCCGTCGCGGATGGGGATCTCGGACAGGATAACGGCGGCCACCGGGACGGCAACCATGATGAGAAAATGCCGCATCCCGTACAGTGCGTCGGTCACGAACCCTCTGGCGACGAGACCGCTCATGAAAAGAGCCACCACGATGCCTATGAATCCGATGAACAGCACGAGGCCGACCTTCATGGCGCGCGTGCTCGTCATGGGGATGACGTAGGTCCAGAAGGCGGTGGTGATGTGGTGAGGCCGGCTGTTCATGGTGTGTACTACTACTCTATTCCGGGCTAACTTGTTGCACCGTATTGGACCGGTACATCTCCTCGAAGAACAATTCGTGTCCGAGCAGGTTCCAGTGGGTGTCGGTCGGGTACTCGAATCTATCGCCGTGTTCGGCGTAGTGCTCCGAAAACACGACATGCATGTCGGACACCTCGAAGCCCTCCTCCGTGGCCCTCTCTATTATATAGTCTCTCATTATAACGAAGTAACTGCCTTCCACCATCGCGAGCATTTCGGGGTCGTACATGTGGGGCCGGATGCCGTCGACGACGAGAAAAACCCGGGACGGGTCGAGACCCGACCGCACCGGCAGTTCGGTGAGGAACGCATCGACGGCCCGTTTCGAATCCCGGATTCTCGCCGGGTTGGCGTCGGCCCGGGTGTTGCCGGCGTATCTCGTTGCCGGGTCGCCGCCGGCGGTTCTCTGCCTCAAACGGGACGGCAACAACATTAACTCCAGGTTGATCATCAGGTATCGCGCCAGCGCCGATTTCCGGACCAGGGCCTTGGTTGTGCTGGGGACGAAATCGACGAGCTCGAGGTCGAGACGGCCGTCGTCGCGCTCGGCGAAGTAGAAGTAGCCCGGCTCCTCTTTGTACGCGAGCAGGCTCTCGTCGAAGTCATTGCCCACGATGACGAATACCATGGCGTCGGGCCGGTACTTGTCGCGTGCGTACTCGGCGAAAGCGAGGTACTGGCTGAGCGGAGACCCGCGGATGGCGAACGAGTAGACACGGGCCCGATCCCGTAGCGCCTCCATCAACCGGCCCTGGCCGGTTTCTGCGTAGGGAACCATGAGCGCTTCGACGTAGCTGTCGCCGATGACGGCCACGAGGGGACCGGCGGCACCGGGGTCGTAGTCAATCGAACTTATAAAACCGTCGTTGTTGACGCGGAGCTTGTTGGACAGCGTAAAGCGCCAGCCCGACGACCACTGGAATGTCCGGTCGGATTCGAATTTGAAGACGGGATGCTCCTGGTCGACGGGCTGCCGGTGGCCGCCGTCACAGACGGGGAGGAAGCGGAGGACGATTTCCAGGAACAGGGCAAAGACGAAGGCCGCGATGACGACCGTCATCGCCGGAAACAAGAGTTTTTCCTTCAGGGTTCTTAGTTTCATGCAAAAACCGCCGGCGACCGAATCAGGACGGCAGATAGATGGGTGCGCCCGGTCCCACGGGGATGCCGAGAAGTATCCAGATGACGAGCATAGTGATCCAGATGATTAGAAACACAACCGTGTATGGAAGCATCGTCGCGATGACGGTGCCGATACCCGCTTTTTCGTCGTAGCGCGCCATGAACGCCACGATCAGGGCAAAATAGGACATCATCGGAGCGATGATGTTCGTGGTGCTGTCACCGACACGATACGCCACCTGGGTGAATTCGGGCGACAGGGGTGTTTCGAGCAGCATGAACATGGGGATGAACACCGGCGCCATCAACGCCCATTTGGCCGAAGCGCTCCCCATGAACAGGTTGAGAAAACCGGATACGAGCACGAACGCGATGACGAGCGGGATCGCCGTCAGCCCCGAAGCATTGAGGAGTTGCGCGCCCTTGACGGCCACGATCAACCCGAGATTGGTCTCGTTGAAATAGGCGACGAATTGCGAAGCGAAAAAGATCAACACCATGTAGAGGGCGAGCGTCTTCATCGACGCGGCCATGCCGTTGACCACGTCGGTGTCGCTGCGGTACGTGCCCGCGCCGATGCCGTAGGCGACGCCGCATGCCCCGAAAAAAATAAACACGAGGGCGACGATGCCCGAAAGAAACGGCGAATGGAGCAGCCCGCCCGTTTCGGCGTTGCGCAAAAATCCGCTTGCCGGGACGGTGCCGAGGAGCAGGATAACGGTAATGACCGCCAGCGTGATCGTAGAGTAGCGCATACCCCGGCGCTCTGCGGGGGAGAGGCCCTTTATGTCGTCGGCCTTTTCGGCGCCGGTGTACTCACCGAGGCGCGGAATGACAATTTTTTCCGTCACCCACGTGCCCGCCGCTGCGATGGCGAATGTCGAAACCGCCATGAAGTAGTAGTTGCACGCGGGGTTGACCAGGTAATCGGGGTCGACGATCCGGGCCGCTTCCTGCGAGAGGCCGGCCAGCAACGGGTCGATGGTGCCCAGCAGGAGGTTGGCGCTATATCCGCCGGACACGCCGGCGAATGCCGCGGCGAGTCCCGCAATCGGGTGGCGGCCCGCCGCCAGGAAGATCACGGCGGCGAGCGGGACGAGGAGTACGTATCCGATTTCGCTGGCCGTGTTGGATATGACGCCGGCGAGAACGATCACAAAGGTCAACAGCCGTCTCGGCGCCGACAGGACGAGTACCCTCAGCCCGGCGCCGATCAACCCGCTGCCCTCGGCGATCCCGATTCCGAGCATGGCCACCAGCACGGTGCCCAGGGGGGCAAAGCCGGTGAAGTTGGTAACCATCGAAGTGAGGATGTAGTGGAGCCCGGCAACGGAGAAGAGATTATTCGGCCGGATGACCTCTCCGGTTCCCGGGTGGATGACGGAGAGGTCGAACAGGCTCGTGATCCCCGATACGACGACGGCGAGTGTCGCCATGATGGCAAAGAGCGACGCGGGATGCGGCAATGCGTTGCCGCCCTTCTCGATCATCGTGAGAAAGCTCGATATGGGATCCATCGATCCCAGTTTTTGCCGGAGCTTTAGAGGTAGAAGAGCCATATCTGCTTCGGGGAAGCCTACCCGGTATCGGCCCTTCAGACAATCATTTTCGCGCCACGTCACCACGATTCTTCGTGACAAGTGAATTGCGGCACAACCTATGCGATAGCGTCAGGTGTTCAGATTACCCATAGGTTGTCGTGAAGTAGCGCGCATCCCGATAGGGACTCATTGTTACTTGTTGTCCATTGTCGAGGCGTATGAGACCCGGTGGTAACGGATCGGACGTAATCTGGAGGCAGCTAACAGCCGTTCCGCCGCATGCATAAGCCCGATTCCCATCTCAACGGAGGTCTGACCGACATGACTAAATTACTCCGAATCGGATTTCACATTTGCATTATGCTCGCCGTTGGCACTTTTGCCGCCTGCAGCGACGACGATCCCGTAGTTCCTCCGGTTCCGACTCCGGATCCGAACCCGGCCGGAAGCATCGGTGTGTACGCCGATTACGCCGGGACCGTCAGCAACATCGTCAACACCGGCAATATCGTGTCTGTGTACGTCGTCCACAAAGTGGAAGTCGGCACCACGGCTTCGGCCTTCATGGTCGATGCTCCCGACGGCTGGACGCTCGTCGGTACCATCGCGCAGTTCCCCGTCGTCATCGGCAACCCCGATACCGGCATCGATATCGCTTACGGCGAATGCATGACCGGCAGCATCCACCTGTTGACCCTCAACTACCAGTCGCCCGGCGGCGGCACGACCGGGAATTTCGAGATCGTCGCTCCTTCGCGTCGCACCTCGATCCAGGTCGTCGACTGCAACTCGACGATGCTCGTTTCGGGCGTCGGTCTGGTGTCGGACGTTCTGACGCAGTAAGAACGACTCGAGGCATACTCCAAAAGAAGCGCGGGAGTCGATTGGCTCCCGCGCTTTTTTGCGTTTTTTCGCGCGCCCCCGACGCTAAATGTTATATACTGTGGGCGACTATCACGGATAACACAGAATAAATACCGGATTTTGAAAGGACCGTCGTAATGTCAGAGAAGCGCGACCTCACCAAGCTCGAAATCCTCAGTATTGCCATCAAGTCAGAGATCGACGCCAAAGCGCTCTACACGAGGATGAAGGAAAAAGTCGATGCCGACGACCTCAAGCAGAAAATGGACTTCCTCATCGCGCAGGAAGACCGTCACGAGGTCATCCTCAGGGAAGTGTACGAGAAGCAGTTCCCCGAAGTGGAACTGGCCCTTCCCCCCAAGGCGATATTGCCCATGATCGACGACGTTCTGTCCAGGGACGCCACACTCAAGGAGTTGTTCGAAGCGGGTATGTTGGCCGAAAGGATGGCGCAGGAGTTCTACGCGGACCTCGCCGACAAGACCAACGACATGCGGGCGAAGAAGACGCTCCTTTATATGTCCAACATGGAGGAGAGCCACTACGCGATTCTGCAGGCGGAGTGGAACCAGATCGAGCGCCTGAATACCGAGGAAGCGAACGAGTTCCTCGACAGCGAAGGCCTGATGTTCTTCGGTCCTTAATTCGTTCCCGGCATCTGCTTGATATAGACGTCCCGCTTGGGATAGGGAATCTCGATCCCTTCCCGGGCGAGGGCCTTGTAAACCTCGGTGTTGAGCGCGTCGAGCACGCGCCCCCGGAGCACCGGTTCTTTGATCCAGCACAGCAATTCGAAATCGAGCGACCAATCGCCGAGCTGCCGGAAGCGAACGCGCGGTTCGGGGTCGTCGCACGTCTCGGCGTGCGATCTGCCGATGTCGAGGAGGACCTCGCGGAGCCGGTCGATGTCGGTTCCGTAGGCGACCCCCACCTTGACCCGCACCCGTTCCTTCTCGTGCCTTCCCCCGGTTTCGTTGATGATCTTGGCGTTGGCGATCACCGAGTTGGGTACGGTGATCTCGACGTCGTCGCGGGTGAGCAGCCGTGTGCTTCTCAGGCCCACGTGCGTGACTTTCCCCCTGTCGCCGGAGTCGAGGTTGATGTAATCGCCGATCTTGTAGGGGGCGTCGGCGAGTATGAAGATACCCGAGAAGAGGTTGGCCAGGGTGTCTTTGGCGGCGAAGCCGATGGCGATGCCGATGATTCCGGCCGAGGCGAGCCAGGCGGACACGTTGATGTTCCACGAGACGAGGATAAAGTAGATCGCCGCGGCGATGAAGACGAGCTTGGCCATGTTGTCGAACAGCGGCCGCGTACGCGTCTCGACGACATTGATGTGCTCAGCCTGGCTGAGGTGTGCGAGGAGAAGGGTCACGAAGCGCATGGCGAACCTGGTCCACACGAGGATGCCGATAGTCTGGAGAACGGCGATAATGACGACTTCGACGCGCGGCATCACCTCGATCTGTCTGAGAGCCAGACCGAGACCGATCAGCATAACGGTGGTCCGGACGGGGCGGTGGCTGATCTCGATAAACGAGTCGTCCATCGTCGTCGTGGTTCGACGCGCCAGGACGCGGCAGAACCGGGTCGCGACGAAGTCCACGACCACCATGGCGACAAGCGAACAGAGGACGATCGCCCCGACCCTCACGAAGGGGTTGGCGACGGCGGTATCGTAAAGCTCGCGGAGTGCGTCCACTGCTAACCTCCCTTTTTATAATGAGTTACGTGTTTTATCGCGCGGCTTCTCGCCGATCAGGTTATCATCATCCGGCGCCGGCGGCAACACCCGGTGTCAATCTTGCGTGCCGGTATTCTTGACTTGCCCGGGGAGTTCGGCTCTGCTTAACTTGAAGATATCTGTAACGTTACGTGACGCCGATCGCTGGATTTGATGAAACACCGCCAACATGCATATTACCGCCTTGCCGGAGCCCTGTTCGGGGTGACGGTCTTCTGCTCCGCCGCGGCATGGGCGCCTGCTACCGTGCGCGCGCAGGATGGGGTGGGTGTCGAGAAACCCGTCTACTTCTACAAGAGCCTGCCGTATGGCTCCGACGCCACGTTCAATCCGGTGAGCGAGCTGATCAACGGCATGTTCGGCGTCCAGCAGATCTCGAGTAACTGGGCGTCGCTCGACGATATGGACCTCCGGCACGGGCTCGAGGTGACGTGGCGCAGCATCACCAACCCCGGTGCGACGATCGACGCGTACGGCCGCAAGGAGTTTTTAACCAACGAGGTCTTTCCCGCGGAGTTCCGCTGGAGCGGGCTGCAGTACGTACCCAATTATCACCTCCACCTGATCGGTGGCGGCGCCCGGCACCGGGCGTTCGCCGAATGGTACGGCGCGCACGGTTTCGGTCACCCGCAGATGTGGGCGTGGGCCACGACGGTGGCGCATTCGTTCGCAGTAGAGGCCGTCGAACACCACCGCTCGCAGTTCACCCGGACCGTTGACCCGGTAGCCGACATGCTCATCTTCGATCCCGCCGGCGCGATCCTGTTCAGCTTCGACAGCGTGGCGCGGTTCTTCTCCCACACGCTCAACATGTCGATCTGGTCGGGGCAGCCGATGTACAACCCCGTTCCCAACGTGTTCGAAAACGCCGGCCAGAATTACGGGCTCCACTTTTTCTTCAGCGAGAAGCACAAAGTCGGTATATTCTCATACTGGGGCATGAGTGACCTCTTTGGTTTGACCGTACGGCGCGACTCCGGCCTCGATGTGTCGGTGGGACTCGGCGCCCTCGTATCCGAGCTGCACGAAGAGGATCGCGGTACGGGAATGAGCGCATTTTACGCGAGGCTCAACTGGGACGCGGGGTTCTTTCTCCACGAGAACGGGTCGCTCCTCGCTTCGATCCACTTTTCCGAGTCGTGGACGCAGCGCTTCCGCCTCAACCTGTACCCCGGCATGGCGAGCTGGCGCGGCATATCGCCCGGAATCTACTTCGGTGTGCGTCAATCAGACGTAATCCTCGGGCTGAGCTTTGTAACCACACCGATCGGTTTTGCGTACTCTCGATAAACCCCGTCCGAAAAGAGAATCACAATTCAACTGAGTCTTCGTGGCATATTCCATCTGGTCGTGGTGTACATCGTCTGGGGCAGCACCTACCTGGCGATCCGCGTCTGCGTGCGTGAAGGCGCGGGGTTTCCCCCCTTTACGATGGCGGCGATGCGTGTGTTCTCCGCCGCGATCATCCTGTTCTCCTGGTCGATTCTCGCGCGGAAGCGGATCAAGGCGGAGCGCTGGGAACTCTCCGTGTTGTGCGGGTCGGGCGTTCTTCTGTGGCTGGGTGGGAACGGAATGGTGTCGTGGGCGGAACAGCGCGCCGAATCGGGTTACTCGGCGCTCCTCATCGGTGCGCTGCCGCTGTGGGTAGCCATCATGGAGTCGATCGTCGACCGCCGCCTGCCGACACTGCGGCTCGTCGGCGCCCTCCTGGTCGGCCTCGCCGGCCTCGCCGTGCTCAATGGTAATATGATTCTCGAAGGGGCGCCCGAAGATCTTTATTCGGCGCTGGCGCTCGTGGCCGCCGCGGTTCTGTGGGGAATGGGCACCATCCTGCAGAAGCGCAAGGCCGTGACGCTCAAGCCCGAGGTCAGTTCGGCCTACCAGCACATGTTCGGCGGCATCGCCCTGTTGCTCGCCGCCATGATCATGACCGAACCGCGGCCGACGCCGATACCCCAGGCCTGGATGGCGTGGGGCTACCTCGTGATTTTCGGCTCGTTGTTCGCATTCACTTCGTTCGTCAAGGCGCTGCGCTTGTTGCCCGTCAACATCGTGATGACGTATGCGTACGTCAATCCCGTCGTGGCCGTCATCCTCGGACGTGCCATTCTCGGCGAGCCGATCACCAGGTGGACGATCGGCGGCTCGGTGCTCATTGTACTGGGTGTGATGGGCGTGTTTCACGAACGCCGCGCCCAAACCCGCTGAGATCAGCTTTCCTTAGACCCGCCGAGGACTGTCAAGCGATGACCTAACGAATGAATTCGAAAGATAATTGACGTCTGCCCCTGATTGGAGTTTAATCGGTTGAACAAGCACTCTTTTCCCTGAGGGGGTAAAATATGAAGATAGTTTTATCGTTAGTCATCGCGGCGCTGGTCCTGGGAGCTTTCGCGCCTGCCGCGTTCGCTCAGGAAACCAAGCCCATCAACCTGGCCCTTTTTGATCCCGTACAGATCTACAAGAAAGACGTACCCATCAAGGGCTTTCGTTTCAACCTCATCTACGGCAACAACTCCGCTATGACCGGTGTGGACATCGGACTCGCCAACTGGGTCACCGGCGAGACAGTCGGTATCCAGTGGGGACTCATCAACTACACGATGGGTAACTTCACCGGTTGGCAGTCCGCCCCTGTGACTAAAACAGCTGGCCACATTCTCGGAGTCCAGTCGGGATGGCTCCTTTCGATTAACAGTAGCGGCAAGGGGCTGCAGGCATCCGGCGTCACCATTTCGGACGACTACATCGGCCTCCAGCTCGGCGTCGTCAACTACGCCGTCCAATTGCACGGCATTCAGATTGGTCTCGTCAACATCATCAAGAACGGCGGAATGCTGCCGATCTTCCCGTTTTTCAACTTCAGCTTCGACGAGTAAAGACGATCCGAAAAGATTCGACTCGAAAGGGAACCCGCGGGTTCCCTTTATTTTTTACCCCGAGGCCCGCACCGCTCCGGATTTACCAGTA
>CBDUWU010000127.1:0-9573 GCA_965371015.1 uncultured bacterium | reverse complement strand
GGCAAGGGCTATGATTCACTGGCTTGGCGAGCCACTCAGGGGAAGGCACCCTATCCCGCCGGTAAGACCGACGAAATATGGAGTACGCAGCCTTCGGTATTACCCTCTGCGCAACCGCATCGTTCCTCTTCCTGTATCCTGAAGCTCCTAAAAAGCCTCGTTCTGGACGCGGTTGGAGTTGTGCTGCTATTGCATTGTGCAATAATCGTGCCGCGCGGGGCTGGAGGCATCCATCGGTGCAACTTGTAACCCGTTGTTTTTATAGTGAGTTGCGGGATTAGATAAAGAAAACCGCTCGCAGAAAACTGCGAACGGTTTATATAGTAAAATATTTTAACGCCCGTAAAAATTCTTTACGGATCGGGCCTTCTCCTACTTCTCCGTAAATCCTGACTCTGTGAGGAGAATGCCGTCCCACGGTTCGGTGGTCGGCGCGGACCCGTTGTAGATATCGTTGGACCAGTTTTCCCAGAAGATATTGACCGTGGTCGCGGCCGGTGCATCGCCGCCGGCCGTGGGATGGGCCTTGAACTTCAGGCGGATCTTGCCCGGCGCCACGATCTCGAGCGAGACCTTGAGGGGAACATCCGTCGAGAACCGCAACGACTGCCCGGCAAATTTGATCGTCTCCTGGGGAGGAAAGACAGTCGTGGTCATCGGCGCGGAAAGCTGGTCGGACATCGAGGCGAGCGGCACCAGCAATACCGCCAACATCACACTCGCCACCAGTAGTCTTGAGAGGGCTTTCATCGATATCACCTTTTCAGGGCTTCATGGTTCGACCCGCTTCCGCCCCGTCCAGCGGCCTGTTAACGGCGCACCGGAACCCGGGCACTAAAAGCGGACGCCTGTCCCACCTCCCCGCTGAGCATGGGTCGGCGGAACTTGCAATTAAGTTACGGCTTTAGCGTCGATATCGCCCTAGGATGTAATATAAATATAGCATACGATTTACGCTCTTGAAAGACTGAAATGTTGTTTTCCACCGGTGTTTTCGAGACTTCCGCGGGGAGGAGGGAGGGGAAAAGATGCGAATCAAGCGGGAAAACGGGGCCCCTTGACGCGGGCGTTCCCCGATCGGGCGGTGATCCTCCGTTCGTCGAGCGACTCGAGCAGAGGGATCGCGTGCTTTCTCGTCACGCCCAGCGCGTTTTTAACGTCTGAGACCGACACCTCTTCTTGTTCGCCGAACAATCGGCGCAGTTCTTCGATACAAAAATCAAGGCTCTCGCGATGAATCAAGCCATCCCCCCCGATCTCGAAGACGTCACCCGTGTCCTTGAGGTATTGTAACGCATCGGGCAAATGATGCTCTCCCCGCCAGCCCGCCTCCAGGTCGCGACGCGACGGGAACGCCACCCCGGCCGAACGGATCCGCTCTAGAAGTGCCGCCAGGTCGGTGCGCGCCGATTCGGGGACTTCCATACCCGCGCCGCCCGACCGTACGCGGTTGCCCTTGACGTACACCGGACGGAAGTCCCCCAGTCTCTCCAGGACCTTGTTGAACAACGGCGTTTGGTGCGGAAACTTCGTCTTCTGCCGCAGTTCTTCCTTGTCCATGCCCCACTGCAGGGGAAACCGGGCCTGGTGGGTGGCTGTCAGGTCCTCGATCGATTCCGCGAGCGAGTCGAGTGCGTTGCGATGAAACAGCACGCGGTCGACATCGAACACCTCGCCGCCGTCCAGCAATGCCTGGATCAGTCCGTCGTCGACATCTTTTCGCCGGACCCCGTCGAGGCCGCCGCGCCCGATCGACCCGAGGAGTACTTCCGCGGGGTCGCCCTTTTCTTTCAACCTGAGCTGTTCGATGACTCCGGTATCGCGCCGCTTGTGCCGTTCGGGGTGCGGTTCGACCACAACACCGCCGCCGATGACGCGCGCCGGCGAGTACTTGCGCAGCACCAGGTGGTCGCCCTGCGCCGGGACGAGAGGCTTTTCGAGTTTTATCTGGACGAACGCACTTTCCCCGGCCCGCAACACGTCGTGTTCGAGCAGTATCACCCTTCCCAGCACCTCGCGGGCGCCGTGGTGGATACGGATTCGTTCCCGGTTCCTGACCTCGAAATCGTAGTAAGTGGCCAGACGAACTCGGACGTCAATCGCGTCCGAAGGTGCGAAGCGGCCCGGTGTGACGAGCATGTCACCCCGGAACACCTCTTCGAGCTTCAGCCCCTGCAGGGCAACGGCCAGCCGCTCGCCCGCCCGCCCTTCGGCGATCTTGTCGTTGAAGCTCTGCAGCTCGCGCACCCTGGTCGTCAGACCGGACGGCAGCACCTCGAGCTTGTCGCCGACCTTTACCACTCCCGAGTAGCAGCTTCCGGTGATCACGACGCCGATCCCTTTGCTGTGGAACACGCGGTCGACGGGTTGACGAAAAGGCCCCCCGGTATCCCGGTCGGGAACACCGGCGGCCAGCCGCGCCAGTTCCGCCTTGATCCGGTCGAGGCCGTGGCCGGTTTTTGATGACGCCGGCACCACCGGCGCGTCCTCGAGAAATGTTCCCCGGGTGAGATCTGCGATCTCCTCGCGCAGGATCTCCATGGTATCGTCGTCGGCCAGGTCACTCTTGGACACCACCACCAGTCCGGCGGCGATCCCCAGCGACTGCAGCACCTCCATGTGCTCTTCGGTCTGCGGCATCACGCCCTCGTCGCCCGCGACGAGAAGCATGGCCATATCGATCCCGCCGGCGCCGGCCACCATGTGCTTGACGAAGCGTTCGTGGCCGGGGACATCGACGATGCCGATGAAGGTATCGTCATCGAGCTTCAGCGGGGCAAACCCCAGCTCGATCGATATCCCGCGTTGTTTTTCTTCTTTGAGTCGATCGGTGTCACGGCCGGTGAGCGCCTTGACCAGTTGGGTCTTTCCGTGGTCGACGTGCCCGGCCGTGCCGAGTATGAGGTGACGCATGTTCAGTCTGACACTCTCTCGATGTCGGCACCGAGACCGCAGAGCCGGTCTTCGATGCGTTCGTAACCGCGGTCGATATGATAAACGCGGCGGATTTCCGTGGTGCCCCGGGCGGCCATCGCCACCAGGATGAGCGCTGAGCTCGCCCGGATGTCGGTGGCCATGACGGGTGCGGCTTGTAACGTGCCCGCGCCCTTGATGACGGCCAGGTTGCCGTCGAGGCGAATGTCGGCGCCGAAACGGCGCAGCTCGGGTACGTGGGTAAAACGGTCGGGATAGATGGTGTCCTTGACGGTGCTCACACCGTCGGCCCGGCACAGCACAGCCATGATCTGGGCCTGCATGTCGGTGGGGAACCCCGGGTACTCCTGCGTGACGACGTGCGCGGGCCCGGTCCTCTCCGGCCCCCGTACGCGCAGGGTGTCTCCCGCGATATCGATCTCGGTGCCGCACCCCCTCAAGGTCGACAGCACGGCGTCGAGGTGCGCCGGCACACAACGCGTCACCGTGACGTCGCCGCCGGTTATCGCCGCGGCGGCGGCAAAGGTGCCAGCCTCGATCCGGTCGGGGATCACCTTGTGGTGAATAGGCCGCAACTCATCGACGCCGGTAATGGTCAGAGTCGGCGTTCCCTGACCTTCAATAGACACGCCCGATCCGATCAGCGCGGCGCCGAGGTCGGTAATCTCCGGTTCCATCGCCGCGTTGCGGATGACCGTCGTGCCGTTGGCGAGCGCGGCAGCCATCATTGTCTGCGCGGTAGCACCGACGCTCGATATCGGAAACGTCACTTCGCCGCCCTCGAGGCGTTTGCAGGTCGCCACGATGTAGCCGTGCTCGAGGTCGATCTGCGCGCCCAGCTGTTCCATTGCCATCAGGTGCAGGTCGATCGGCCGCGGCCCCCACGCGCACCCTCCCGGCATGCTCACGCGCGCGCGGCCGTGATAGGCGAGCAGCGGCGCCATGACGTAAATCGAGGCGCGCATCTTGCGCACCAGGTCGTAGGGCGCTTCCATGCCGTCGGCGTTGGCCGTGTCGACCGACAACGTGCCGTCCTCGAAAGTCGTCACGGCGCCGAGGACGTCGAGCATCTCGATCATCGCGTAGACGTCTCTCAGGGCGGGCACGTTCTCGATCACGCTTCGCCCACGCGTCAGCAGCGCCGCCGCCATGATCGGCAGAACCGCGTTCTTGGCGCCGTTGACGGGGATATGCCCCTCGAGCCGGGTCGGTCCCTTGACGATAAATTTGTCCACGGTCAACCCCCTTGGTTCGCGCACTGATGATAGTTGAACCGGGCGGGCGGTGGCGAGGGGTTTATACACTCCAGGTGCCAGCGACCACACGGTCTCGTCGGGCGAGGTCTGGAGTAACGATTGTCTCTGAAAAGCCGGCGCGTTCCAGGAGCGCGGATACGGCGGATCCCTGCGTGTCACCGATTTCGAACGCGGCGAAGCCGCCCGGCTTCAACCAGCGGGGCAGCAGGGGAATGATAGCCCGGTAGAAGTCCAGTCCGTCCGCTCCGCCGTCGAGCGCCTCTACCGGTTCGTGGTCGCGCACCTCCGGCGGCAAGTCCGCGATGTCCCCCGTCGCGATGTACGGAGGGTTGCAAACAACGGCGTCGAACGGTTCTTCCGGGTATTGTGCCGCGGACAGGTTGAACACCCTTACCCGGTCTCCAACACCGTTGAGGCGGGCGTTTTCCATCGTCGCCTCGACGGCCAGACGGCTCAGATCGACGGCGCGGACCTCTACGTTGGGAACACGGCGGGCCAGCGACACGCCGACGACACCACTCCCGCAGCAAACGTCGAGAACACCGAGGACCCCGGAGAGCGGCATCGCGCGCAACCGATCTTCGGCCAGCTCGACGAGCGCTTCGGTATCGGGACGCGGCACGAATACACCGGGACGCGTCTCGAAGGGGAGCGACATGAATTCGGTCGAGCCGACGATGTGCTGGAGCGGTTCGCGGGCAAGGCGGCGCTCGACATAAGACATGAATTTTTCGCCGGTGTCGGCCGGGAATTCGGCGACACCGCCCCCATAGATATCCAGCCGCGTACAGCCGGCCGCGTGACACATCAACCACTCGGCGTTGTTGCGCGCGTTGGGTACGCCTTTACCCTCGAGGCACCCCGCACCGACATCGACGAGCGTGCGAATGAGCTCCGGGTCGACGCGCCCGATGTCCGGGTCGTCATCCCGGTCGGGATTACGGAAAAACTCCGTCATTTCATCTTCTCCGCGATGTCGGCTTCGTTGAGTGCTTCGATGACTTCGTCGAGAGCGCCGTCGAGGATCTCGGCCAACTTGTGCAGCGTCAAACCGATCCGGTGGTCGGTCACCCGCTGCTGCGGGAAATTGTAAGTACGGATCTTCGCACTGCGGTCGCCCGACCCGACCTGGCTCTTGCGGTCTTTCGATATCTTGTCTTCCTGTTCCTGACGGGCGAGGTCGAGGAGCCGGGCTCGTAGTACCTTGAGCGCCTTGGCCTTGTTCTTGTGCTGCGATTTTTCGTCCTGGCACGAAACGACCAGGCCGGTGGGAACGTGGGTGATGCGCACGGCGCTGTCGGTGGTGTTGACGCTCTGCCCGCCCGGTCCGCTCGACCTGTAGACGTCGATGCGCAGTTCGTTGGGGTCGATCTCGATGTCGACGTCTTCCGCCTCCGGGAGCACGGCCACCGAAGCCGCCGACGTGTGGATGCGGCCGCTCGACTCGGTGGCGGGCACCCGCTGAACCCTGTGCACGCCGCTCTCGTACTTCAGGGTCCCGTAAGCGCCCTCGCCGGTGACGAGAAATATGACTTCCTTGAGGCCGCCGATGCCGGTTTCGTTGCGGCTCATCAACTCCATCTTCCACCCCTTGCCCTCGATAAACCGCGTGTACATGCGGAGCAGGTCCGCCGCGAACAGGGCCGACTCCTCGCCGCCGGTACCGGCCCTGATTTCGACGATGGTGTTTCTAGAGTCGTTGGGGTCTTTGGGCACGAGGAGCACGCGCAGGCTCTCCTCGAGCTGAGTCCTGGACTCGTTCAGTTCTGACATCTCGGCTCTGGCCAGTTCCGTCAGTTCGGCGTCTTCATCGGCGTCGATGACTTCCTGGTTGTCGTCGAGTGTTCTCTGGACGTCCTGGATTTTCTTGATGACGTCGACGGTTTCCTCGAGCTCTTTGCGCTCGCGCGCCACCTGTTGGTAGCGCTTCTGGTCTTTGAGGACGGCTTCGTCGGCGAGTTGTCCGGTCAGCGACTCGAATTTTTTCAGTATCTGTTCGTATTGCTCCACTGGGCGCACGTCTCCTGAGGGATTTGTTGACGAAGAATCAGCTAGCTGCCGGGGAGTTCCAGCTTGACGGACTGATAGTCGAGGCAGGCGTCGAGAGCGGCGATCGCCACTTCGAGCATGTCGTCGCTGGGTTCCTGGGTCGTGACGCGCTGTAGCGTCAACCCCGGCCAGATGGCAAACTGGAAGTAGCGGGCGAGCCGCTCTTTGGCCGAGATTTTGATGAACTCGTATGCGATCCCGCCGATGAACGGGATCATGGCGAAGCGCAGTAACCGGTCGTCCCAATTGTCCGGCCGGCCGAGAAACGCGAATACGATGACACTCACCAGCATGACGACGAGCAGAAAGCTCGTCCCGCAGCGCGGGTGCAGAGTGGTGTACCCGCTCGCATTGGCGACGGTGAGATCCTTGCCGTCCTCGAACGTATATATGGTTTTGTGTTCCGCTCCGTGGTACTGAAAAACGCGCCGCATTTCCTTCCAGCGCGAGATGAGCAGTATATAGGCGAGGAAGATCGTGAGCCGGAACACGCCGTCGACGAGGTTGAAGAGGATGCTGTTTTCGACGGGAAGCAGCTCGGTCAACCACAGCGGGATAAAGAAGAACAACAGGAAACCGGCGCCGAGCGCAAACGCGATAGACCCGATGATGGACAGCGAGGTGGCGAGCCGCCCCTTTTCCTTGCCGGCGCCCCCCTCCTCGTCTACCGCCTGCGAAGCCGAATAGGACAGCGACTGGATCCCGATCCACAGCGTCTCGACCAGGTTGATCGCTCCGCGCAGGATAGGAATATTGAGCCACTTGATCCGGTGGGTGAGCCCCTTGAACGGGATCTTCTGGATAACGATCCGGCCCTGCGGGGTACGAACGGCGGTGGCATAAAAAGTCGGCGAGCGCATCATCACACCTTCGATGACCGCCTGCCCGCCGACGCTTACTCGTTTCTCGGCCATGAGTGGCTGGAACCGCTATCTACTTGGCGTCTTTGTAGTTGTACTTTTCGCGGAAACGCTCGACGCGCCCGGCAGTGTCCACGAGCCTCTGCTTGCCGGTAAAGAACGGATGCGACGCGCTCGAGATTTCCATCCTGATCACGAAGTGCTCGACCCCGTCGATGTCGCGCTTCTCTTCACTCTTCATCGTCGAACGGGTCACGAACTCGGCCCCTACGCTGGGGTCGACGAACACTACGGGATGATATTTGGGATGTATGTCTTTCTTCATTCTCTCCTGCTCCCGGGTAATTATCGGCGCAAAGTACAGATTATAGCTGTCAAATAAGTACTTAGCAACCCCAAATTCACTCGATTTATCTTCAGAGCGGATTGATCCGCGAGCGAGTTGATTTGCGAGCCCCGGGGGGATCCCGGTATATGACAACACCTTGAGGCTCGCAATTCCAACTCGCGAAAGTTATAGTGCGAAGCGGCTCCGCCCGCTTCGCGTTATAACTAGGTGTTCATTGCTTTCAGGAACTGCTCGTTCGACTTGGTTTTGCTCATTTTATCCAGGAGGAACTCCATCGCTTCCAGGAGCGGCTTATCGTTGAGGAACTTCCGGAGAATCCAGATCTTTTCCAGGTCCTTCTTCGGGATCAACAGCTCCTCTTTTCGCGTACCCGACCGGAAGATATCGACCGACGGATAAATCCGCTTGTCCGTGAGGCGGCGGTCGAGAACCAGTTCCATGTTACCCGTTCCCTTGAACTCCTCGAATATTACTTCGTCCATCCGGCTGCCCGTGTCGATCAGCGCCGTAGCGATGATGGTGAGGCTTCCGTGCCCCTCGATATTACGCGCGGCGCCGAAAAAGCGCTTGGGCCGTTGCAGTGCGTTCGAGTCGACACCACCGGAGAGGATTTTACCGCTGTGGGGAACGACCGAGTTGTGCGCGCGCGCGAGTCGCGTAATACTGTCGAGCAGGATGACGACGTCCTTGCCGTGCTCTACGAGACGTTTGGCTTTTTCGATCACCATGTCCGACACCTGTACGTGGCGCTCGGCGGGTTCGTCAAAAGTCGAACTGATCACCTCTCCCTTGACCGACCTTTCCATGTCGGTGACCTCTTCCGGGCGTTCGTCGATGAGCAGAACAATCAAATAGACGTCCTTCTGGTTGGCCATGATCGCGTTGGCGATCTTCTGCAGCAGGATCGTCTTGCCCGTTCTCGGTTGCGCGACGATCAAACCGCGCTGGCCCTTGCCGATCGGCGTAAAAAGGTTGATCAGCCGGGTGGACAGGTCGTTGGGGTCGTGCTCCAGGTTGAGGGCTTCCTCGGGGTAGAGTGGCGTGAGGTTATCAAAAAATGGTTTCGACTTGGAAACTTCGGGGTGCTCGTGATTGACCGCTTCGACGCGGAGCAGTGCGAAGTACCGCTCCGAGTCTTTCGGCGACCGGATCTGTCCCGCAATCGTATCACCGGTCCGGAGATCGAACTTCTTGATCTGCGAGGGTGAGACATAAATGTCGTCCGGTCCGGGGAGGTAATTGTAGTCCGGCGAACGCAGAAAACCGTATCCTTCCGGCAGGACCTGCAACACACCCTCCGCGAAAATCAGCCCGTTCTGCTGGGTCTGTGCCTCAAGGATCTTGAAAATCAGTTCCTGTTTGCGCATGCTGCTCGTGCCCTCGATCTGCAGAATTTGGGCGACGTCCAGCAGCTCAATAATCGTTTTGCCTTTGAGTTCGGCTATATCCATGTGGGTTCTCCTGTAGAAGACAGAAAAGTGAGGGATTCCCCGGACGCGCAGAACGTCCGGGAGGCGAGACACCTGGCTTCGTTCACAACCTTTCCGTTATGACTGATTACAGTGTTTACTACTCCGCTCCGACGGAGTTTGTTTCGCCAAATTCGGGATATCGATTTAGAGGGTAAATTCCTGGAAGTCAATGACGTACCCGGTTGGGCCGGGCGCCGCACGGGCGCCCGGCGCACACCGGACGATACCAACATTCAAATAAGCAATAACCGTTCCAATGCGGAACCACCCTCTACTGGCCACCCTGCTCGCTCAACATCTCGAAACGCTTCATCGCTTCCTTCGCTTTTTCTTTCTCCCCGACCTCGCTGTAGCAGCGGGCCAGAAGCTGCCATCCGCGGGGGTCTGTGGGATTTATACTCGCGTACTTCTCGGCCCAATCGATCGCACCCCTATAGTCTTCCTTGGCGATGTAAGCGACGATGATGTTGAAAACTGTCTGGGGCTCGTCGGGCTGGAGGTCGAGAGCCTTCTCGTAGTACATGATCGCCTCGTCGATCGCCGAAGGATCATCTTTCCTCATGCTGTAGTTGGCGACGCCAATGTTGTAGAACAGCGTGAAGTCCTCCGCGCCGATTTTGGAGCGGGCTTCGGCCGCCATTTCCAGGAACACG
>CBDUWU010000126.1:0-9622 GCA_965371015.1 uncultured bacterium | reverse complement strand
GGTCGAAGAAGACTGCAAGAACTGTCACGAACCCCACGCCAGCGATAGCAAGTCACTGCTCCGGGCAACTGCTCCGGAGCTCTGTTTCAGCTGTCACGAGGATTTAGCAAGTTACGCCGGTGTGTCCAATCCGCACGATCCCGTCCGGAATGGCGATTGCCTCGAATGCCACAACCCCCACGGTTCGCCGTACCCCGCGCTGCTGCCCGCACCGCAGACCACAGTCTGCTTCCGTTGTCACTCCGAATTCGAGGAATACGTGAGAGCGCAGGATTTCCTCCACGGGCCCGTTCAGCAGGACGACTGCATCGCCTGTCACGACCCGCACGGAAGCGACCACCACAGGATTCTCCGACAGTATTTTCCGAAAGAATTCTACGTGGCCTACGCGGAGGAGAATTACGCCATGTGCTTCGAGTGCCACAACCGGCAGATTGCGCTCGAAAAAGAAACCGAAACGCTCACCGATTTCCGCGACGGCAAACAGAATCTCCACTTCCTGCACGTGAACAAGACGGAAAAGGGACGCAGCTGCCGGGCGTGTCACCAGGTGCACGCGTCGAGCCAGGAGAAACATGTCAGACTGTCGGTGCCCTACGGCAAGTTGAAGTGGGAGCTGCCGATCAACTTCACGAAAACGGACAAGGGCGGAAGCTGCGAAGTGGGTTGTCACAGCCCGAAGGAATACAAACGTTAAATGGGGAGCAGAGTGAAAAATATATTGAAAATTCTGGTCGTTCTCGCAGTGTACTCGGTGGTCGTTCTGCCGTTCGGCGCTCCCGCGTCGGGCAGGCTGGAACGGCGGGAGCAGATCAGCGACCTGCTGAATAAATCGATGGAGCAACTGGCCGAGGGCCAGTATGACTCAGTGCTGGTCCGGCTCGGTCAAGTTCAGGAACTCGACCCGAAGAACCCCGATGCGATATACTACACAGCCCTCGTGTTTCTGGCGCAGGCCGACACGGCGCAAGCGCGGGTAGTGTTGACCGAAGGTATCGCAAAGGCGCCATTGTCCGGCCGTGTAAGATTGCTCCTGGTTCGTCTCCAACTCGACGCCGGTGAATATGACGAGGCCGAGCAGTCGCTGACGACGCTCCTCAGTTTCAAGCCCAGCAATCCGGAAGCGTTGTACCTGAAAGGATTCGTCGGACTTGCCCGCGGCGATACGGTTGCCACGCTGGACGACTGGCAGAAGGCTCTGGAAAAGTTGCGGTCAAAGAGGAGATCGAAATGAGGGCGAAATACGGCCTCCTGGTATTGGCGGCAATCGCGCTGCTCGTGCTCGTGATGCCTCCGATTCCGTCAGTGGCCGCGTTCAAGTACATGGAAGCGGGGATGAAAGTACCCGAGGTCAGCGGTGTCGACCTCGCGACCGGCCAAAAGGTTTCCAGCGCACCCGGCACCGAGGACCGGGCTACCGTGTGCATCGCGTTCTGGGCGTCGTGGTCACCGCGGTCCCTCGAGCTCCTCGCGGACCTCAAGGCCCTCTCCAGTCGCCTGGTGGACGAACCGTTCCGCGTCATTGCGGTGAACGTCGACAGTCAGGTGACAACCTCGTCGATCGAAGCCAGGGTGCAGAAAATCGCCTCTGAGCTGGATGCGCCGTTTCCCGTCGTTGTAGACGACAATCTCGAGTCGTTCTACGAGTTCGGAGTCGTCGCGGTTCCCTCGTACGTGGTGCTCGACACCGAGGGAATCGCGCGTTACACACCATCCGGGTACTCGCAAACCATTCGAGACCGGCTGGTGGAGCAGGTCGAGACGGTGTTGGGGCTGCGCACGGCCGAGAAGGTGGTGGCCACCGCGCCGCGGTACCAACCGAAGACAGAAGCCTCCCGTTACTATTACCTGGGGGTGCAGCTCGCCAACAAGCGCCACTACGAATCGGCTCTGGAAAAAGCAGATATGGCTGCGACGGCCGACACCCTCTTCTCCTCTCCCTTGGCTCTGAAGGGACAGATTCACCTCGAGCTCGGCGAATCGGCGGCGGCCGAGGGAGATTTTCGCCGGGCGGTGGCGCTGGACAGTTTGTCGGTGGCCGCCAGGGCGGGCCTGGGCCGGGCCCTGCTCGAGACAGGGGATCCGGAGTCGGCCATGGAGGTACTCCAAGCCGCGCTGAATCTCGACTCCTCCTACACGGCGGCGCTTCAGGACATGGCGCGTTGTCTGGCAGCGGTGGGAGAAACGGACAAAGCCGTCGCTGTCCTCGAGGAAGCTATTGCGTTGTATCCCCAGGATCCGCATATGTACTACTATCTGGGAAGTATCCATCGGAACGCCGGTCACACGGCGTTGGCGGTGAAGGCGTACCGGAAATCGCTGGAGATGGTATTCCCTCGACCCTGATCGGGACTGATTCATCGTCGATCCAATTATAGGAAGGATTTCGTGTATGAGATTCCTGACAATTACAGCTATGTTCCTGTTGGCAGTTGTGCTGGGGGGAGTCACAGTAGCCCAGCAACAGGACAAATACCATCATTCGGAATCGTCGCCGAAAATCGACTACGACGGATACCTGAAGGCCGCTGTGCCTCTGTCACAGTCCGACGAGGGCCGCGCTTTGCTGGACAATTGTTTCCAGAGCTACGGTGGGGAAGAGAAGCTCCGTACCCTGAAGGACTTCGAGTTGACGTATGAAGCCACGTCGAGATTCGGGGGGAATTCTTACAAGGTGGTCAAGTCGTTCCAGCGTGGACGCCGCCACAAGATCGATCGCCGGGAAGAACAGCGCATCCTCAACGGGGAAAAGTCGTGGTTCAAGAATGAGGAAACGACGATGGACCTCGACGGAGGGCGGTACTGCGCTGAACTCTACAGCTATCTGTCCCTGGCGACGCCTCTGGCGGTCCGGACAGAAAGATTCGACGAGATCCGTTACGGTGAGCGTCCCGACGATCCGCTCGCCTATATCTATCTGGACAAGCAGGATTCGCTGCTCGTTGTGCTGGGTATCGACCGGGACAGTTATCTCATCCGCTCGGCCGAGGGGATTATTCGTCAGGGAGACGAAAACTATATATTTATCAACCGGTTCGATGACTACCAGGAACAGGGGGGATTCCAGTTTGCGGGCGAAGTGACGACGATTTCGATGGGGCTGGAAGTGAGCAAAGCGAAGCTGACCGGTGTCAAAGTGAATCCGGGATTTGAAAATAGGGTTTTCAAGCCGTGAACATCCAATCGGACGCCGCCTGTGAGAACAATAAAAATCTGCATCACGCGGCGTTCATCATCAGAAGTCTGTTCGTCGGGGGCTTCGTGGCGTTGCTGCTTTGCGGCGCGGTCGCAACGGCCGACGCGCGCAGGAACCAGGATGGGGATGAAGAGAAGCACTGTCTGGATTGCCACAAAAACATGCATAAGCGGTTTTCTGGCGACATCAAGCATGAGCCATTCGACGACAAGGACTGCTATGCGTGCCACCAGATGCACGGCTTCCGCAACGAAATGGATATGAAGCGCAGGGTGTTTGAAACGTGTACTGGTTGCCACGAAGGTGCGCTAAACGTATCTGAAGACGAAACCCACGACCCCCTCACCGACGCCAGGAGTTGCGTGATCTGCCACTCTCCGCACCGCTCCGATCATCCGGCCCTGCTCCTGATGCCCTTGAAACAGTTGTGCGTCGATTGTCACGATTCGCCCGAAGATGCCGAGGGAATCGTTCATAAGCCTTACGCCGATTTCTCGTGCACCGCGTGTCACGACCCGCACGGTTCGGTATTCACTTCGCATCTCAGGCTGCCGGCGGGGCTCGTCTGTATCGACTGTCACCAGGATCAGCTGGAGAACTACGCGCCCGCGGAAATGCACTCGGGAAACGACATGAGCTCGTGCGACAACTGTCACGAGGGTCACGTCTCGGAATTCTCCAGGCTGCTCCGCCGGGAGGGTCCGGGGCTCTGCCTGGGCTGCCATGGGGAAATGAAAGACGTGGCCGAGCGGGAGTGGCCGCACGACGCCGTGGCCGACGGTGAATGCCTGGACTGCCACGTGCCGCACTTCAAAAAGGGAACTTCTTCACTTACCGCCGGCCAGGCCGAATTGTGCGGAGACTGCCACGACCTTGAGGATGAAGACTTTCTCGGCAAGCATCTCGGCCTGACTCCCGTCGATTGCGCCGGTTGCCACGACCCCCACGGAAGCGCCGTGGAGGTATTGATGCGGCCGTTTCTCCACTCGCCCTTCGAGGACGGCGACTGCGACAACTGCCACGAGGACGGAGGCGATCCGGCGGAGCTACGCTCGCCGGATCTGTGCGAAATGTGTCATGATGAGGTCGAGCCCGCGGGCGGTCACGCCCCGGAAAAAGTCGAGAAACGAGTATGCGTAGACTGTCACTCACCCCACGCCGCCCGCGTCGAATTTCTGCTGCGTTGATACGGGTGGCCGCGCTGCTCATGGCGGCGACGCTTGCTATTGTCGCGGCCTGTTCCGACGTTGCCCCCGATTTTTCCCATCTGCCTCCGCCTCCGGGACCGCCGGAGTGGTCGTGGCAGAATCCCCTGCCGCAGGGAAACTTTCTCTATAGTACGAGCTTCGTCACACAGGATGTCGTTTTCGCGGCGGGAAGCGCCGGTACCATCCTGAAAAGCGACGACGGCGGCACGACGTGGGTGATCCAGAACAGTGGTGTTACGGATGACCTGAGAGATATCGACTTCATGGATGCGATGACGGGGCTGGCCGTGGGAGGATACAGCACCGTTTTGCGCACCTCGGATGGCGGCGCGACGTGGACCAGGACGCCCAACGGTATCGGAAGGTCCCTGTTCGGTGTTGCATTCTCCGGTCCGGATACGGCGGTGGTTGTGGGCGGTTCGGGGACCATAATCCGAACCACCGATGGCGGGCTGTCCTGGAGCGCCGTGACGAGCGGGACGACAGGTGGTTTGTGGGGAGTGTCGAGTGGGGGCGGCGGCACCGCGGTGGCGGTGGGGGGCGATACGATACTGAAAACCGTCGACGGTGGGGCGAACTGGTTTACGCAACCCGGCGGTACCGGCGCCGGGTTACGGTGCGTTTCCTTCGTCAGTCCGGATACCGGCATGGCCGCCGGCAGCGGAGGCGTCGTTCTGAGAACCACCGACGGAGGAGAAACCTGGATCCGTGGTTCCGCGGGCACGGGCGCGACACTGGCGTCGATATCACTCGCCGGCGGAGGTCTGGGAGGAGCCGTGAGCTCGTTCGGTGGCATCCTGTGGACGACGGACGGCGGCGCCAGTTGGGTTTCTCAATCGACGGAATCTAGTAACCATCTAACAGGCATTGGGTTACATGACTCTCTCCGTGGTGTGATTGTGGGGTGGGGCGGGGAGATTTACCGCACCGGCGGCGGCGGTGTCAGCTGGACCAAAGTGACCAGGGGCACCGGCAACCATGTATGGGGTGTTTCATTCCTCGATGTGTCGACGGGCCTCGCGGTGGGGTATGCCGGCCTGGTATTGCGCACCGTCGATGGAGGATTGAACTGGGACCACCAGACCAGCGGATCGGACGCACAGCTCACGGATGTCCGCTTCATCGACGCAGACAACGCGACGGCCGTCGGAACCAGCGGTACGATACTGCGGTCGATCGACGGCGGGCTCACCTGGACGAATCAAATCAGCGGAACCGACGTGGATCTGTTCGGACCAGACTTTACCAACGCGAACGAAGGCATTGTCGTCGGCGACGACGGGATAATTTTGCGTACCTTCGACGGCGGCGCCACGTGGACGCCCCAGACAAGCCCGGTTGTGGAGGCCTTTCGCGACGCCCGTATCATCACCCCGCGCAGGGGAGTGGTCGTGGGAATGGGAGGGACGATTCTCGGGACGTCGGACGCCGGGGTCATCTGGAATGAACGAATCAGCGGCACCGGGATGAACCTGTACGCCGTTGACTTTGTGGATTCTCTCGCGGGGGTCGCGGTCGGCAGGAAAGGCACGATCCTGAGTTCCGTTGACGGGGGGCTCACGTGGGAAGACATCACGGAAAATACCTATTACGATCTGCACGATATCGTCCTGCTGCCGGGCGGTACGGGAGTCATTGTCGGGGGACGGGGCGTTATTCTCCTGTCGGACGACGGGGGGATAACCTGGGAACGTCAGGCGTTTCTTACGAGTAACTACCTCTTCGGCGTCTCTTCGGTTAGGGCGAATACCTGGACCTCTGTCGGGAATTATGGGACCATCCTGCGGACCCGATTATGAAAAGTAATACCTCCTCACAATACACTACCCGCATTCCGGCATTGGTGACCGCGATGCTTTTGTCGATCGGCTTGCCGATCGGGTGTGGATCTGATTCGAATCGCACTAATTCTTCCGACCCCAGGGTGGAGCCGCTCGTGATGGCGGTGATCGACGCCTATGGCGGCGAAGAAGCCCTTCGAGCCATCGAGGGGTACCACACGAAGGGTATACAACGCGCCTTGCAGAGCGGCGTGACGATCCAGGCAGAGCGCTGGTTTGGCCGTCCCGACCGGCTGCGCCTCGAGCTGGATTACCCCGACCATCACGAGACGCGTTACACGGTGGGAGCCGAAGGGTGGGCGGGTTCCAGCGGCGACGACCTTCGTCCCGCCAGTGCCGCAAAACTCCAGGCGATGCTGCTGCAAACCGCCCGCCTCGATCTGCCGGTCCGGCTGCTCGAGCGCCTCTCCGACGTCGAGTGGCGCGATCCCGATGAACGGCAACGCCAGGTGCTGCGTCTTCCCATCTCGGCGGGCCTGTACGTCGACTATCATGTCGACTCCGCGAGTCATCGCATCGTACGCGTGACCATGTGGATGGCGGGGCCGCCGGAGATGGAATTCGCAGCCGAGTACGGGATGTTCCACCAGATCGAGGGAGTACTGATACCGTTCCACGAAGTCACCTACGCGGGCGCGTCTGCCACTTCGGAATTCCAGGTAACGGAATTCGAGTGGACCCGGTCGAAAAACGGCCCTGGGAAAAAGCCCCTGACGGGAGCGGAAATCTAACCCGCGGTGTTCGCCGCCAGTCTCTCATTATATTAATAACCGACGACGGGACCCCCGTTTGAAGGGAGGTCCCGTCGCGCCAACAGGCAGAGGCCATCGATCGAGTAAGGTGCGTCGATCAATCTTTGTACAACGATTTGATCGCGCCCCACGTGGATTTACCCACGGGAACCGGGGGCGAACAGCATTCCACGTCGGCGTAGAAAAGCAGATTGCCCGGCCACGCCGGGATCTGGCCCAGAAGATCGTACCAGCCCGCTCCGAAGTCGTTCCAGTTGGTGCAAGCTGTGGCGGGGCCGGCGTCGGTGATCAGGTCGGGCACCGGATCGCACGAAGCCGATTGGATGTTAAGGCCCAACAGGTACGTCCGGCCCATTGAGACGCAATCGCACGTGATGGGGAGCGCGACGTCGTACAGGCCCGCGGCGGGAAGGTTGACGTTGTACAGGCCGCTCGAGCAGACTTCCGGTCCCGGGTTGGGGCAGTCGGGATCGCCCGGATAGGAAGCGAATTCCAGGTTTACTTCCATGACGAGATCACAGGCGCCCGCGGTTTGAAGCAGGACGTGAATCGACGTGACGCTCATCCCCATTGGACACACGGAACACGTCGCGCCCGGGTCGAAAGCGAGTTTGTACTCTTCCGGCGGAAGAATAAAGTTGCTGATCGCCCAGGCAGCCGCGTTCAGATTGCCCACCTGGCAGTCCTGTGCCGGACTGGCCGGGCCGAGAGTGATTGGCGTGGCGGTCATCGACTCGAGTGGTTTGACGACCACCGCTCTGTCTTCGGCGAAAGCCGCCACCGACAGTAGAAGGACCAGTACTACGGATAGCGTACTCACCAGCAGTCTACTCATGTCTCCCTCCCTGGGTGAAAAAGCAGGTGAAAATCCGTAAAACGCGAAACTGATTGTATGACAGGGGATTTCGGGGGTGTTCGGCCGAAGTGTTGAGTCTCCCGCGTGGGGCCGGCGTAGAGCAGGATGTGGAAGCTGTGTGCACGCGCGCGTCTCCCCTGATTGCTTCGACTGCGATTATAGCATAGCGGCCGGCCAAAAGCAACGGACCCGCCTTCGGCCCGGCTGTCGAGTCTCCAACTGATTCAACAACCAGGCCTTTTTACCCAAAGAGACGCGGACTACTTCAGGAGGACGAGTTTTTTGACGTCTACGTTTTTTCCTCCCACCGTCAGTTTATATAGATAGATGCCGGATGCGACCCGGGCTCCGCGTTCGTTGCGACCGTCCCAATCGACCCGAAATCCGCCCGGAGTGGGTGACTGGATCTGGTCGACCAGGGTCCTCACCAGTTGTCCGGCCGTGTTGTACACCCGCAGCGTGACCACGCCGCGTTGTGCTATCGAGTACCGGATCGACGTACTGGGATTGAAGGGGTTGGGCCGGTTCTGGTAGAGCGCCTGGCGGTACCCGCCCGATGTCACTGTAACGGGCGCGGAATGGAAATCGTCACCGTCGCGGGTCGTCACGATCAATGTGTAACGGTACGTGATGCCCGCACCGGTGTTCCTGTCGATGAACCGGCGCGTGTCGGGCGCGAGATACGGGGCGTCTCCTCGCAGCAACTCGACAAGGCCACTGCTCTCGTCTATGCGTTGTACGCGAATACCCTTCAAGTCCTCGTCGGCGGCGAGCGACCACGTCAACTCGATGCCGCCCTCGAAGGTTTTCGCGGATCGGCGTCTTGCCGACAACCGGATGATTCAGCCCCGGAGATGTCTGCCCGGTGCCTTCCTCGAAATCGGCGACGAGCACGTTGTCGCTGCCGCGAATGCCGAGAAAGAAATTCATGTCCTTGTTGTTGCCGTCCGCCTCGCCGCGGCCTTTCGTGAGGAGCGGAACGGCGATCACTCCTCCGGTTCCGGTCGACGCGGTCGCGCCGGAGCCCTCCTTGTAAAACCAGATCTCGAGGGTAAACGTCGACACGCCGACCGGGGCGGCCAGTCCGAACGTCACATAGTCGTTCGAACCGTCGAACTGAATGCCCGTTTGAGCGGATGCCGGCGAGCCTGTCGCCGCCAGAGCGACTAGTAATACTGCGATGGCGATCAAGCCGTGCCGGGTGGTTTTGCTCAGAGAAGTCACCTCCCCCATCTCCTTTGGAACGATCAGGTGCCATGCATCCGGCGGGACCGCGGTTGTCGGCCCTTCGAACCTCAAGGGAGGCCTGGTTTATCGGATCGTGGTAGATGCAGGTTGCCGACGTCGAGTGGAGGGGACCGGAGGGCTTGTCGCCGGCTTTCGACCTGGTAAAGAGTTAAGACAAAGGCCTTTGCAGAGGCCGGGAAGGAAGCTCGGTGCCCGGTGGGTGACGAATCTCCCGGTCCACGCCCATCCGCGAAACCAGCCCCGAAAACGGGGTTCGTTTCGCCGGCACCTGACTACAGATCTTCATTATACCACAACCGTTTAGAATAAAAGGTCAAATTGTGCTATACTATAGCGTCAAACTCAATCCTCGGCAGCAGCAGTGACCCGCAATCAAGGAGTTTGGTGATGCACCCGCAGATCAGGGGAGCCGTGGGCATGTTTGCCCTCTGTATCCTCGCCATCCTCACGTCCACCGATTCGAATTCCAAGCCAAGTCAACATCAGAGTCTGAAATCAAGCGCCAGCACCCTAACGTTCGC
>CBDUWU010000125.1:0-9714 GCA_965371015.1 uncultured bacterium | reverse complement strand
GATAGGGTGCCTTCCCCTGAGTGGCTCGCCAAGCCAGTGAATCATAGCCCTTGCCCTTAGCTTGATTCCAACTTGAGTATTACCCTCTCGCACTTCTGAAGGGGAAGCACGTTGTGCTTCCCCTTCACAATTTGGGGTGCCCGCAACACCCCCGCCTCAGGCGGGGGTGTTTTTTTATACTGTCACGTAACCGTGTCGGGGAGCCGCGGCTCCACCATCACCATTTTCTCGCGCTCGCACACCACCTGGCCGGGTTTGGCGCCCCTGAACTTGCGGACGTATTTGCGGATGGTGTAGATCACGGGGGTGAGCGAGTCGTGTTTTGCCTTGGAGAAATGGGCGGCGATGGAGGCGGTTGCTTCGATGATACGTGCCGGGGGCGCACCCGGGTTGCCGCGCGACTTGAGGATGACGTGTGAGCCGGCGACGTGCTGCGCGTGGAACCACAGGTCTGTGGGAGAGGAGGCGTGGAAGGTGAGTTCGTCGTTCTCCTGGTTGTTGCGTCCGACGAGGACGAACCACATATGGTCGAGGTCAAAACTGCGGAACGGGGATCCCGCGGGAGACTGGCGCCGCGCCGCGCCAGATTTTCCGCCGGGGCGCAGCCACTTGTATGTCCGTTCGAGATCGTCGATCCGGCTCATGGCGGCGGCGAATTCCTCCTCGCCGGACACGGCGGCGACGTCGCGGCGGAGGGTATCGACTTCGGCGTGGACCTGCTCGATACGGCGCCGGGTGTGGTCGCCGCTGCGTTCCAGTTTGCCCGCCTTTTTGAAGCGCTTGTCGATCTGGGTGCGAATCGGGAGCGACGGATCGAGCTCGATCCGGACGGGTTCTCCCCCGCCGTGGACGTCGGGTAACTCGGCGGACGTGGCCCCCGGCTCGATGGTTGTCTGGTAAGCGGCGAGGATCTCAGCTTCCCGGCGCCATTTTTCGTGGCCGGCGGCCCGGGCGAGTTCGTCTTCGAGGCGGCTGAGGAGTTTGCGGCGGGACTCGATCCGGCGCCCGAGGGGCCGCATCCGGGCCTCGACCATCAATCGGCGAGCGAGGGCCAGTATCTCTGTCCCCGCCTCCCGGCACGCGGCGACCGCGTCATTGAACGGGCCCATCCGGTGGGTGGCATTTGGCAAGTCGTCGCGAGACGGCGCGAGTCGACCGATCCGTCCGCTCGAGACCAGATAGAACGGGCCATCGGAGGGTACGGGGGCAGTTGGCTCGCCGGGGCCTTTTCCCGCCTGCAGCCGTCCGCCAACCGATTGCAGGACGGAATCGTCCTGCCGGGCGAGTTCGGCGCGTCCCGCCGATCCGAAGAGCAGAATGTCGAGCCGGATGTCGCGGCCCGCAGGGTTCTCGCCGGGAGGGCGGACGCCAATGCGCAGGATTCTCTGGCCGGCGATCTTTTCAAAGGTGGTTACGACGGCGCCGGACAGCCCGGCGAATCTGGCGGACGCGCGGACACCCTCCAGGGGGTCGCCGCGGGATAAAAAGCAGAACGGACCGGGGGATTCGAGGACGGCGACAAGATACACGCCGTCGCTGCGCGGTCCCATCGGGATGCTGAGCAGGGGCCGGTACCACAGCACGGGGCCGATGGTCTGACCCGTGAGGCTCTTGCGGGCCGCGTCGGCGAACATCTGTAACAACGATCCATCCACCGTGCTGTCAGCCTTCTTCCGCTAAATTGTTATGAACTTTGGTGTTACCTGTTGACACCCCGGCAGGCTCCGTGTACTATCACGCGTTACCGCCCGGCCCCTCGGTTTTGGCAAGGAGCAGCTTACATGTTAATCAGTATGACCGGTTTTGGACAGGGAGAAGCGGGCAACAAGGAACACACCGTCTCCGTCGAAATCCGGACCGTCAATCACCGCTTTCTCGACTACTCGTTCAAGCTGCCGCGGATGCTGAACGCGCACGAACGAGATATGAAGGAGCAGATCCGCAAGCGGATCACGCGCGGACGCATATACGTGACCGTCTCCGTGGAGAGCGAAACCGCCGGGCGCAACGTCACCGTAAACGTGCCCGTGATGGAGCGCTATCTCGAACAACTCCGGGAATTCGCAACCGCGCACGGTATCGAGGGGAACGTAGACATCAACACGCTGGCGCAACTTCCCGACGCAGTGATCGTCGACGAGACCGAGGCCGAAGTCAAGGCGGTGTGGCCCCTGGCCGAAACGGCGCTGGACGGGGCGATCGGCTTGTGCCGGCAGATGCGTATCACGGAGGGTAAGGCGCTGGAGAAGGACATGACGGGCCGCATGAAGACGATCGGCGAGACGGTCGCCGAGATCGAGGAGCTGGCGCCCGGTAATTCGGCCCGGCACGCGGAAGCGTTCCAGAAGCGCATTGCCCAGCTCGTCGATGACGCCACCGTCGACTCGGACCGGCTCATGACCGAGATCGCCCTGATGGCAGACCGCCTCGACGTGACCGAGGAGATCACCCGCCTCCACAGTCACATCGCACAGTTCAACAAGACGCTGGAAACCGGCGGCGAAGTGTCGAAGAAGCTGACCTACCTCCTGCAGGAAATGCACCGCGAGGCGTCCACTATCGGCGCCAAGGCCTCCGATTCGGAGATCATCAAGCGCGTGGTTACGCTGAAGGAGGAGACGGAGAAGCTGAGAGAGCAGGTGCAGAACCTGGAATGACGGAGCAAGCGCGCGGAAAGGCATTTGCCGTGGTAATCTCGGGGCCTTCCGGCGTCGGTAAGACCACGCTGGAGCAACGGCTGATCGAAGCGGACGACCGGCTGGTGACGTCGATTTCGGCCACCACGCGCCCGTCGCGCGAAGACGAAAAAACCGGCTCCGACTACTTCTTCGTCGAACGCGCGGTATTCGAGCAGATGAAGGACCGCGAGCTGGTCGAATGGGCGGAGGTTCACGGTGAGTACTACGGGACGCCGCGCCGGTTCGTCGAGAACGAGATCGCGGACGGCCGCAATGTCCTGTTGAATATTGATGTGCAGGGCGGAATTCGGATAAAAAATGTCTTTCGCGACGCGGTAATGGTCTTTATCTTTCCCCCGTCGTTCGAAACCCTCAAGGAACGGATCCTGGGGAGGGGGGTCGATGCAACTCTCGACCTCGACACCCGTCTGAATAACGCCATAAAAGAGATAAGTGCCTCGGATCAATATGATTACATTGTCGTGAACGACAACCTCGACGAAGCCGTCGGGCAGATCCGGGCGATCATCGAGGCGGAACGCTGCCGTCGCGAAAGGCAGAACCCCGCGTTCATCGACAGTTTCAACCGTCAGGAGTAGGATACAGACCATGCCGACACCTATCGAAAAACTGGTGCTGATCGAGAAGATTACCGATACCATCGACAACCGCTACGAGGCGATCCGCGTCATGGCCATGGAAGCCCGCCGGCTGAATTCGCTCATTATCCGGGGAGCGCAGGCGGACGCCGATTTCAAACCCACATCGGCCGCCCTCATGCGTGTGATCGATAACAAGGTCAAGTACGAGTACGTCGAAGGCCGCGACGAGTCGGACGAACTGTTCGAAGAGTCCAAATAGCCCTCACCGACAATCCCGCCCGCCCGGAGACCGGTCCATGAGTCTCGATGGCAAGAAGATCCTGCTCGGAGTCACGGGGGGTATCGCCGCCTACAAGGCGGTCTACCTGCTGAGGCTCTTCAAGCGCGCCGGGGCCGACGTCCGGGTGGTGATGACGGAGGCGGCGTGCGAATTCGTCACGCCGCTCACGTTCGAATCCCTCTCCGAGAATCCCGTTCATATCCGTATGTTCGGCGGACAGTCGTCGGGCACCGTCTCCCCGATCGAACACATAGACCTGGCCAGATGGCCCGACGCCGTCGTCATCGCCCCGTGCACGGCGAACACGATCACGAAGTTTGTCCACGGCAGGGCGGACGACCTGCTGGCCACGCTGGTAACGGCGTACAGCGGGCGTGTCGTTATCGCGCCGGCGATGAACGACGGTATGTGGAACAACCCGGCCAACCAGGAGAACCTCGCCGTTCTCTCGAATCGCGGCTACGTTGTGGTCCCGCCGGAAACGGGCGATCTGGCGTGCGGTTACGAGGCGACGGGCCGGATGGCCGAACCCGAGCCGGTGTTCACGCTGGTCGAACGGCTGCTGGATCCGGGATTTGCCGGGACGCGTGTGCTGGTGAGCGCAGGCGGAACGGAGGAAGACATCGACCCGGTACGCGTGATCTCGAACCGGTCGTCGGGCAAGATGGGTTTTGCCGTGGCCGAGGCGGCGCGGGACATGGGCGCCGAGGTAACGGTAGTTGCGGCGGGCACCTCGGTGACGCCTCCGCACGGCGTGCGCACGGTGAGGGTCCGTACGTCGGCGGAGATGTCGGCGGCGCTCAAGGAGCGATTCGGGGAGAGCGACGTGCTGGTGATGGCGGCGGCGGTGAGCGACTTTCGTCCCGCCCGGGCCGTAACGTCGAAGATCAAGGGCGAAACGCTCTCCATCGAGATGACCCGCACCGAGGATATCCTCTCGGCGCTCGGCGCGATCAAGGGGAATCAGACAATCGTGGGCTTCGCGCTGGAAACGGATGACGTCGAGGCGAACGCGCTGGCGAAGATGAGCAAAAAGAAATGCGACGTGATGGTGGTGAACGACCCGAACGTCGAGGGCGCCGCCTTTGCCCACGACACGAACGTGGTCGCGATTTATGGCGCGGACGGCAAGGTATACGAGAGCAGCGGCCCCGAGCCCAAACGCGCGATCGCGCGCCGGATCATCGAACTTGTCGCGTCGCTCCGCGGATAGCGATTCCCTCCTCCCCCTTCCTCCCTTATAATCGATGGGATATGGTGCGACATCGCTTCGCACCTGTTTGAGTGCATGGGCAGACTGACGAGGGGTGGCGGGAGCGCCTGATGGTCGATCCTATGGGCTGCTGTACTCAGCGCGGACGCCGGCCCTGGAACCCCTCGACAGCATGACCAGGCGACGTCATATAGATGAAAGAGGATCAAGTGCCTTATCCACAGGAAATGCGGGAGCGGGTAGCTGCTTATCTGAGACAGCTGCAGCGAAAAGGTGTAAAATCCGTGTACATGCCTCATGAAGACGGCGCGCCCGTCGCCGATGCTCCCGTGACAATCGAAACAGAACAGGAAACACAGATGCCCGAAGCCGCCACCTTCAAGGATGATCTCGACGCGCTGCAAAACCGTGTGAGCGGCTGCATCGCTTGCCCCCTCCACGAGTCGCGCACACAGACCGTGTTTGGTGTCGGCAATACCAAAGCAAAAGTCATGTTCATCGGAGAGGCGCCGGGACGCGACGAAGACCTCAAAGGTGAACCGTTCGTCGGGCGTGCCGGGCAGCTGCTCAACAAAATCCTCGCGGCGATCGAACTCGAACGCGAAGACGTTTACATTACTAATATCCTCAAGTGCCGGCCGCCGCAAAACCGCGACCCGCAGGAGAGCGAAGTCCGCGAGTGCGAAAACTACCTCAAGCGCCAGATAGAGTTGATCAAACCAACGTGCATCTGCGCTCTGGGACGCGTCGCCGCGCAATGGCTCCTTCAGACCAACGCTGCTCTCGGGACCCTGCGCAACGGCGAGTACTACTACGAAGGTATTCGTATACTGCCGACATATCACCCAGCCGCGCTGCTTCGGAATCCCAATTTCAAGAAGCCGGCGTGGGAAGACTTCAAGAAGCTCAAGTCGCTGCTCGACGAGGAGTGAACCGTTAACGTGAGGGGAAGCAGACGTGGCTGATACAGCACCCACCGGGTTTACCGACAGACTGCCGCCGCAGTCGCCCGAGGCCGAGATGGCCGTTCTCGGAGCCGTACTCATGGACAACGAGGCGTACTCCATCGCGACCGAAAACATCAACTCGGAGATGTTTTACAAGCGGGCCAACGCGGACATCTTTTCGTCGATGACGTCACTGTCGCAGCGCAGCGAAGCGATCGATGTGATCACGCTATCCGAGGAACTCAAGAAAGCGGGCAGCTACCAGTCCGCCGGCGGCGCCGCCTACCTCACCACCATCATGGACAACATTCACACGGCCGCCAACGTCGGGCACTACGCGAACATCGTGCTGCAGAAGTTCATCATGCGGCGCCTCATCACGATCTCGAATGACCTCGCCACGCAGTGCTTTCGCGGTGAGCGCGAGGCGTCGGAGGTTCTCGACGAGGCCGAGAAGCAGATCTTCCACATTTCGCAACAGGGAATGTTCAAGGGTTTCCAGCCCATCGGCAGCATAATCAAGGACAAGTTCAAGAACATCGAAGAGCTCTACCAGAGCGGTAGTCATGTCTCCGGTCTGCCGTCGCCGTTCGACGAACTCGACTCCTATACTTCCGGCTTCCAGAATTCCGATCTCCTCATCATCGCCGGCCGGCCCGGTATGGGCAAAACGAGTTTCGCCCTGAACGTGGCCCAGTATCTCGCCATCAAGGAAAAGATCCCCGTCGGGATCTTCAGCCTGGAAATGTCGGCCGACCAGCTTGTATTGCGGCTGTTGTGCAGCGAGGCTCGCGTCGACTCCAACCGCCTTCGTACCGGCTATCTCAAGAGCAACGAGTACGCCGAGCTGGCGCTCGTCGCCGGGTATCTCGCCGAAGCGCCGATCTATATCGACGACTCCGCCGCTTTGTCGACCATGGAACTTCGCGCCAAGGCCCGCCGGCTCAAGGCCGATGCGAACGTCGGCATGATCATCGTCGACTACCTCCAGCTGATCAGCGTCAAGGAACGGGCCGAAAACCGCCAGCAGCAGATCTCGCTCATCTCGCGCGGGCTCAAGGCGCTGGCGAAGGAACTCGAGATTCCGGTGGTGGCGCTCTCCCAGCTCTCGCGCGCCGTCGAGTCTCGCGGCGGCGACAAGCGGCCGATGCTGTCCGACCTCAGGGAGAGCGGTTCGATCGAGCAGGACGCGGATGTGGTTCTGTTCCTGTACCGGCCCGAGGTGTACGAGGGACAGGACTCCGACGACGCGGGCACCGCCGAACTGATCATCGGCAAGCAGAGAAACGGGCCGACGGGGACGATCAAGCTCGCGTTCCTCAAGGAGTACACGCGGTTCGAGCCGCTCTCGCCGATTTCGGACGACGAGTTCTGACGCGGTAACGCGGGACGGAAGATAACGATGGCGCACATCGCTGCACTCATTATGGCCGCGGGTCGCGGCGACCGCTTCGAAGGGGGCGCTCCCAAGCAACTCGCTCTCGTCGGCGGCCGTCCCATGGTGGCCTGGTCGATCGAGCGCTTTGCCCATTGTCCCGACATTCACGAAATCTACCTCGTAATTCCGCCGGATCAGGCCGACGCGTGGCGGGCGACAATGGCCGAGCCGAGCGGCGAGCACGTGACCGACATTATCGAGGGTGGCGACAGGCGACAGGATTCGGTGCGAAACGGCGTCGAAGCACTATCGGACAGGGTTACCCACGTACTCGTCCACGACGCGGCACGGCCGTGCCTGTCGGCATCGCTGCTCGACCGTATCGTCGGAGCGCTCTCGGTGCACGACGCCGTCGTGCCCGCGGTCCCTTTGGTCGATACGCTCGTGGTCGAGACGGCGGGCAAGATAGACGCCATCGTCGATCGCGCCGACATCGCCGGGGTGCAGACGCCGCAGGCGTTCGAAAGACAGCTCGTACTGCGTGCCCACCGCAAGGCCAACGCCGACGGGCTCGAGATGGGCGACGACGGATCGCTCGTGCTCGCGTTGGGGGAAACGGTGCACACGATCCCCGGCGAGCGCACCAACATCAAGGTCACGTACCCCGAAGACATCGCCATCGCTGAAGAGATTCTCTCGCACACGAAGTGACGGAGGACGGCTTGTACAGAATCGGAAACGGATACGACGTGCACAAACTCGTCGAGGGCAGACAGCTGATGCTGGGTTGCGTCCACTTCGACGACGCCCCTCTGGGACTCGACGGCCACTCCGACGCCGACGTGGTGGCCCACGCCATCTGCGACGCGCTGCTCGGCGCGGCGGGCCTGGGGGACATCGGCGATCACTTTCCCCCGACCGACCCGCAGTACAAGGACTTCCCCGGCGGCGGCTTTCTCGGCCGTACGGCGGCCATGCTCGAAGACGCCGGCTACGCGATCGAGAACGTCGACTGTGTCGTGATGAGTGACGCGGTGAAGCTGGGCGGAAGAAAAAAAGCGATGGCCGTGACGATGGCGGCCCACCTCGGTATCGACGGCCACCGCGTCAACGTCGGTGCCACCACGCACGAAGGCACCGGCCCCGTGGGCCGCGGCGAAGTCATCGCCTGCGAAGCGGTCGCACTGATCCGAAGACTCCAGGACTAACGGTACTGTGCCTTTATCCGGCCCCACGTCGTCTCGTCGACGGGTACGGGGAGCTCCGGACAACTGCCACCACCGCATAGTGTCGGGCAGATAATTGCCGTACCCGATGTCGCCTGGATCAACCGCTGGTCTGGCCAGGTCACTGCCCGTATTCGACCTGAAGACGGGTACACGTCCACGCACACGAGCGTGTTTGCCGTCGCGCAGTTCTCAGCGATCATATCGCAACCCTGGCACATCCACAGGACGACGACGGTCAATACCTGCACGGGCGCAAAGGCGTTGACCGGCAGCGGAAAAGCGACGGCGATTCCGGTCGGTGACGAGCCCAGGGCCAGGTGGCTCTGGCCCCACACGTCGCCCAGCCACACGAGCTCGGACGGGAGCGCCAGCCGGAACTCGATCGCCGAGAGCCACGAGTCGAAGCCGTGTGCGACAATGTAAAGCTCTGTGACCTCGGTGCCCGGCGGGCCGTACGGGCAACTCGGCGCGACCGTTTCGGTCAGGTCCTGGTCGAAGTAGACTTGCAGGTAGGCGGGTTGTGCGTTACCGTCGGGAACGGTCGCACAGAACAGCGCGAACGCGACAACGCATGTGAGCAATAGTTTCATGTTGTTCTCCTCGTTGATCGGGCGAATCCCTGTTTTTTACTTATACAGCACCTTTATCTGTCCCCATGTGGTTTCCGCGACGGGAACCGGCAGGTCGCCGCACCTGCACCAGTACCCCAACTCAGGGAGACACGAGAGACATACGATCGAGGTCCCGGCGGTGGCATGAATGAATTTAAAATCGGGCCATCTGACCGCCCGCAAATACCCCGAACTCGGATGGACGTTGGGACAGAAAAGTATCTGGAGACCGTCGTTGCATTCCTGGCACAACCACAGAATGGTAACGCGAAGAATACAGACGGGCGAACGAGCATCGAGCGGCGTTGGAAACGCGAGGGCAATCCCGGCCGGTGAATTTCCGATGCTTAGGTGGCCGGGTTCCACGTGGTCGCCCAGCCACAAAATCTCGCTTGGATAGTCGATCCGGAACTCGATCGCCCGCAGATACGCGTTGAACCCGTGAGCGACGATGTATAGATAACCGATAACGGTGGCCGGTAGTTCGGACGGACAGCTCGGAGCACCTGTCTCGGTCAGGGCCTCGTCGAAGTAGACTTGCAGGTAGGCGGGTTGTGCGTTACCGTCGGGAACGGCGGACAACACGAGAAAAACGGCAAAAACTCCGATTAACAATCGATTCATGGTGATTGCCCCTTATCGATCGGGTGAACACCTTCATTATACCACGGAAACAGGACATGGGCATCGACAATAGCAGCGGTATCCGGGTTCGGTTCGCTCCCAGCCCCACGGGTTACCTCCACCTCGGCACGGCGCGCACGGCGCTCCATAAC
>CBDUWU010000124.1:0-9764 GCA_965371015.1 uncultured bacterium | reverse complement strand
TCTCCGTCACAACGGCCTCTTCCCCGGCGGGCGTCCTGACGGACACCGGTATTCTGGCGCCCGGGTCGACGTGGTACTGGGCACGGATGTTTCGCACGGCCGTGACGATCGACTGGAAAATGTTCATCTGCTCGTCGGCGCCGGAGTCGCGAAGCGCGTCGATCGGCTCCGGGTACCTGTTTTCGAGTACGAGTCCGCTCGTCATGGGAAATATATCCCAGAGTTCTTCGGTGACGTAAGGCATCACCGGGTGGAGCATCTTGACCGACTCTCCCAATACGTAGAGGAGAACGGCCAGTACCGTTCGCCGGTCGCCGTCACCGTACAGGCGGATCTTTGCCAGTTCGAGGTACCAGTCACAGAACTCGTGCCACACGAAATCGTAGATTCGTGCGGTGCCGTCGTTGAGACGCCACGACTCGAATCCGGCGTCGACATCGGCGGCACACCGTCCGAGCGCACTGAGGATCCACCGGTCTTCCCAGTTCAAATCCGGCTCGAATGCGAGCGAGTTGCCGTGCGCGCTGCACCACGCCGAGGCAAACGCCCCTTCGGCTTTTCCTTCGTCGGGGCGTCCGGCCGGCCCGTCGGCTATCAACTCGAGGTCCGCGTTGGATTCCATCGCCGTCATCACCATTCTGGAGGCCTGCCATATTTTATTGACGAAGTTCCGGCCCATTTCGACCTTGTCCTCTTTGAACAGGACGTCCTTGCCGGGAGGCGAGAGCATCGAGAGCGTGAAACGAAACGCATCGGTCCCGTACTTGTCGATAATATCCAGCGGGTCCGGGGAGTTGCCGAGCGACTTGCTCATCTTGCGGCCCTGTTCGTCGCGCACGATCCCGGTGAGAAACACGTGCCGGAACGGGATCTCGCCGACGAACTCCAGCGACGCCATGATCATGCGCGCCACCCAGAAGAAGATGATCTCGTAACCGGTCACGAGGACGTGCGTCGGGTGGTACCGCTCGAGGTCTCGCGACTCGTCCGGCCATCCCAGCGGTGAAAACGTCCACAACCACGAAGAGAACCAGGTATCGAGGACGTTTTCGTCCTGGCGAATCGAAGTGCTGCCACACGTCGTGCACGTGTCGGGGTCGGTTTTCGAGACCGTCACGTGCCCGTCGGGGCAGTACCACACCGGGATCCGGTGCCCCCACCAGAGCTGGCGCGAAATGCACCAGTCCCGGATATTCGTCATCCACGACATGTACACGTTTGTCCAGCGCTGCGGATAGAACGTGACATCTCCGCGCTCGACAACTTCGATCGCCGGTTTTGCCAGTGGCTCCATACGCACGAACCACTCCCGGGAGAGCAGCGGTTCAATCACGGTGCCGCACCGGTCGTGATGGCCGACCGAGTGCCGGTACGGTTCGATTTTTTCCAGGTAACCGCCGCTTTCCAGTTCTGCGACGACCTTCTCGCGGCATTCGAAACGATCGAGTCCCGCGAAACGCTCGCCCGCTTCCGCCGTCATCCGCCCCTGCCGGTCGATTACGACGACCGGCGGTAGTCCGTGGCGCGAGGCGATATCAAAATCGTTGGGGTCGTGCGCCGGCGTAACCTTCACAAAGCCCGATCCGAAATCCTTGTCTACGATTTCGTCGGCGACGATGGGGAGCTCGCGCCCCACGATCGGCAGCGTAGCGGTTTTCCCGACCATGCCCCGCTTGTCCTCGTCGCCGGGGCTGACGGCGACACCGGTGTCGCCCAACATCGTCTCGGGCCGCGTGGTGGCCACCACCAGGCTTCCACCGTCCGTCGGGTAACGGATCCACCACAGGTGGGAGTCCTTCTCCCTGAACTCGACTTCTTCGTCCGAGATCGCTGTCTGACACGAAGGACACCAGTTGACGATGTAGTCACCCTGGTAGATGAGCCCTTTTTCGTGCAGCCGCACGAACGCTTCCCGCACGGCACGCGAACGGGCCTCGTCGAGGGTGAACGCTTCGCGCGACCAGTCCATCGCGCACCCGAGGTTTCGCAACTGCTCGACGATGACGCCGTGTTTGGCGTCCTTCCACTTCCACGCCCGTTCCTGGAACTCCTCGCGCGTCATATCGGAGCGCCGGGTCCCCTCTTTGAGCAGCGCATCTTCGACGACCTTCTGAGTGGCAATCCCCGCGTGGTCGGTACCCGGCAGCCACAACGTGTCGTAGCCGCGCATGCGTTTCCAGCGGATCAGGTGATCCTGGACCGTGTCCCCCAGCACGTGCCCCACATGAAGCACCCCGGTCACGTTCGGCGGGGGCAGGATGATGACGAACGGCTCTTCGCCGGAATCGCCCCGGGGCTTGAAGATACCTGATTTTTCCCAGGTGTCGTTCCAGCGCGCCTGCGCGGTTTTTGACTCGAAGTGTTTATCCATAATTTTCCAGCCGCCGTCGGCATGGACGCGACGGATGCGCCTGACAGTATAAGCCATTTAAAGAATGAAGGATAGCACCGGCGTGCCGCGCCGGTCAATCTCAGAATGCGCGTTGCGCGAAAGGTCAGCGAAACCGCGGATCCAGCGCCAGAACCGACGACTTTCCCGCCAGGGCTCGCCAGAGTTCGCTGATCCGGGCGAGGTGGTGGTCGTCGTGCTCGGCGACGAAGGTACAGAGGTCGATCAGCCGCATGGGCACCTTCAGCCTCGGATGCAACGCCTCGCGCAGGATCGCCATTTCGTCCAGCCCTTCCAGGCGCTCCATCATACCGGCCCGGGCGGTCCTGAATTCCCCGACAAGCTCATCCGGGGTCCGGTCGTTGTGGCCCGCGTCCCGGGTCAGGCGGTTGGTCATGTCTGCTGCCGTCAATTCGGGGACTCCACTGAGGAACTCGTCGATACGCACCTTCCACAGGGGCTCGAGGTCCCGGAGGTGCCCGATATGCTCCCGGACCGACCAGGCGCCGCCGATGTTCCGGGAGGTCATGTCGTCCGGAATCGACCTCGCCTTTTCTTCGATCCTCGCCGGCGTCCCGGCCAGTCGTTCCGCCACCATCGGAAACGTGCCCGCGTCCGGCCGGTCGTGAAACTGGCGTTCGATCCATTTTACCATTTCAATCATCGCCTGCCGTCCTTTCTGCCCCGCCCGGGGCGCCGCGGCGCCCGGAGGGCCGAATTGTAAAACCCTCCCGGGGGCGTGTGCTACACTGCTGACCATGGAATGTATCCAGAAGCAGATCACACTCGCGCCCAGATCGAGGGGATTTCACCTGGTGACCGGCGAAATCCTCGATCAGCTCCCGGAAATCGACAGCTTCAAGACCGGTGTCGCCCATTTCTTCATACAACATACGTCCGCGTCCCTCAGCGTCAACGAAAACGCAGACCCCGGCGTCCGCCGCGACATGGAGTCTCATTTCAACGAGATGGTGCCCGAGAACGCGCCGTACTACGTACACACGGCGGAGGGACCCGACGACATGCCGGCCCACATCAAGGCGACCCTGGTCGGAAGCAGCGTCACGATTCCCGTCACCGGCGGCAGATTGAATGTCGGAATCTGGCAGGGAATCTACCTGTGCGAGCACCGCGACCACGCCGGCGGCCGGAGACTCGTGGTCACCGTCTGGGGCGACCGCGTGTAACAGCCGCAGGGCAGGTCAGACCTTCTGCCCGAACATCAGGAAGTGCCCACTGTTGTCGGTGAGTTCGAACTCCCGCATGCCGTTGTCCTGGTTTTCCGGCGGCGAGAACATCTCGATTCCCTTGCCGGAGAATTCTTCGTACAGAGAGTCGGCGTCTTCCACGTACAAGTACACGGCGCACCGCTCGACTGGATTCGATGTGTCTTCCCTCTCCGAAATATGGATCCCGACGCCACCCCGCCGGATGATCGCGTAGTACGGCGGGTCTCCATAGAGCGTCTCGATCTCGAATCCCAGAACCTTATGGTAATATTCGGCCGTTTCGGCGGCGTTGTCGACAGGCAACACCGGCGCGGCGGCGAGGAAACGCTTGTCTGTTTCTGTCATATTAATCCCTCTCGTTTTACCCCTGCGGTTCCGGATCGGGGTACGGCTCGAGCGCGTTCGAGACGGTGCCCGCACCGTTGACCAGAGTCAACACCTTGAGCAGGACACCGTCGAGCAGGGCATCCGGACAGGATGCCCCGCTGGTCAGCACGACTTCGACGGGACGCTTCGCAGGCAGCCATCCCTCCGTGACCTCGATTTCCTTTCTATTGAGGACGAAATGACGAATCTTTTCTCCGGACAGGATCTCATCCTCGCCGTCGACGAAGTAAGTCGGCATGGCGGCTTCACACAATTCAACGATGTGCGATGTATTCGACGAATTGTAGCCGCCGACGACCAGCGCAAGGTCGGCGCCCCGCTCGGTAAGCGCGCAAGTGGCGTTCTGGTTTTCGTTGGTCGCGTAGCAGAGCGTGTCCGACGTATCAGCGAAGTGATCGGAGATCGCGCCGTCTCCAAACCGGGCGACCAGCACCTGGCGCAGAAGGCGCGCGATCTCCCGTGTTTCCGTGGCGAGCATGGTGGTCTGGTTAACCACTCCTATCCGCTGGAGGTCGCGTACCGCGTCGAACCCCGGCGAGCACTTGTGCCCGACTTGTCCGTCGAATTCGGCGGCGCCGACCTCGCCGGAGATGACCCCGGCCAGCAACCGGGCTTCTTCGAGGTCGCGTACGACGACCGTAGGCGCGCCCGGCGCGCTGTGTGAAAAAGTGGCCCGGGTCTCCTCGTGCGTTGCCTTGCCGTGCACGACCACGGTGAACCCTTTCGCGCCCAGTTCGGCGCTCCGTTTCCAGACCTTTTCGACAAAAGGACACGTCGTGTTGTACGTGTACGGGTCGATGCCGCGTTCGACAAGTTTCTCCTGCATCTCCAGCGTGGTCCCGAACGCAGGTACGACGACGATGTCTCCGGTGCCCACTTCTTCCCAGGGCACCAGTTGTTCCCCCGCCGGCGTGAACATGAAGCGTACGCCCCGCTCCCTCAGGTCGCCGTTGACCCTGGGGTTGTGGATCATTTCGCTGAGAAAAAACACGCGCCGGTCTTGGTTCGCCGCCAGCGTTTCGTATGCGATTTCGATCGCGTTTTCAACGCCGTAGCAGAACCCGAAATGACGGGCCAGAACAAACCGCACCGGGCCGAAATCCAGCACCGACGGAGAAACGTCGTGCTTGCGCGGATCGGAAGCCTGGCGCGCGCGTTTTACCCGCGAGATAATGGTCCCGCGGTAGAGGTCCTGTGTCTCGAATTTTCGTGCCATTACCGAGAGCATACAACCTCACGGCCCATCCGTCGAGTTGAAGTACCGCGACACCGGAGGATGTGGTAACATCTTGCCGACGATGCCGATCCGCATTGACTGGAGGTGTGAATGAGCGCATCACGTGACGACTATTCGAATGATATCCGCCCGCTGGTTCGCAAGCTGGGCAAGCCGCCTGAAGATTGGCAGCGCAAGGATCTGTACGACTTCTGCTTGTCCGAACACGTCGAGATCGTCAACTTCCGCTACCCCGCACTCGACGGAAAGCTGAAGGAACTGAGGCTGCCGGTCAACGACCCCGTCTATCTCGAGCGCATTCTGACCGCCGGCGAACGGGTCGACGGCTCGAGCTTGTTTCCCAAGCTGTTCCGGACGAGCAAGAGTGATCTGTACGTGATCCCCGTCTATCGCTGGGCTTACATCAACCCGTGGGCGAACGACGAGCTGGACATCGTCTGCCGCTTCGCCGACAGCGATGGACAGCCCTGCGCCGAAACGCCGGATAACCTGCTGCACCAGGCGGCGGAGCAGTTTGGCGAACGTACGGGCGCCGAGCTGCAAGCCCTCGCCGAACTCGAATTCTACCTCTTCACCCGTCCCGAACACCGGCGCTTCACCGGCCGTGTCCAGCGAAACTACCACCAGGCGGCCCCTTACCTCCACTCGCGCGACGTCGCCGACAAAATCCTGCGGGTGGTCGGAGAGGTCACGGGGTACGTTAAATACTGCCACACCGAAGTGGGGTACATGGACCGGATCGAATCGGACGAACCCGAGATCGACGGATGCCGGGTCGAACAGTACGAACTGGAATTCGACCTGATGCCCGTTCAGGACCTGGGGTGCTGGGTCACGGTGGCGCGCTGGTTGATCCGCGAGATCGCCAACCGTCACGGGACAACGGCCACGTTCCTGCCCAAACTCGACGAGGGAATGGCCGGCAACGGGATGCACCTGCACCTCGCTGTATACCGCAACGGACGCAATGCGATGAACGACGACGAGGGCGGTCTGTCCGACGACGCCCTGCGTCTGATCGGCGGGCTGCTGCGAAACGCCGGTACTATGACGGCATTCGGCAACACCGTTGCGGCGAGTTACCTCCGGCTGGTTCCCGGCCAGGAGGCACCCACCAGCGTATGCTGGGGTTTCCGCAACCGGGCGAGCCTCGTCCGCGTACCGCTGAGTTTTTCCGCACCGACGCGACTCGACCTGATTATGAACCCCGGCGAGAAGGGTAAATACCCCGAGGACCTCGCCCGCCCGACGGTGGAGTACAGGAGTCCGGACGGCAGCGCCTTTGTCCACCTGCTGCTGGCGGCGGTCACCATGTGCGTCGAACAGGGCATGATGGCGCCCGAGGCCGTCCACATCGCGAGGTCGCTGGAAGTATCGCCCGACCGGCCGGCGGATCCGGGAGCCCTCGAACAACTACCGGATACGGCGGTGGCCGCGGCGGTGGCGCTGAATGAGGGGCGCAACTTTTTCGAGGAACGGGGAGTGCCCGGCGCGTTGATCGATATCGTCATCGTCAAACTGAAGGACGAGTCCGACACCGGACTTTCAGAAAAACTCCGTGCGCTGCCGGCGGCCGAGCGGCTCGCCGCCAGCCGGCGGTTGATGCACAAGGATCTCCACAAGCACTGACCGGACGCCGGCGCGGCGCCGGTTATCGGAAAGGAGGCCGTCATGGCCATCTACGTATTGATGACCAAGTTGACCCCGGAAGTCACCAGCGACATGAAACACCGGGAACAGAAGGGCAGGAAGTGGATCGGGCAAGTCAGCAAAAAATGCCCCGAGGTCAAGTGGCTGTCCCACTACGCGCTGCTGGGACCCTATGACTTCATGGATATTTTCGAAGCGCCAAACGAGGAAGTGGCGGCCAAAGTTTCGATGATCACACTGTCGTCAGGCGCGATCCAGGCGGAAAGCTGGACGGCGATCCCTTACAACCGTTTTCTCGAACTGGCCAACGAAATCTGACCTTGCATCAGGGGGAAACGGCGGCCCCCACCGGCCCCGGCCGGTAGCGTATAACGACGGGCAACTCGTCGTCGTACGACTTGCGCATGTAGAGGTAGCCTTTCTTGAAACAGGCGGTCGACCGGAGTGACATCATCTCGACCCGGTTGATGAATTCGCCTTCCGGAGTGAAGACATCATAGTAGCTGGTGTCGTCATCGCCTGTTTTCGAGTACGACTCGACGAGAATGTGTCCGGTGTCGTCGACATACAAATCGCTGATCGCGGGTTTTAATCTCGGAAACGACACCTTCTTCCTGACCAGCATCACAAAATTCTCGTCCGAGTTTTCGAAGCCTTCGAAGTATTCCTCCCGGTCGGCATCCGTCACTTTTTCGCGCTCCACCTCGCGTGTGATCTCCCCCACCGGTTCGAGGCCGGGGGAGAGGACTCTCACGCGGTATTCGCTCGTGCGTGTAACCATGATCGGGCCTCTGGGCGACGCGGCGGTCATGAAACGCGGCACGAACGGATTGCCGACCGACGTCATCGAGTTGTCCGACGCGTGCACGATCTGGCTGTCCTTGATGTAGGCGGAGTCGATGGAGGTTTCCGTCGCGAGGTCGGCGCCCAGCAGTGCCACCCTGTAAAACGACCCCTTCTCCATCCAGTCTTCCTTCATGACGTTGTAGAGGATGATAAATGACCCGCCGGCCGTCGCCCGGAACTCGCTGACCCACCCCTGGAAACCGTGCGAGTCGACGTACTCTCCGTCTCCGTCGAAAACGGTGAACCGGTGGTTTCCCCCGTCGAATACCACGAGTCTGCCGTCCGGGGTCATGGTCATTTCGTACGCTTGTGCGAGTTCGCCCGGCCCCTCACCCTGGCGTGAAAAGCTGAGCAGAAACTCTCCGTCGGGACCGTATTTCTTGACACAGAACATCTTGTAATCGAGAACGTAGACGTGACCTTCGTCGTCCACACAGATCGCCGCGGGGCCGAACAGGACCCCCTCGTCGTCGTCGGACTCGCTGCCGAATACGAGGTCCTCGGCGAATTCCACCGACCCTGTCGAGTACAGGGTCTGCATCGATTGTGCGCCGGCGGTGACTGCGTAGAGGGAGAAGGCAACGAGACAGCACGCGAGCAAACTGCGAATTTTCAATTTCGACCATTACTTTCTATCAGGGAACGGAGTTCATCGAGGCGTGCCTCGACGTCGGGGGGGATGTTCACGCCGGATGAACCTGTGTATCCGGACACCGTGTACTCTTCGAGAAAATTGAACGCCATGCGCCCGTAAACGGACTGCGGCGACGTACGGATCGCTTTTTCCAGCAGGGCCTCCGTCTGCGACTGCCAGTAAGACGGCGACACGTGTGATTCCGCCACCCCGAGCAGATAGCAGGCCTCGGCGAGCCGGTGGTCATCCGCCGGCCGGGTTTCGAGATATCTGTGGAGACAGCCGCTCGCCACCATGAACCCCACCATGCCCTGTGGATCATTTGGAAACGCGGTCTGGTACTGCGCGTCGCGGATCAACTCCCGCCCGCAACCCAGGGGATCGCGCCGGGCCTGCTCGCGTTTCTTCGCGATTTTCCTGATGTCCCCGCTCCAGCCTTCGAGCCGGGCGTCGAGATACGGCGGGACGTCAGACCGCCGCCGGAATCGCTCGAACGTCGCGATGGCGCGCTCGCAATCGTCCTGGACGCGGAGACAAACCCGCAGGTAGTCCTCGAATGCCCCCGACGCTGCGATTTTCGACGCCGATAGTGCCCCAGAAGCAAACAACAATTCGTAGGTATCGAGTGCGTCGTCGAACTGGCGCATCGCCACCTGCACACGCGCGCGATTCTCTTCGGTCAGCGTTTCGACGGGGGTTTCTTCCAGAAAACGCTCCCCGATCTGGAACGTCCGATTCGACGGCAAACGCGAGTGACAAGCGAAACAGTTGTCGATCAACTGGTCGATGAGGAACCGGGTTCCTTCGAACTGCCCCTGACGAAATCTCATCACCGCCTCGTTGGCGTCGCGAACTAGAGACCTCTGGAAAAATTCCGAGCTCGGGTCCGCGTCCCGGTCGTGGCTGTCGAGTTGTGCTGCGCTGGCCGCCAGTGCATAGAGAGAAGTTAGTATCTCGTCGCGGTGGGACGGGTCTTCGAAGCGGTTCTCCTCGAGGCTCAGCCGGAAAACCAGGGCGAGGTCACGAAACAACTGCTGCATGGTCACCTGGGTCCCGGTGACGGGCCGGTCGTCGGAACATAGCGCCGGGGCAAGGGGTGCCAGAGCCAGCGCCAGGGCGACCGAAACAACGATGACGAAGAAGCGGGCTGGATTCAATGCGATCCCTCCGCGGAGTTACGCTTTGTGGCGGTTGAGACCGGACTCAACGCGAGGTTAATTCACGGCTTCCGATATGTGAAGGGGTAATTGAGAAGGCCGGAAGCGGGGGTTCGCCATTGACAAAACACCCTGCAGAACGCAAACTTACATATGTACCCCGTTCACCCCCCTGAGCGCGCATAATCCCGCCTGTGCGGGCCAAGAGGTAACCACCATGAGAATCGCTCTAGGG
>CBDUWU010000123.1:0-9830 GCA_965371015.1 uncultured bacterium | reverse complement strand
GAGGCGGCGTCGTGCGGCGTCGATGCGCTCGCCGATTCGATTGCTTCGATGGCAGTGGATGTTGTCCCTGGTGATCGGCGCGATGACGCATCCCGCGCCGGATTTATTACAGCGCGGGACGCGGAAAACGCGGTCGAGTTTGACGCTGTCGATTTTGGTTACGATGGGCGGCTGGTGGTGACGGGAGTCGATATCGGCGTCGCGCGGGGCGAGTGCGTGGGACTGACGGGGCCCAACGGGGCGGGGAAGAGCACCGTCCTGGGACTGGCCGCCGGGATGCTCGAGCCGTCGGCGGGGTCGGTCGTCCGTAACACCGACGGCGGGCCGGCGCGGCGCGACGTGTTCTACCTGTTCCAGCGCCCGGTGCGGATGTTCTTTGCCGAGACGGTGGCCGAGGAGCTGGAGTTTGGTCTGGAACGCCTGGGGCTGGCTCGCGCTGAGTGCGAGCGGCGCGCCCGCTCCGCGCTCGAGAGCGCCGGGCTGACGGGCGCCGATTACCCGGGCCGGGCGCCGTTGTCGTTGAGTCCCGGGGAGATGCGACGGGTGGCGTTTGCTATCGCGCTTTCGCTCGAACCGGAGTTGCTGCTGCTCGACGAGCCCATCTCCTGCCTCGACGTCGGCGGGGTGACTGTACTCGAGTCGATTCTGGCGGCGCGCCGTTCCGGGGGCGGGACGACGATGGTCGCTTCACACGACGTGGCGTTCCTGGTGGGCGTGTGCGATCGTATCGTGTGGCTGGACGGAGGCCGGGCAGGGGCGGCGCTCGTCACCGCGGGGGCCGAGCTGGCCTCCGGCGAAGTCTGGCCGGGCGATCCACTGCACGTGCTCGACCTGCAGGAGAGACTCGCCGTCCGGGGTCTCGACGTCGTACCCCGCGCGCTGACGGCCGCGCGACTCACGGCACGACTCGAGCGGCGTCCCCAGGGCGGCTAGGGTGTTTCGACGATGCGAAACCCGACGTATTTGAGCGGCGGGCGCGAATAGCCGTCGAGATTTCTGCGCGGGGACACCGCCGACGGCCCCAGTATCAAACCCCGCCCGTCCTTTCCCGTTACCCATTCCGCCACGTTGCCGCCGAGGTCGTACACGCCCTGGCCGCCGGACACCGACACCGGACGGAACGATCCGACCGGTTCGATCAGGAGGCGCGACTTCTCCAGTTCGTCGAGTTTCTGACGAATCCTCTCGATATCCTCCGGCGTTGGTGTGTACCCCACCCAGTAGTCGAGGTTGTTCTCGTGGCCGAGGTTCGATTCGGCCGCGGCGAGCAGCTGGATCATCTCTTCTTCGGTGGGCAGCCGGTATTTTACGCCCGTCTTGTCTTTCATCCACAGGCAGTAGGTCTGCGCGAGTGGCAACGATACCTCGGTGACGGGGTGGTTGTCCGTACCCGGCGGATAGTCGTAGTTGGGGTCGAAAGCGCTGAACTGCGCCCGGGTGATCTCGAACCGGCTCACGCGGATTCCCTTGATCTCGACGATCTCCGGGACGATCGAAGCATCCATTTCCCGGCCGATCAGGTAGCCGACCTGCGCCACCCCCTCCTTCTCGATCGCGCGGGCGAGCGGCGAGTTCGTGTCGAACGCCTCGTTCATCGGCTCGTGTGAGTCGAAGAGGTAACGGTCGAACCACGCCAGCTCCTCCTCCACCTTGCGCTTCTGGTGGGAGAGCTTTTTCAGGCCGTGTCCGGTGCCGGGGAAGAGCAGAAACCGGACCGGCGCCACGCCGATCTGCTGCATGGCGCGGAAGTGCTGCCACCCCTGCTCGGTCGGGACCGACGTGTCCTGGGCCCCGAACATGATCAGCGTCGGTGTTTTGAGTTCCTGCATGCGAAAGAGCGGCGACTTGTCGAGGTAGACCTGCTGTTGCTCCCAGGGAGGGCCGCCGAAATAGGCGTTGTCGAAGGCGGCGCCGAAGGCGCAGTTGCCGAAGTCACTCGACCAGTTCACGTCGCCGGCGCCCGCGCACAGCACCTTGAAGCGGTCCGATTCGATACAGCACGCGATGGCGAGGATCGAACCGTTGCTCCACCCCATGATCCCCAGGGCTTCGTCGTCGACGTTGCCCTGGGCGACGAGGTGGTCGATGCCGGTGAGGATGTCGGGGACTTCGAGCTCGTAGTAGTGTCCCTTGATCGATTCCATCCACTCCAGCCCGTAGTTGCCGCTGCCGTGGTAGTTCACCTTGAGGACGAACGCGCCCTTCGAAGCGAGGACGTGGGGATAGTTGGACCAGCGTTCGGTAAAGAAATCGGGGTCGACGCCGGTCGGGCCGCCGTGGATCACGGCGACGAGCGGGTACGAGTAAGCGGTGTCGTAGTCGGCGGGGTAGTAGAGCACGCCCTCGACGGTGTCGCCGCGCGCGCCCGCCCAGCGAATCACGTCCGTGTCGGCGAGGATTTTTTCTCTGAGTCCTTTGTTGAGGTCGAAGAGCTGGCGCCGGTTTTCGATCTGTCCGCTCGACACCGTCGCGGTGAGCACTTCGGGTATCGTAGATGCGTTCGACGAGAAATACACGATCCGCTTGCCGCCGCGCATCGCGGTGACGAGGCGTACAGGTTTTTCGGTTTCGAGGTCGCGGACGTCGAATTCGCCCTTGTCGTTGCGCGTGATGTGGGCAATGCGGTCGCGGGTGCCGGCCGCCAGCGCGGCGACGACGCCGTCGCGCACCACGTAGTATCCGCGGCCCAGCCCGTCTTCGTGTCCCGTGACTACGCGGGTCAGCTCCATCGAATCCGGGTCGCAGTAATAGAGCCGGTCGATGGATACGAACGTTTCGGTCGAGTCGCTGGCAACGGGCTGCCGGCAGTAGAACCCGGCGCCGTCGGTGGTCCACTTGAAGTCATACGGGTTGATGTCGGGCGCCGCGAATATCTCGGTTCGGGTGCCGTCCTCGAGGTTCATCAGGAATTGTTTCGGCGGGACGCGATAGTCGTAGCGGTAGTCGACGCTCTGGTTTTCGCTCGTTACGACGCGCGTTCCGTTCGGAGACAGGGCGAATTGCGTGACGACCCCTGCGTTGGTGGTGAGCCGGGTCGTTTTCTTGTCCTTTATTTCGTAGCGGAACAGCCGTACGGGCATGTAGTGCTCCTGGTCGGAGACGACAACGACGTCGTCCTTGTCCTTTTGGAGCTGCATCTCGCGGAATGTCGAGTCTTCCCGCGCCGTGAAGATGAAACTGTCATCGTCCAGCCATTCATAAGCACGGACTCCGTTGCCCCTGTTTGTGATTTTCTGTGCTTCGCCGCCGCGCAGGTCCAGGATATAGATCTGGGTTTTCGCTTTTTCCCCTCGCTTGCCCATAAATGCCAGCCGTTTGCCGTCGGGCGAAAATTTCGGGGAGCTGTCCGAGACGTTTCCCCTGGTCAACTGCAGCGTTACATCCTCGCCGGTGCGGGTGACATAAACATGGCCGTTGCGGGTGTTCTTCGCCTTGTTCGGGACCGTTTTGACCCACGCGACCCAGTCGCCGTCCGGCGAGATCGAAAAGCCGGCGGCCGATTCCATGTTGATCACGTCGCCCGGCGTGAGATACTCGTCGCCGGCGCTGTTGACCGCGGCGGGGATGGCGAGCGCCGTTGCTATCGTAAATGCCGCCGCCATGACAAACGTTTTCCAATGCATCATTTCACCTCTTGTCTGAATTCAGGGTCCTCCTGCAATCTCCGGATTCTAACGCGCAAAAATGTGATTTCAAAGCGCAATTGACGCCTTCCACCCGATGCCGTAGCATCCTGTATTACTGGTAACGGGGGTGTTAACATGGGGCATCGAAACGCTCGAATTGCCGTCTTCGTCATCCTGGCGATCCTGGTGATCGCGGCCGTCGGGGCGCGCTTTGCGCTCAAGGGCGGCTACGAAACCGTCGAGGTGTCGACTTCGCAGGAGCTCGAGGCTGCGCTCGCAGGGCCGCGCGAGCGCTTGAGTGTCGTGCTCGCCGCCGGTGAGTACCATCTCGTGCCCGCGGCCGCCGTCGATTCGACGTGCGGCAACTGCGAGGACGCCTCCGAAATGGTGCCCGTCACCGTAGGCCTGCAGGTATCCGGCGATCAGGTGTGGATCCTCGGGCCCGATAGAGGTGAGGCGGTTATTTATACCCACGCCGGCTACGGGATCTATTTCAAGGACTGCGAGGATTGCGGAATCGCCGGGGTAACAGTGACCGGCGGGGAGCGCGATACCGCGCAGGCGGCGACCGACGCCGCGATCGTGGCGAAGCGTTCGAGCGTGTCCGTGTTTCACAACCAGATCCGGGACAATCTTGGAGATTCCACTATTGTCGCCACCAACGTCGTCGGCATCATGGGGGTCTGCGGCCGCGAAGATTCCTTCATGTGGATTCGTGACAACGACATCACTCGTAACTCGTGGGACGGTATCGCGCTTTTCCGCGACGCCGAAGCCGAAATCGAGCTCAATCTGATCGACGGCGTCGACAAGGCGAAAGGCTTCGAGGTGGGTGGCGGCAGGGGGGTGGCCGTGGGGGTCACGTGGAACGCCCGGGCCAAGATCAAGGGCAACGTCATCAAGCGCTACTGGAAAGGCGTCGGCGTGTTCGTCGACGCCCATGTCGTCGTGCAGGAGAATATCGTCGAGGAGATGCTGACCTGGGGCATTGCGTTCTGGGACGCCGGCAAGGGCAAGCCGTGGGTGTTTATCGAAAACAACGTTATATACGACTGCGGGGCGTGCGGTGTGGCCATCACGCGCGAGGCTCCATTCGAGGAAGACCAGGCGCCCGGCGGTTTTACCGGAAATATCGTCGTGCTGACCGGCCAGAATCCCAAGTATGACGCCGACGACTATTACTGCTTCCAGTGCGCGCTGGCGCCGCACGCCGTTCCCCAACGCTTTGCCATCGAAGAGAATCTCTTTTTCGACAACCGCCGCGCCGCCGATGGGCTGTTCGACGAAGACGTCACCGAGGCCGAGTTTCTAGCATCAAAAGAGGAGTTTCTCGAACGTATAATGTCCTCGAACAACGAGTGGTTCTATCAGAACAGCCGCTTTCTCAAGAAATACGTTAATGAATAGTAATGTCGATGAGTGACTGCGCCGTTGATCAAATGCATCGGTGATTAAATACCCATAAGAATAAACGCGCTGGTGGCCAGATACCCCTATGAGCAAACACTACAGTAATTAGATATACCCATGATCAAGCACGTAGCAGGAAGTCTCGAGTATTATAGCTTCGCGAATCTCGATGCACATGGGCGGGTGACGTGCTGTGTGATGTCGCGTGCCGGCGGGCTCAGCAGGGGGGCGTTCGAGTCGCTCAATCTCGGCATGCGGACCGACGACGATTACGACGCCGTTGTCGACAATCGGGCGCAATTGAGTTTGATTACGAGTGCGTTTCCCGACCTGCTTACATTTGCACAACAAGTACACGGCGCGTCCGTCGCCGTTGTGACCGGCGATCTCATTGGAAGCGGCGCGGGCGACGCCGACACCGCCATCCCCGACACCGACGCGATGGTGACCAATATACCCGACGTGCCGCTCGTCGTACTCGTTGCCGACTGCTGCCCCGTGGCCTTCTTCGACCCCGTGGCCGGTGCCGTCGGGATCGCCCACGCCGGCTGGCGCGGGACCGCCGCCGGTATCGCCGCCGAGACGATAAACAAGATGACCGCCGAGTTCGGTTCCGACCCGGCTGACATTATCGTCGGCATCGGACCCTCGATCGGGCCGTGCTGTTATCAAGTCGGGGAGGAAGTCGTCGATCAGCTGGAAGTCGCGTACCCCGATCTCGCCGATCGGGTGTTTGACCGTACCCGCGGTGCGAAGCCATATTTTGACCTCTGGCAGGCAAATCGTATGATCATAGGCGGCGCCGGCCTACAGGATTCCAATATCGAAACCGCCGGGCTCTGTACCGTCTGCCACCAAGATACGTTTTTCTCACACCGCGCCGATGGCGGCAACACCGGCCGCTTCGGCGCGTTGATCATGCTCCACGACCGCACCCGCCGGAAGTACTGATTTCCCGGCTCCCGCACCCGCCCGAAGTATTGCCCCCCCGACTCCTGTACTCGCCGGCAATACTGCCCCCGAATCGCGTGCTCGCCAGCAGCACTGAACCCCAGTCTCCCGTACTGGCCGGCAATACTGCCCCCGAATCGTGTGCTCGCCAGCAGCACTGAACCTCGATCTCCCGTACTGGCCAGCAATACTGCCCCGAATCGCGTGCTCGCCAGCAGCACTGAACCTCGGTCTCCCGTACTCGCCGGCAATACTGCTTCCCCTCGGTTCCCGCCACTCTGGAGGCGGTCCGGGCCGGTGCGGTATCCCGGCGATGGTTCTTTGAGATAAAATTTCTTCATGTGCGCCCTGCCGTAGGCCTGTTCGGCTGTGTGTCGGTTGTGCTTTGCGCACAACAGTCGTAGATTGTCCGCGGTGCTCCTGCCGCCCCGTGCAAACGGCACCGGATAATGATCGAATTGCAGCAAATAATCTGAGTTGCAGCGCTTGCCGTTGGAACCGACGAACACGCACCGGCCGTTGTCGCGTTTCCAGACCCGCTGTTTAATAGATTTCGGGATGTGACGCATGTCTGCCTTCGCTGTGCTCTTGCGCGTTGACGGTTTCTGCTGCGCCAGATCTTCGCGGTCTTTCACATAGTTCATCGCGAACTTGAATATCTCCAGAAAGCTCGCTCCCTTCGAGAATTTGTGCGAGAGGTGAGATCTCAACCACTGGATCAACTTCATCAGCTCGTCGTCGGCCGCAAAGCGAATCTCGTACATCCGCTCTACGACTTCTTCGAGCTCCTCGGCCCCGGATCTTACCGCCACCGGCTCTGGGGCTTTTGCCCCGTCACAGTGACGGGGCATTTCACCCAGCTCTTCCGGGCGCATCCCAAGGCGCGTCTCTATGTCTTCCGTCCGGGGCGCTTCCCGAAGCGCCTCGCCGGGTCCTCCTGACCGGTTCCCGGCCGGCGCGCGCTCGACACGGACCAGCTTCCTGACCATCGTCGGTCTGGCCTGATCGGCTATTCTACGCGGGATTTGATAGCCGGCCAGCAATCTGTCAATTTGACTGCGGGACTTGCCGACCAGCTGCGGCAATAAGTCGTTTTTATTATTCGGCGTAACGACGCCCGCCACTTGCACCGCCGCGCTGAACGAAAGTCTTTTTTGTCTCATGAGTTCATAGACTTCAGGTACGTGCCTGATTAATCGCGCTACCCTCACCCGTCGGCCGGCCGATGAATCTCCGTAGCCAAGCTCATGAATGCAGTACTCCGTCAGTGTGGAATATGCGAGTTCCAGATAAAGGGCGCGATCTTCGACTTCGTTTATCAGCAACAGAATCTTGAGGGTAAGATCTTGTTCTTCTTGTACGAGTTGCTTGAGCGACTTTGTCAATTTTAAATCAGAAACACTTTTCAACGAACACATCGCGCGCCTCCCGGTTCTCGGTGACTACGCCGCGGGCTATTCAGCATCAAACACCGGCTGATTATAACATGCGCCTTTTTGAGGCCGACGCGCGCGCGTGGTGCGCATGAAACAACCCGAGACAACAAAATGTTTAAAAACAAAAACGACCCTTCGCGAGAAGGGTCGCAGTGGCGTTGAAGACGCGCTACAGATAAAGAGTCGAAGAGTAAAAACCAACGATTCAAAAACACGTCAAGCAAAATATCAACAACAAGCAAAAAATATCTTGCCTGAGCTACACAAAAGCTCAGGGCTAGATATTTCAGTCGCATCAAGAATCATGGCGACGCGTTCACCAAAAAACCATACCGAGCCATTTAACGGCTCGGTGTGGTTTGTGTAGGGGAGATATCTGAGCTATACAAAAGCTCGGAGCAGGATACTTTAGTCGCACCAAAAATTATGTCGTCGTGTTCGCCAACAAGGCCCGAGCCATTTAACGGCTCGGTATGGTTTGTGTCGGGCAGATATCTGAGCTATACAAATGCTCAGGGCAAGATATTTTATTAGCGCCAGGAATTATGCCGGCGCTTCCACAACAAAAGCCCGAGCCATTTAGACGCTCGGGCCGCTGTCGTGCCGGGTAGATTCCAGGGCTGCCGCGAAGCGTCCCGCGCTCTCATAAATCGGGCGCGGGGCCTGGACTCCCGGGCCGGGTTGATACAGTATCGGTTCTCGTCAGCAGCCCGGGCCGGGGTTCCTGCAGATCGCGGTCTCGAATAAGCGCTCACCGAACCACGCGGGTCTCGAACGCGGGCGCGTTCTGGATGTGTTTCTTGACCCAGCACAATTCCGCCGCGCGGACGACGGCTTTCTCGTACTTATCCGGAAATTCGGGCGGCAGTGAGATCTCCAGCTCGATCCGGTCCATCAGCTTCTTCTCTTCGTTCCTGTGGGTGCGCATCAGGACGCCGATCCCCTCCGTCGGGATCTTCCGTCCCAGACAGAAATCGAGGACATAATAGCCGGCGCAGGTCGCGATCGAAGCGAGGAACAGGTCCGACGACGACGGTGCCGTCCCGCCCCCTCCGTCCTCGACCGGCAGGTCGGTCCGGATCGTATAGTCGCCCACGGTCGCCTCCATGGCCCGGCCGCCGGCCGGCTTCACTGTAATGTCCATCCTGAAATCCCCGGATAAAACTGGTAGTATCTGTTCGACTTACAGCAGTTTCGCCGGCGCCGCGGGCGCCGGCGAATACGCCGACTCAACACACCGAACATTCTATACAACCACTCGGGAGGATGAAAGTATGATTTCCAGGTTAGCACTGGGTATCGCGCTCGTCGCGTTTATCGCCATCGCCGGATTGGCGGTGGCCGATGACCAGAAGAAGAGCGAACCCACAGAATCGAAAGAGCCCGCAGAAGTCATCTTGCGGGGTAACAAGATCGGGACCAAATCGCCGGTTGTCGCGCTTGCCGACGTCGTCAAGGACCCGAAAAAGTACGAGAACAAGAAGATTATCGTCGAGGGCACCATCAACGCCGTCTGCCAGAAGAAGGGTTGCTGGATGGAAGTCCAGCCCGCGCCCGACGCTCCGGGCGTGCGGGTGACGTTCAAGGATTACGGCTTCTTCGTGCCCATGGATGCGGCGGGCTACGCGGTTCGCTGTGAGGGCAAGGTCAAGGTCGAGACGTTGAGCAAGGCCGATGCCGACCATTACGAAGAAGAAGGCGCAGCAATCGTCCGCAACGACGACGGCACGGCGACCGAAATCGGTTTTGTGGCGTACGGCGTAGAGTTGCGCAAAATCAAAAAGTAACCATCCGACGACCGCGGCAGGGGGAGCCGGACTCACAGCGACATGATTCGCGTCACGAAATCGATCAGTATCGACGAGAACGAGCTGGAGTTTTCCTTCACGCGTGCGTCCGGGCCGGGAGGCCAGAATGTCAACAAGGTCTCCACGGCAGTGCAGTTGCGTTTCGACGTTCGCAATTCGGAATCTCTCTCCGACGAAGTCAAAACGCGGCTGGTGGAAAAGGCGGGCTCCAGGATGACCCGGGACGGCGTGCTCGTGATCGACGCCCGCCGCTTCCGGACGCAGGAGAAGAATCGGGAGGACGCCGTCGCTCGGCTCGTGGCCCTGATCGCGGACGCGGCGAAACGCCCGAAGAAACGGACAAAAACGAAACCGACCCGGGCATCGAAAGAACGCCGGCTCGAGGAAAAGCGCCGCCGGTCCGAGACCAAGCGGCGGCGGGGAAAGTCAACAGACGACGAGTAGCCCCCACGGGCTGCCTGACGAATCAATGAAAGAGCCCACAGGACGAGTAGCCCCCACGGGCTGCCTGACGAATCGACGAAAGAGCCTACGGGACGCTTAGCCCCACGGGCCGCAGCCGGAAATCAGCGAGGATAAGATCATGAGCTACTATTTTG
>CBDUWU010000122.1:0-9911 GCA_965371015.1 uncultured bacterium | reverse complement strand
TCGTCGAGAAACGGGTACTCGCCGAACAAACCCGCGTAGAATTCGATCATGGGCACGGTGGGCGCAAAGTCGATCTCGGCTTTGGAGCGGTCCTCGGGATAGACGTAATACTCGACCACCATCGAGTCGTCGACGGCGTGCCGATAGTAGTGCCGGAAGACGTCGTAGTTGGAAATGGCGAGCGAAACCAGGTACGTGGCGATCGGGTACGTAATCTCCCACGTCACCTCTTTGGTACCGTCACCGTTGTCGACCGTCTGCTGGAGGGACCCGTTCGAGGCCACTACGAGGGTGTCGGGAATGGTCACGACGACGTGCCCCGTCGCCTTGTCGTCGAGGACGTCTTTGCACGGCCACCACGCGCGGGCGAATGTCGGCGCGCTGAATGTAAAGATGAGGAGTTCGTCGTTGCCGTGGGTGTCGAAGCTGAACGCGGGCACGTTGAGCTCTTCGTTCAGGGTGCCGGGAGAACCGCCGTAAACGATCTCGACATCGGCCTGCTGTGCCGGTGCGAGCTGCCCGGGCAGCGAGACGGTAATGAGGTCGTTCTGGTGGGAGAAAAATACCGGCACTCCGTCGACGAGCACCGAGTCCACCGTGAGGCCATCGAGGAGGTCGAACACCAGCGATCCGGTCGCAACCACAGCTTCGACGACGGCCGTCACACGGCCGGCGATCGTCTCCGTCGACGGATCGATGTCGAGCACGATGTGATAGTGCTGTACGTCGTAGTTCGACTGGTCGACCTGCGCCTTGACCTCCGCGTCCCGCGCGATGAGGTCCCGCACGCCGACGCGCGCCGCCCACTCCTGCTTGACGAACCACGCCGGGTCGGACACCCGCGGCGCCTGTGCCTCCGCGGCCGGCGTACAGAGCAGGACAAATCCGATAATCAAATAGGTGATTTTGATTAAACGCAAGCGTACCACTTTCAATTCCCTGTCCATGTTCCTTCGATATTGTAAGCGATCAGGGGCGGGTCATTCAATCGGCTTCAGGGAAAGCCTCAGGGGGTAAACGCCGTCAGTGGTTGTGCTCTTCCTCGAGATAAATCCGCAGGTACATCCACCACTGCGCCGGCGGGCGTTTGTGCGCGAAGCGGATCTGGAAACCCCAGTGCCACGTCGGCCGCGTCGGCTTCTTGATCAGAACCAGCCTTGCCTCTTGGGGTGTCTGTCCGCCTTTGCGCCGGTTACACGGCACGCAACAGGTCACGATGTTGTCCCACTCGGCTCGTCCGCCTCGCGACCGAGGTATCACGTGATCGCAGGTCAGGTCAGCCGGCGAAAACTGCTTGCCGCAATACTGGCAGTGATGCTTGTCGCGCGCATAGATGTTGCGGCGTGAATACTTCGCGTCCTTGCGCCGGAAACGAACAAATCCCATCAGCCTCACGACCGACGGGACCCTCATCGACACCGTGATGGAACTAACCTCTCGAGCGGACTCCGCGACGACTTCAACCTTGTTCAGAAAAACAAGCTTGATGGCCCGCTGCCAGTTAATGACGTTGAGCGGCTCATAGGAAGCGTTAAGTAGCAGGACCTGTTCGAAGAGAGATCGCTCCTTTCACGGCCGCCCGGCGTCGCCGGCGGCGCCACGATCCATCGGAATAATACCCCGAACTGGTAAATATAGTAACAAGATCCTTTAAATTCAACAAGTGTTTCGGGTTACGGCCGGCGGCCAGCGATGAGCCATTCAGAATTTGCCGCTTTCCGGAACCGTCACAATTCGTTAACATAGCAATTAAAGTGCCGCTCTTCCCCCGGGACGGGGGGCGGCCCCACACTACCAGCGGGAGGTTCGATCCATGAAGCCAATTCGGGCCGGCTCCTGCGCCTGGACCGTGTGCCTGGTGCTGTTGTCATACTTCTCTCTGCCCTCGTCGGGGCAGGAGTCGGCCACCGACAGCGCCGCCGTACCACCCCCCACGCGCCCCGTCGTCGTTGGCACCGTCGACGGCGCCATCGGACCCGCATCCCGCGACTTCGTCCGCCGCATAATCGCACACGGCGTCGAGACGGACGCCACGTGCGTCGTCATCCGTATCGATACCCCCGGAGGTCTCTCCGCCTCGATGCGCGACATCATACAGGACATTCTCGGCTCGGCCGTCCCCATAGTCATTTACGTCGCCCCCGGCGGAGCGCGCGCGGCCAGCGCGGGGGCCCTGATCGCGCTGTCGGCGCACGTCGCCGCGATGGCTCCCGGCACCAACATCGGAGCGGCCCACCCCGTACCCCTCGGCGGCGGAGGCGGCGGTGAAAAAGACGAGACGATGGAGAAGAAGATCACCCACGACGCGGCCGCCTACGCCCGCAGTATCGCCACGCGTCGCGGCCGCAACGTCGAGTGGGCGGAAAAGATCGTCCGCGAGAGCATTTCCTCCACGGCCGAAGAAGCGCTGGAGGAAGGAGTGATCGACCTCGTCGCCACCAACCTCGCCGAGCTCCTCGAAAACATCGACGGCCGCGAGGTCGAATTGCCGGACGGAAAGGTGACGCTTGCCACTTCGGGGGCACCCGTCGTGGAAATCACGCAGTCGTGGCGCGAGCGCTTCCTCGCGAAGATCTCCGACCCGAACATCGCCTATCTCCTCATGCTGCTCGGCGTGTTCGGCATCATCTTCGAACTCCAGAATCCCGGAGCCATCTTCCCCGGCGTCATCGGCGTAATATCTATCCTCCTGGCCACATTCGCCCTGCAGATACTCCCCGTCAATTACGTGGGGCTCGCACTCATCGCGATCGCGGTGGTCCTGTTCATGCTCGAAACACAAATCACGTCGGCCGGGCTGCTGACCGTCGGAGGAGTGGTGTCAATGCTCATCGGTTCAATCATGTTGATCGACTCTCCGCTTCCGTTCATGAAGGTCTCGCTGAAGGTCATCGTACCGGCGGTTATTTTTACGGCCGCGTTTTTTGCCTTCGCCGTCGGCCTGGGGCTGCGCGCCCAGAAGCGCAAGGTCAGCACCGGAAACGCCGGGCTCGCCGGCGAAGTCGGCGTGGCCAAATCGGTCGTACACGAAAAGGGTTCCGTGTTCGTGCACGGTGAATTCTGGAATGCGTACAGTGACGAGCCGATCGCCGAAGGCGCCGATGTCGAAGTCGTTTCCGTCGAGGGAATGACGCTCAAGGTGCGTGCGGCCGGCCGCAAGGAGGTATCCTGAAATGCCTTTATCCCTGATCAGTCTTATTGTCATCGTCGTAATGTTGCTCGCCAGCGCAGTTCGCGTGCTGCGCGAATACGAGCGGGCCGTCGTCTTCCGCCTGGGCCGCCTGATCGCCGTCAAGGGCCCCGGACTCATCATCCTCATCCCGCTCATCGACCGCATGGTCAAGGTGAGCCTGCGCGTCGTGGCGATGGACGTCGCCCCGCAGGATGTCATCACCCGCGACAACGTCTCTATCAAGGTGAACGCCGTCGTCTACTTCCGCGTCATGTCTCCCGACAAGGCGATCAACGAGGTCGAGGACTACCTCTACGCCACCACGCAGCTCGCTCAGACAACGTTGCGTTCGGTGCTCGGCCAGGCGGACCTCGACGGGCTCCTTACCGAACGTGAACTGATCAATCACAAGCTGCAGAAAATCATCGACGAGCAGACCGACTCGTGGGGAATCAAAGTCTCCCTCGTCGAAGTCAAGCACGTCGACCTCCCTACGGAGATGCAGAGGGCAATTGCCCGTCAGGCCGAAGCCGAGCGGGAGCGCCGCGCCAAGGTGATCCACGCCGAGGGCGAGTACCAGGCCTCCGAACGCCTGCGCGACGCAGCCATCGTGATGAGCGAGAACTCCACGACGCTCCAGCTGCGGTACCTGCAGACACTCACCGAGGTGGCGACCGAAAAGAACTCGACGATCATATTTCCGCTCCCGATCGATCTGATCGAGCCCCTCACTCAGCTGGTGAAGAAGAAGACCACGGATTGAGCCGGCGCAATCCGTCGCGCGTCGTCGCCGGTCGACGAAGGTCGGAGGAACGGTCCGCCACGATAAACCACGGCCCGCAACCGCGAGGAGCATCGACATCCTCCCCGCGGTTCCGGCGCGTTATCCTGCCCGGACGGGTACGCGAGACGGTGGTAAATGCCCCAATACCGGCCGCCGCTAACCGGCCGCCGCCGACCCACCGATCCTGATTTCATTTCGTATCCGCCCTCGCGATGTGGGATACGGCGTTCTCCGTACCCGCCGCGGCACTTAATCCTATGATGGTACGATAGTTGCACATCCATGTCTGCGTTATGAAACCGACCCATGAAAACAGGGTAATCGCCCACCATATCGATGGTAGCCTTATCAAGGGTACCACTCTCGATTTTTTTCCGACCAAGGAAAAATTCCACCTCACCGATGGCGCCGGCGACGTACACGAAGTCCACGTCAACGCATTGAAGGCGATATTCTTCGTCAAGGACTACCTGGGTGACCCCGAATACTCCGAGAAAAAAGGCTTCTTCACGCGGCAGCCGCAGGGCAAAAAGGTGATGGTGGAGTTCTATGACAGCGAGGTTTTATTCGGCTTCACGCTCAGCTATTCGACTCGCGGCCTGGGATTTTTCATATTCCCGGGCGACCCGGAGAGCAACAACAGCAAGGTCTTCATCGTCCACTCGGCGGCCAAGCGCGTCAAGGTAAAGACGATGCCAATCGCTCATTCACCGCGCTCGATCTGATCTCGCTCCAGGTGGTAAGGCGAGCCACGGGCCGGACGTATCGTTCAACACGACGTCCGGCCTGTTCTGTCAGTATCCCCCAGCTGCCGGGCTGGCCGGGGTGCCGTGGCACGTGTTTGACACCAACCGGGGACTGCGGTATCATGCCTGCTCACAACAACAGGAGTGATACGGACATGAAGCGAATAGCGACTGCTTTGGTGGCGATGTGTGCCCTTGGTTTTCTTTCGTCCTGCCAGGACACGGCCCTCAACTACTACAACAAGGGAATCGACTCGTTCGAGGCGGGAGACACAGCCCTGGCCCTCGAATACTTCAAGAAATCGGTCGACGAGCGCGACAGTGACCCCGACGCCCACTCCAACCTCGCCGTCGCGTACTACCACGCCGGCGAATTCGAAAAGGCGCTACAGGAATTGAGGATAGTCGAGGAGTACACTCCCTCCGACCCGCACCTCCATTTCAACATCGCCGAGGTGTACAGTGCGATGGGTCACTACCAGGCGGCGAAAACAGAATACGATTACGCGATCAGGCTGTCGCCCGAGTTCGTGGAAGCCTACGATGCGCTGGGCAAACTGTTGATGGATGGCGGCCACTATGCGTCGGCTGAGTCGCATTTTCACGAAGTCCTCGCCCTCCAGCCCGCTTACTCCCAGACACACCTCAACATGGGGTGGTTATATGTGTATGTCGGCAAATATAACGAATCGACTCATTATTTCTACCGGGGTCTGAAGGTCCAGCCGAATTCGATCTACGGGCGTCTCGGCCTCGCCACGTCGATGGCCCGGCGCGAAGACTACCAGGGGGCCCTCGGTGAATATCGAAAGGTCCTGGGCCGCGACAAGAACAACTCCGAGGCCCTCTTCGGCGTGGGGTGGTGCATGAACGAGCTGGGGCGCTACAACGAAGCCGAATACTCGCTGAACAAGGCGATCGAGGCCAACCCCGAAAACGCCCTCGCCTACGAAAGCCTTGGAGACCTCTACTTCAGGCAGCAGAAATATGCCGAGTCGATCGGGAGCTATCGAATGGCCGTCGTACTCCGGGAGGATCTCGCCGACGCCCATCTCGGCCTCGGCCAGGCGCTCGAAGCGGTCGGACACCTCACGGAAGCAGAAGAATCCCTGCAGAAGGCGTTGTATCACGACCCCGACAACGCCATCGCGCTCTATCGTCTGGGTCAGGTATACGCGTTGATGAACAACACGGCGCGCGCCCAATCTTACTATGAAATGGCGATTGAGAAATCGGCGGGTGACATCGAATTCCAGAGCACGATCCGGGCGGCCATGCAGACGTTGTCCGAAGTGGATGCGGAGTGAGCTAATCTGCCTGGTAGAATCTCGGGGTTCCCGACCGCATGAATCCTTTTTTGATCCCCGCCTTGAGCGTCGTCGTCTGGTTGGCGAACGCACCCACCGTCTCGAAATCCAGTCGCATTTCGATGGGCCCCAGGCTGAAGCTTTTTCCGAATTCGTCGGCCCCGAGGTTGCGGACGATAACAACGCAGCGATAAACCCCCTCCTCCACGACGACCTGAACATCCTCGAGCTCGATCGTATTCTTGAACTCCTTATCGTGACCGCTGTAAATGGTTTTTTCCATGGTGGAATCGATCCTGGAATAGACCGTGTCGCGGCCAACGATGAAAAGTTGCTGGATCCAGTTCGCCCTGAGGAGTTCCGCCTCCCGCGTCTTCTGGTTGGATTTGACGGCGATCCTGCTCGTGACTGTGTCGTTCTTGAACGTCAGCGAGATCGTCCCCGGCCCCGCGGACACGGCCGCCCCCTGCTTTGCCGGCGCGGCGGTCTCGTCAAACACGATCCGCACGATGTCTCCACGGTGGATGTGGATCCGGCCGCCGAAGGACGGGGCGAAGACCAGTGTGTCGGCTCCAAAAGACTCGATCCGGCCGCGGATTTCGGAACCATCCTTGAGGTACACCACTTCCCCCTGGAGAATCGCGGGGACGACTATCGCCGCGATGGCCACGGCCAGAAGAGCCAGTTTCGACAGCGGGCGTGATACGGTCATGGGTGGGGGTCTCCCGGGTAAGGGTCAATTCTCTATCCGGAGCGGCACAACGTCTCCGCTCCCGCGCGCCCATGATAGGGGCCGCACGATTGTGAGGCAAGCGTGTTATCTTCCAATGGCCCTTCCCAGCGCTCGCAGCCGGCTTCCCGCGGATACAGCGGAATAAATTTCATTAACACGGATTCGGGCATTACGACGGGCGCCCAGACGGCGCTCCAGGTTAACTCGTTGTGTAATAACAGGTAAACACACGCGGCGGCGTGTTCTCGTGGCTACGAACGCCCGTTTGGCGCATGGGGACGCCACAATCCACCCCTGGCGTGTCGACACGGTGCCACCCGATATGGTATAATCAGGCATCATTTAACACTGTGCGTAGCGATCGGACTCCCTTGCGTAACTCGAGAAACAGCTGGGAGGTACGACCCGCATCTCGAGCAGTAACTGAGATGTAGATCGCTCAGATGACGACCTGGCGAGTGAACATCATTAGTAACGACATCCCTCTAAGGAGGTCTCTTATGAAGCGGTCCCTGTGGACTTTGACTGTGGCGGCTGTCGCCATTATTATTGCGATTCCCGCCCTCGCGGCGGGGCCCAAAGCGACCAAGAGCGTGCAGGGCAACGACGACGGCATCGCCGTCGTGCTGATCCGCGTCACCGCGTCCGGCGACGCCGTGTACGGTGTAACAATCAAGGACGCGAGCGGTTCAATCAAGGATATCGTGGCGCCGAAGGGCTGGGTTGGTATCAGCTCCGGCACCGATGTTATCTTCCGTACCGGCGAGAAACCGATCCGCTCGGGCAACTCCCTGACATTCCGGTTGCACACGACCAACGAGGACGGATCTCTCTCGGTCTCTTTCCGGGACATCACCAGCCCTATCGGGGTCAGCACGAGTCTCTAGCACCCCGCCGTTAAATGGCATGTGCGAAGGGGACGGCTTTCGGCCGTCCCCTTTTTCTTTGTGCGCTATATGCCGGTGCCTCAAATGGGCGGTGGCGGTTTACCGCTGCCCCCGTCGTCGCCGTCATCCTCTTCCTTGTCCTCTTCCAGAAAAACCTTGATGAGAAATACTGCGACAAACGCGGACGCTATGATGAATACGGTGATGTCCCTGACGAGGTGTTTGTCTTCGTCGTCGGGAAATTCAAACCCGGTTGAGTCCGGTTCGGCAAATCCACCCGTCGCCGGGATCGCGTAACGCAGAGATTCGAACGTGCCGTCGGATGAATCCTGAAAAGACTGTAGCGACGCCGCTTCGTCTGAACTTTTCTTTCCGGGGATAAAAGACCCGCCGGCGAGCGCGCGAACGGGTAGCACTTGAATCGCAAACGCGACAAGCACGACGCATACCATATGTTTGTTTAATACCCAACGCATGTTTGGCCCATATTTACAAAGTAATTAGCGTTGTCGTTCTTGACAACGCCATTCTCATTTCTTAATTTGAAAGGGCTACCAGCCAAACCAAGGTTTGTACAGTAGCGCAAAGTGGGTCTGTTCCTGGTCGGCGACAGGCCCCTTTGTTTGCTATCCCGAGGCTCCCTCCGGTCGCCTATTTACCGACCACCATCCTCTTCGTTCGCGCCGCCTCACCACCCTCGACACCGGCATCCCCACGTGCGATCGAGCCGTTTGTGATTGTTTCCCGCCACGATATCATGTATATTATTGCAGAATAATAAGATATAAAAAGAATGGCGAGCAGCGGCACGGCGACGATGGCCGCCGAAAAACCAAAGCCGCCATTGAACAGGTAAGCATATGCTATGAGCACGATACCGACCGCACTTTGGAGGATCATTTTTACTTTACCCCAGGAGTTTGCCGGAATAAATATCTTGTGACGATGGAGACTGTACGCTCGAAAAAGCGTCATCCCTATCTCCCGGATCGCGACCAGTGAGATGAGGGCCCATACAACCGTTGAGTGCATCTTGACCGCGATCAGCAAGTACACGACGGCCATGAGAAGTTTGTCGGCGAGTGGATCCAGGTGTTTGCCCAGGCGGGAACACTGGGAGAATGTCCGGGCATACCAGCCGTCGAACGCATCGAGCATTGCCGCTACGATGCACAAAACGACAGCGGTTTGTTCATGCTGTTCTGTAATGAAGAAATAAGCGGCGACCATCGCCATCAGGATGCGCATAGCCGTCAGCACGTTTGGCACCGTCCATTTGGCATCACGATGGGGGTGATCGCTTGAGTGCATACGCTTCCTTTCGGGATCGCCGTCGATCAATGAAGCAGTGGTCGCGTGCCGTACGGGATAAGCGGAGACGAGCTGAGTCCGAAGAGTATCACAGATCCGCAGGCGGCGCAACGCGCGACGGCCAGGTGCACGCGGCCGGGATAGGCAACCCCGCGGCCGGGAGCCGGGGCGGATCGCGCTACTGGCTCGTGATCATCCTCATCGCGGTTGCCGTACACATGTTCCTGCTGATCGGAATCAAATCGAGTCATTTCGCGGTGTTCAGGAGATCGATCGACAATTCCATCGCGTCTTCTTCGCCTCCCGCCGCGTTTCCCGACGCGATCATCGCCATCATAATCGACGTCGAAGGCGAGGAAACGCTTCCCGTCGAGATCGAACCACCCCCGGAAAAAGAACCGGTAGAAGGCGACCCCGATGTCGAGAATCCCGGCGACGACCCCGAAGCCCCGGAGAACCTCATCGATTTCACCGGAGAGTCGAACGCCCCCATGCCTTTCCGGCCGTCGACACGATCGGCGGTAATCCCACCGAGGCCCATAGAGATCACCTGGCCCGAAACGAAGAACATGGGCCACTGCATGGGCCTCCACGTCGACGTACGCATACGCGTCAGCGACAAGGGCGAGATACTGGCCGTGGAACCCGGCGACTCCGCGCTGCCGGAAGACTGCGCGGCCGCCGCCCTGAGAACCGCCCGCCGTATTGTGTTTCTCCCCGGTACCGTCGATGGAAATCCCGAAACGATGTGGACCGAGATCCGTATCGACTTTCGCCAGCACTCCCCTTGATGCATTCGCGCCCACAAGAAAAAGCCCCGCGGTCAACCCGCAGGGCCTGATCCCTGTATCTCTCGTCTCGTCAATAAATCCTGGCCGCTACGCGTCTAGCGATACTTCGACTTGACGTGCCCCCAGGTGACTTCCTGTACGGGAACGGCACAGTCTTCAATGTCCAGAATCGTGGTGCCG
>CBDUWU010000121.1:0-9950 GCA_965371015.1 uncultured bacterium | reverse complement strand
TCATGCGCCCGCGCAACGCCATCATCGGCGGCGCGGCCGTACTGCTGATTGCAGGCGCCATCATAACGGTCCTGACCCTCGGGGGCGACACGGCCCCCAGCCCGGTCGCCGGTTGGGAATCTCTCGACGTCATCGAAACCAACGTCCCGCTCCAGGAGGTCCTCGTACGAAAGATGCGGCGGGGACGAATCGCCACGGCCACGGGAACCGACGTCACGCTGCACTTCCGTGGCGTCGACAAACTCGTCATCGCCGTCGACCTGGATTTTATCAAGGGAAATTCGTCGATATACGAAGTGATCGTGCGGGATCCGGAGGGAACGACCGTGTTCCAGGAACCGATTCCCCAGCTCTACGTCGACGACGGCCGGTTCTTTCTCAGGCTGGTCCCCAAGCTGTTCGAAGCCGGACAGACGTACAAGATCGAACTCGTCTCGCAGCTTGCCAGCGGCGATACCCGCGTGATCGCCGAGTCGGTGTTCGACGTCACCAAGTAATCCCCGCGACTATCGTACCACCGTCATCTTGCGTACCGTACGGCGCGTCCCCTCCGTCAATTCCACGAGGTACACACCCTTCGGCGCCAGACCGCCCGAGTCGCCGCGTCCGTCCCACGACAACCGGTACATGCCCGCTCCGTAGCGACGGCCCTGCACCAGCCGGCGCACCACCCGGCCGCGTACGTCGTATACCGTCACGCTCACCGGCGCCGCACCGTTGACCTCGATTCCAAAAACCGTGTGACCGCCAAAAGGATTGGGTGCGTTGGGATGAATCGCCAGCGGGTACGCCGGATGGCGGGCGACGCCCGTCGGCGACTCCGGCACGTCGATATCGACGCGTTTGATCTGGCCGTTGGCGCCCCACATGGGGACGTCGGGCCCCGTCGTTACAGCCGCTTCGCCGTCGATGGCGAACCGGATCAGTTCCCCGGGTCCGGCGCCCTCGTCGATTGTGGGTGTGAATGGATCGTCGCGGTAGACCGGCATCAATCCGTAGTTCCCCGACGCCGTCACGATGAACTCTCCACAAAGCGCGCCGTCCGGGTCGTACGCGCGTACGACGGAGCCGGGCGGCACCGGGGCTCCGGCCGACGTGGCCGAGGTGCTCCAGAAGTTCACCCACTCGGCGGTAGGCAGCACCGCTTCGGCCGCCAGCCCGACCTTGATAACGTCACCGTTGAACGTCCACACGGCGGATCCGGGACCGGTCACCGCAGCGGGCGCACCGTCGATCTCAAAGTCGATCACGTCGCCGGGTTCGGCGCCCTCGTCGACGCCCGGCGTGAACGGATCGTCGCGGTAGACCGCCATCAGTCCGTAGCTCCCCGCCGTCGTCACCGTGAACTGGCCGCAAAGGACGCCTCCGGGGTCATAGGCGCGAACGACGGCTCCCGGCGCCACCGCCCGCGCGTTGAAGGTGGCGCCGTCGCTCCACAAGCTGACCCACTCGGCGGTCGGAACCGGCTGCGCACCGGCGATGCCCGGCAGAACAAAAAGCACGATGAACAGGAGTCTCCTCATCGATTGATTCCCCCTATTTGATCAAGATCATCTTGCGCGTGTTCACGTAGTCGCCCGCGACGAGTTTGTAGAAGTACACACCGCTCGCCACCGGCTGGCCGGCGTCGTTGACGCCCTTCCAGGTGACCGTGTACCTGCCGGCGCCCTGCGCCCGGCCGACGAGCCGCCGGATCCGCTCGCCGCGCACACTGTACACGGTGAGCTCGACCTGCACCGGCGCGCGCAGGTCGTACGTAATCGTTGTGGCCGGGTTGAACGGGTTGGGGTAGTTCTGGTGGAGCTCAGTGCGTTTCGGCGCCGTCGTGACCGCCGTCGGTGAGATCCGGGCGACTTCGTCGAACTCGACCACGTCTCCGTGCGCCGTCCACATCAATCCATCGAACACGACCTCTCCACCGCCCACGCCCGCGTCGCCGGCGTCGTCCACCGTCGGGCTGAACACGATCGTCAACGGATCGCCGGGCGCGGCTCCCTCATCGGCTTCCGTTGCGGGATCATCGCGGTACACCGCCATCATCCCCAGTTCGCCGGGCCGCACCACGGTGAATTCGCCGCACACGACGCCGTCGGGGTCGAGGGCGGTCACGATGGTGCCGGCGGCGATCGGCTCTCCACCCACGTCGATCGCGTCGCCCCACACGCCGATCCATTCGCGCGAACGCGTGGAAAGACGAAAATCGCCGTCGTCTTTTTCAGCGGCCGTTCCGACCTGTTTCGCATCACGCGCCGGCGAAGCGGCGATCACCGGCGTTACCAGTACGTCGGGCGGGTAGACGAGCGTGTCCGCCTCGGCCAGCCTTACCCAGTAGCCGAACGACGGCGAAAGAACCTGGAGCGAATTGACCTGCGGAGGCACCGCCGGGTCCCACGTCAACCCGCCGCCGTCGTAGCCCATCACGACCTGGACCTTGTCTATGATGCTGGCCAGCGCGTGGCTCACCGAGTCGGCCTCCTGCGGCAGGTAGCCGATCAGGTTGTAGCCGGCACGCAGCGGAATCGGCGTGCCGGTAGGGGCCCGCCGTCCGGTCACGGGCATCGTGACGTCGTTCTTCACGTCGATCCAGTAGCCGTGCAGGTGGTCCATCGTAAGGAGCGTGTTGAACTGCGGCGGCAGGGTGGGATCGTATATGAGGCCCTCCCCGTCGAAACCGCGCGCCGAACGGAGCTCGAACAGAGTCGGGGCGAGGATCCACAGCGTGCTGTCGGTCTCCGTATCGACGTTCCACGACCGCAGATTCAACCCCGCTTCCAGTTCGAGGCGGACGGTGGCGATGATGACTTCCTCGATCGCGATCGTCAGCGGTACCGTTATGACGGGGGCGGCAGGGTCGTTGCTCGCGAACCGGATAACTTTGTCGTAACGCCCGGGCGCGATGAGACGGGTATCGATCGAGAGCGCCAGGGAAACGGATTCGGACGGGGCGACCGTTCCGGAAGCCGGCGTAAGAGCGATCCAGTCCACACGGGCGAGCCACGCGAAGACGCGGGTGGCGAACAGACGGTTGTCGTCCCTGTCGACGAAGTTGTTCACAAAGAACTGGTCGGCACAGACGAGCACGCGCCCGTCTCCCGGCTCGCTGAAAGCGGCGATCACTTTTCCGTCGGAAGATTCCGCGAGAGGTCCGGAACTGCCGGTCAACGCGAGCCGGCACTGCGGCGTGCCGGCGTACAGCCCCGTCACGCCCTCCGTCGCCGGATGCGGAAACACACGATCGGTATACCCCATCGCCGGATTGCTGGCCGACATGTAGATCCCGGCGTTCATCCGGCCGAGCATCGTTGAGTACGTGATGATCGCATCGCTGTAGTCCGCCTCGACGAGCAGCGTGCCGCCCGCCGTCACCCAGTCGGCGACGGCCAGCATCTCGGCCACCTCCATCCGGTCGACGCGGTCCCCCAGCCACAGAATGTCGTAGCCATCGAGCAGCACGGACGTGATCGTGCCGGTGCTCTGCTCGACCACGGCCCCCATGGCCTCGAGATCGCCGATGACCGCCGACCAGTCGTCGATTCCACCCCACATATGGGTGCCGTGAAAAAGCACGGATCCCGGGATGGCGCTCCCGTCCGCCGGCGGGTGTCCGGTCGCCGACAAATCACCGATGTCGGCGCTCCAGAAGAGGTCGCTGGCGCCCGTGTTGGTGAGGGTGACCGAGTATCCCGCCGAATCGCCGAAGTCGAGCGCGACGTGCATCGAATCGGGCGTGATCGACGCGACGGGCGGCGGGTAGACGGCCGCCGTCAGCCGGCCGTGCGGTCCGGGGTATGATGGGTCATTGCTCGTCACCGTCATCGTCGCCGTATATGCGCCGGGCGCCGACGGCAGGAGGGTGACGTTTACCTGACGTGTTTCTCCCGGCGCCACGACGAACGAGTCGGGCTGGGCCGACAGCTCCGGTTTGTCGAAATCGAAAGCGGTGATGACCAGCGCGTCGGTGCCCGCGTTCATGATCCGTACGGGCCGCGAGGCCGGGTATCCGACGTAGGCGGTGCCATACTCGATCAGCGTGTCGAGCACGGCGAGCGCCGGTACGCCCTCGACGGTGAGTTCGACGGGGACGCCGACCAGGGATTCGCCGGGAACATTCGTGGTGAACTGGACAGCGGCGTTGTAGACGCCGCCAAATATCTGCGACGCATCGAAGACGACGGCGACGTGCGCGCTGTCGCCCGGCGCTACCGCCACGACCGCCGAATCGACCCACAGCCACGCGGCGCCCGGTGGCTCCACGTCCGCTGCAAACTCGAGGTCCCCGGAGCCCGGCGGCGCGGTATTGTACACGACGACGGTATCGGTCCTGGCCTGGCCCACAGTGAGAAACGCACTGAGAGAATCGGGCGACAAAGCGATCGCGGGGGGATCCACCGCGGTTCCGCGGAGGGCAACGACGAGTGTGTCTCGACCGGGGTCGTCACTCACGATCGAGAGTTCCCCGGCGTAGGTTCCAGCCGCACCGGCGACGAGGGACACGACGATATCCCGGCTTCCGGCCGGCGCCACGTCGAATCCCGTCGAGTCCGCCGTAAAAGCCGGATCGTCGGTGAAAACACCCGACACGTGGAGCGGTTCGAATCCCGCGTTCGATACCTCGAGCGTGAGCGCCGACGGCGTGTTCGTGTACACGACACCAAAATCGAGCAGAGTGTCGGACACGGCGATCACCGGGACGCCGGCCAGGTCGAACAGCGCCGTGATGTCGGCGTACGGCGTGGCCGGGTCGTTGCTCACCGTTCGCAGCACACCGTGATGAAGGCCGGGGACCGTTCGCTTGCCGTCGAAAGTAACGGTGAGCGTATCCGTTTCACCGGCTGCCGTGGTTCCCGCCGCCGGCAGGACGCTCAGCCACTCGGCCGCGCCGGCCAGCCAGTCGAAGACCTGGTTGCCGAAGAGCCGGTTCTGCGAAGTCGCCATACGGTAGTTCTCGAAGAGTTCGTCGGCGGCAGCGAAGATCCTGCCAACGTCGACAAGGTCGACGGCCGTGTTCGGCGAACCATCGGAGTCGTTGACCACGACCGACGCGTACCCGGTCACGGACAGAATCTGCGCCATGTTCTCGGACAGAAATATCTCATGGATGCCACGAGTCGTCTCGTGCACACGAATGTTCGTCGTGTTGCCGGAAGTACCGTCCTCGTCGGTGAACACGATCCCGGATGCCGCGTCGGCGAGAAAGTCATTGTAGTGCTCGACCGTAGCGACATCATCGCCCTCAAACAGGATGCCACCACCCCGCCTCAACCAGGAGATGATCGCCGTTTTTTCCGCAGGCTGGAACGGCACCGACATGTCGGTGATCCAGAGGACGTCTACCGCCGACAGCAGCTGCGGTGTGATGGGATCGTGGTTCACCAAGACGAAGGCGCCGCGGCTGCTCAGATCGAAGGTCATCGTCGACCACGCGCCGTTGGTGCGCTGGCCGTGGACCTGGTCGTACATGATCCGGATACCGCCGAGGTCTTCCAGCTCGGCGACGAACGGTGTGTCGGCCACCGGCGCCGCCGGCGGCGGCGAGGCCGCCGCTTCCGCTTCCGCCTGGCGCGCTCCGGAAAGATCGGGCGGAGCGAGCGCGTACTCATGAAGCGTCACTTCGTCCGCGTCGAAGATGTCCACGCGCCATGCCAGTACGTTCGAACCCGTATTAGAGATGAACATCTGCTGCCGGGCCGTCCCGCCCCAGTCGAGCGACTGCACGAGCGAGTCCGGCGCCACGGAGACGATCGGCGGCACCAGTCCCTCGCCGGAGAGCTGCACGACGATGGCGGGCTCGTCCGGGTCGTTGCTCGACAGCGTCAACGCGGCGATGATCGAGTCCTCGCTCGACGGCGAAAACGTTACCCACATCGTGTCGATCGCGCCCGGCGGCACCACCATCGTATCCGGCGTGGCCGAGTAGTCGCCGTCGTCCGTCGACGGGATGACGACGAGGTCGTCGAATCCCTCGTTCCCCACGTGCAGCGCACGTGACGGCGACTGTCCCATGTACACCGTCCCGAATTCCATCGCCGCGGTATCGACGACGATGTCGGGCGCCGTTTCCACGTGCATGTGGACGGGAATCGACGTCTCTAGCGCATCGGGGTCGTTGCTGGTCGCGACGATCACGGCTTCGTAGTCTCCCCCCGCCAGCCCCGCCGCGTCGAACGACGCGTTGACCTCTTGAACGCCCTCCGGGGGCGTGATGCCGGCGCTGACGTCGAGGGCGAGCCAGCGGACTTCCCGCACGAGCCAGTCGAAAACCTGGTTCGCGAACTGCCGGTTGTTGGGCATCGACGCCCTGTCGTCGGCGAATACTTCGTCCGCCATGACGACGATCCGTCCCGCGCCGACGGCGCTCCACGCCGAATTGGGGACTCCGGCATTGTCGTCGATGAGTCGCCCGGCGGGATACTCCACCGTCGAGATATGAGCGAGATTCGTGGCAAGATAGATGCTCTGTATGTCGTACGTGGTCCGGTGTTCGTATATGAGGGTCGTGCTTCCCGTAGCGCCGGCGGCCGCAGTCATCCTGATACCGGCGCCGACACGGTCGAGGAGTTCGTTGAACGCGGAGACGCTGGAGCTGTTGTCACCCTCGAGCACGAGTCCGCCACCACCGGCGACCCACGCCGATATATTATTGAGCTCGTCGTTCGAGAAGTAGCCCGACATGTCCGTCGACCACAATACGTCGACCGACGCGAGCAGGCCGGCGGTTAACGACTGGGTATTCACCATCACCTCGGCGCCCCGCGCGGTGAGGTCCGACGCGACGAACGACCACCTCGGGTCGATATCGATCTGTCCATGCGCGCGATCGTAGAGGATCCGGACGCCCGACAGGTCGCGAAGCACGGCCGTGTCCGCCTCGACGCGCTGGAGGCCCGCGGGTGCGAAATCGCCGCCGTCGGACGCCTTCCGCTCGACGTCGGGCGGCGTCATCGCGTATTCGACCGACGCCGTCATCGGCGCCCGGGTCTCGAGACGCCACGTCAGCGGACTTCGGCCGGTGTTGCCGACGTCGAACTGCTGCACGGCGAGTTCGCCCGTGAACAGGTTCTCCGACAGCGACGAGGGCAACGCGATCTCAGGTGGGTGGAGGCCTTCTCCGAAGAGACGCACATAACGCCGTGATTCGTCGGGGTCGTTAGTCGCAATCTCGACCGTGCCGAGGTACGGGCGCTCGTAGACCGGCGAGAAAAAGACGACAACTTCCTGCGAGTCGCCCGGCGCGAGCGAGAACGTCCGCGGCGTCATGCCGAACGCCGTACCGCTGGCGACCCTGATCTCGTTTACGACCAGCGCCCTGGTGCCGCGGTTGATGATCGAGAACACTCCCGGGCTGGTGACCGAAGTGAACACGACACCGAAGTCGAGGGTGTCCGGCAACACCACGATCTGCGGTGCGTCGGTAACGCCCATCACAACCGGGATCACTACTGATGGCGCCACCGGGTCGTTCGTCGAGATGGTCACGTTGGCCTGGTACGTCCCCCCTGGCAGTTCATCCGCGTCGAGTGTGACGCCGACGACATCCGTGTCGCCGGCCGCCGTCGTCCCGCCCGTGGCGGTAACGTGGAGCCACTCCCCACCGGGCGGCGTGTAGTCGACTGCGAGCGACCACTCGAGGTCGCTCACCCCGATGTTGGCGAGGGTGATCTCGTGGGCGCGTTCCGCCCCGGTGATGAGGTTGTCCAGAATGGCGGCGGGCGAAATTTCCGCCTCGGGCGGGAGGAACGCCCGGCCCGAGAGCGCCACCACGACGACGCTCTCGTCGGGGTCGTTGGAGACGATCGACACGACGGCGCCGATCGTTCCCTCCCGCGTCGGTGAAAACACCACTTCCAGCGGCTCGACCGCTCCGGGAGCGACCGTCAATGACCCCGGCGCCGCCGAGTAGTCGGCGTCGTCGAAGAAAATGTGCGTCACGGCCAGGTCTTCGACGCCGTCGTTAGCCACGTAGAGAGTGTCGACGCGGCTGCCACCGACGAATACATCGCCGAAATACAGTTCGGCGGCCGATATCCGGATGTCGGGAGCCGGCGTAACGACGAGAACGGCGTGGGCCTTTGTTTCGGGGTCGAAGGGGTCGTTGCTGCGAACGACCAGATCCGCTTCGTGCGTGCCGCCCTCGAGTCCCGTCGCGTCGAACTCGATCGGAACCACGTGGCTGGCGTACCCGGGAACGGTCCCCGACCGTTCGAGGGGTTTTACCCACGGGACCCCTTTGGCGAGCCAGTCGATCAGCTGGTTGCCGAAGAGTTGATTGTCGGCGACGCCGACGTTGCCGTCCGGAAACAGCTCGTCGGAAAACACCGCGATGCGGCCGCCACCAAAGTCGGCCACGGCCCCCACGGTCTGGCCGGCCCAGTCGTCGATGAGCGCGGCCGCCGGCGTCGACGGCGGCGACAGGTGCGCCAGTGGGTTCCCCAGAAATATCGTGCTGATGCCGGTCGTGGCAGCGTGCGGATAAATGTTATTCGTGAGGCCGCCCGACGCAATACCCGCGCTATAAGCGATACCGGTCCCGGCCAGGACCGCATTGTATTCGACCCCGCTCTCGTCCGATTCGACGAGCAGCGCACCGCCCATGCTGATCCAGTTCTGCAGGGCGGCGATCTCGGCCGGCGTCCACGCCGATGTCTCGTTGATCCACACGACGTCGTATCCGTTCAGCAACTCCGGCGTGATGGGCTGATAGTTCGTGGTTACCGTCGCGCCGCGCGAGGTCACGTCGGCGATGATCGTCGACCAGAATCCCGGATCGAAAACACCGCGGTACAGATCCCACATGATCCGCACGCCGGTCAGGTCCTGGAGTTCGGCCGTGACGGGTACCCTGGCTTCCGCGGCGGACGGGACGGGGGGATGCCCCTTCTCGAATCCGGCCGGCGACGCGGCGGACGCGGGAGTCGTCAACGTCCAGTTGTTGACGACGGCGCTGGCGGAGTCGATCACCGAAATACGCCACTCGAGATCTGCGCCTCCCGAGTTGCTGATCGTGAGCGTCCGTTCTGTGTTCTCACCCGTCCGGAGGGCCGAGACGATCAGAGCCGGCGAGAGAGAAATATCCGGCGGCTCCACGCCCTGGCCGTAGAGGGGCACCGTCGTCACCGGCGTGTCCGGGTCGTCGCTGAAGACAGACAGAACGGCGTCTATCACGCCGAGACTCGACGGCTGAAATGTGACCGCCACTGCGCGGCTCTCCCCCGCGACCAGGACGAAAGGAAGCGCATCGACCGTGTAGTCAGAGTGGTTCGACGTCACCGACGTCACCGACAGCGGCGCCGTCCCCCGGTTGACGACGGTTATGGCGTCGGTCGCCGGCACTTCCCGGTACTGCGGACCGAACGCGAGGGCTGCCGGATCGAGGCGGATGTCCGGCGCGTCGATGACCCACAATTCGACGTCGATTGTCGACAGCGGCCACGCGGGATCGTTGGTGGCCAGCGTTACCGGGGCGGTGTGCAGGCCGCCGGGCAGTCCCGTCGCGTCGAACGTCAGGTCCACCTGCACGCTGTCGCCCGCCGCCACAGAGCCCTGGTACGGGCTGGCGAACACCCACGGTATCGCACCCGGGGTGGGCACGTCGCGTACGTTGACGAGTTCGAAGTCGAGTACACCGGCGCCGGTATTGCGGAACGTCACAGCATGCTCGCCCCGGCCGCCATTGAGGAGGGTGTCGGCAATGGCCGGCGGCAAGAACGACAGCGCGGGAATGCCCAGCGTCGTGCCGCCAACTGTATTCGACACAGAAGAGACGTTTTCGTTCTTGTCGATCACCTTGATCGCGAAATAGTACGGAGTATTGAAGTCGAGTCCGAAGAACCGCTCCGTCTCCGCCGATCCGGCGGGCAGCGGCGTCGGCGGGACGCCCACAAACGGCGTCGCCGATTCGAAGTTCGCCGTATCGATCGGCGATGTGGAATATCGGATGTCGTATCGCCACG
>CBDUWU010000120.1:0-10050 GCA_965371015.1 uncultured bacterium | reverse complement strand
GCGGGAACTGCAAAGAAAATCGATACATCTGTCGATGATCATCATCCCGGTGTGGATCTACGTCACCCCCCCCGACTGGACCCTCCTTGGCCTTATTATTGCTACTTCCGCAACGGTTGTCACGGACCTGCTCAGATTGACCGACCGCCGGCTCCGGGGGTTCTTTCTCAGATTCTTCAGGTCCCTGATCCGGAGCCACGAAGAGGAGCACCTGCTCGGTTCGACATATTTCATGATCGCGGCACTGTTGAGTGTCCTCGCGTTCGGCGAAACAATCGCCATCGCGGCGCTTACCTTCCTCATCATCGGGGATACCATGGCGGCGATCGTCGGCAAGAAATATGGCAAACCGCTTTATTGGGGAAAAAGTCTACTGGGGAGCCTGGCGTGCTTCGTCAGTTGTCTGATTATAGGCGCGGCACTCCTGGACAATCAGTGGGTAATAATTGCCGGGGCTCTGGCAGCGGCAGTGGCTGAGGCTCTTCCGGTTCCGATGGATGACAATATGAGGGTCCCGATCGTCAGTGGACTCGTCATGCAGTACGTCGCGCACTATATGCAGGGGTAGTCAATCATGTTTTTAAAAAGACTTTTCAACTTCATTCCCAAGAGCGAGTTTTCGCGCGCGCTCGGGCTGTTCAATACCGGACAATACAGAAAGGCGCTGAAGAAGTTCGAAGAACTCAACGAGCTTTCCCGTGCCCACGAGGACGTCGACCGCTCGACGCTCGAGTTGTACACGTGCGAAGCCCACGTTGCACTCGCCAAGGAACACGCCGAGAGCGGGGAACACGAACTGTCGATAAGCGAAATGACTCGTGCGGTGGAACTCAAGCCCATGTTCGCCGACCTTCATTACACGTTGGGTAGTTACCTGTACCGGCGGGAACAGTTCGCCGAAGCGCACGACCAGTTCGCCCGCGCGCTCGACATCAACAACAAGTTCTTCAAGGCCAGCGTCCACCTGTCGCTCGTCGGCTACGCACAGGGTGACAGGGCCCAGGCCATAGACACATTGACGAAAGCCAAGCACGCGTGTCCCAACTTTGCGCGCGAAACACTCGACAAGCTCGCGCAGGTGCTCAATTCCGGCGAAGACGCCGAGATCCGCGCCCTCTATCACGAGATACTCGAGGAACGTCCCAGTTCCGCCCAGATCAGCCGCGAGCTCGCCATCGAGGCGATACAGAACGGCGAATACGAAGAGGCGATACGGGAACTCAAGAAGTCCATCACGATCAAGCCGGATTACCCCGATCTGCACAACTATCTCGGCATTGCTTACGGTAACAACGGGATGATCGACGACGCGGTCCACGAATTCGAAATTGCGCTCAAGATTAATCCTTATTACTCCAAGGCAAGACTGAACCTCGCGCTGCTGTACTACGAGAACGGTCGATACGAGGAAGCCCAGGTCCAGTTGGACGAGGTGCTCGCTGTTCAGCCCGACAACAAGCTCGCAAACAACTTGCTCGACGAACTGCGCGCCGTAACGGACGGAAAGTAGTCATTATGGATACGAAAGAACTATTCGTGGATTACTACGAAGTTCTCGGTGTCTGGCCGACGGCCGATACCAACGCAATCAAAAAGGCGTATTTCAAGCTGGCAAGGTTGCACCACCCCGACGTCGTTGGCAAGGGCAGCACCGACACCGCACCGGACGGGTCTTCGATCGATTTCAAACGCATCAACGAAGCCTTCAGCGTCCTCAGTAACGATGTCAAGCGCCGTGCGTTCGACCAGAAGCTCAAGCAGAAAACCGGCGGCGGCGGTGTTACCGACCGACAGGAAGCCGACAAGCGATCCGCACAGCTGGCGTTCGAGCAAGCCAAAACGGCCATGAAACACAATCGGTATGACAAGGCCGTTGTGCTCCTGAAAAGCGCCGTCAAGTACGACGACTCCAATCCCTCGTATCACAGCTGGTACGGCTTCTCGCTGGGAGTCCTCAAGACCCATCTCCACGAGGCCCGCGACGCCTGCAAGAGGGCACTCGAGATGGAATTCTACAACGCCGACTTCCACGCCAACCTGGGGTTCGTCTACCACCAGGCGGGGTTGACGAGCACGGCGGACGAGGCCTTCGACGAGGCGCTGAAGTGGGACCCCGAGCACCATGTGGCGCTCAAGTACCACTCCAGTAACAAGAACGCAAACGGCGCCAATGGCAAAGGACTGGGGAGTAAAATTTCCTCTTTTTTCGGCTTGTCGAAAAAGGAAGAAAAGCCTAAAAAGAAGCCGGCGCGACGAAAGTCGCGAAAACTCTGATCCCCGTCACATTTCTTCTCATTAACCATTGACAGTCGTTGGGGCATGGTCGTACGTTTTGAGTGCGTATGATCAGAGCAATTACGTTCATACCGGCCTCGGGTGGGACCGAAGGGCTCACCTATGTGGAGCGCGCCAGCCGTAACCGGAGCCTGCATGTTTTGTTGCAGGACTGCTTCTGGAAAGGCTCGGCCGCGTCTCACCCCGCCTCACGGCGCAATTTTCTGCGTAACTCCTACCGCGAAATCATTTCCAGATACGTTTCGTTTGGCCGGATCGAGCACCCGTTGCCGCTGGCGCGTTCGCTGGTGACCTACCTGGAGAACCTTTCCCGTCGCGTCGACTGCCGGCTCGACGACTTTCGCGGTATCGGCTTCTACGCTTTGTTCCAGGACGGCGACACGTTCTACCTCCTGGCCAGCCGCGAGGGAAGGGCGCGTATACGCACAGAACACGGTTTCGAGGCGCTGGGGGGCCGTGAGATAACCGGAGTGACGGAGCTGTCCCTCGAAAGCACCCGGGCGCAAAAGGAGCTGTTCTCGAAGGATCTCAAGGACTTCGTAGCGCTGTACAAGATCGAGACCGGGGGACCGGACAGAGAGTCCTCTCCGCTCGACCTCTCGCTGGGTGGGAGTGGGGAGGAAATGGACACGCTTCTCGAGGCTCTCGACCAGCCGGGAGTCGTGGAAGCGGAAGTTCCGGAGAAAACCATCCCGCTCAATCTGATTTCGCAGAAAATGATGTATGTGCGATTTGACGGTCTTGTCCGGACACGCGACTTCTACGACGCGATTCCGGTCAGATCGCGTTCGGGCGGGGGACGAAAGCTCTTCGGGTACGTGGCCACCGCGGCGATGGCCGTGGTGTTCGTATCGCTCGGTGTGCTGTGGCTCAGCGAACGGCTGTCCCGGCCGGGCACCCCCGAAGAACCCGTCGCCATGACTACCACGCCGGAGGCGGTGACCGTGAACCGCGCGTTGGAAACCGCCCCGCCGGTCGATGCCGGCTCCGGCCAGGCCGCCGCGGACGATCCCGTCAGCTACCGGCTGTCGGTGACCTGGGACAAGTCGTACAATAAACCCGTCACGTCGACACCGTTGCTCGACGACAACCGCGTGTTCTTCGGGTCGCGCGACCGCAACTTCTACGCCCTCGACCGCGGCGATGGATCACTCTCGTGGCGGTATCGGGCCTCGGATGGCATCGGCGCGTCTCCTGTCGTCGCAGCGGGCCACGTGATCTCGGCGGACTACCAGGGGAACGTATTCGCCCTCGCGGCCGAGGACGGCCGCCGCGTCTGGAACCGAAAGCTCCCGGAAAAAGTGGTGAGTTCGCCATGCGTCGGTGACGGCGAAATCCTCGTCGGGTGTTACAACGGACTGGCGTACGCTCTTTCGGCTGAAACCGGACGGGTTCTCTGGCGTATAAGAACAGGGGGGAAGATAAGAGGCAGCTGCGCCTACGGAGGCGGCCGCTATTATGTGCCGTCTTATGACGGCAGGGTCTACGGCGTGACTGCGGGAACGGGTGAGGTGGCGTGGCGGGTAAATCTCGGCGGGCCGGTCGCTTCGTCGCCCGCCGTCGAGGGCGACCGGGTGGTGGTGGGTGCGGAAAACGGCCGGATATACTGCCTCGATGCGGCGAGTGGCCGGGTGGTCTGGACCTACCAGACAAAAGGCGCCGTCAAGTCGTTCCTCGCCTTCGAAAACGGGCGGATTTACGCGGGATCCAACGACAAGTTCATGTATTGCCTCGACGCGGCAGGAAAGCTGGTGTGGAAGTTCGAAACGGGCGGGCCGGTGTTCGGTCGGGCGGCGGTGACCGGCGATCACGTGATCTTTTCGTCCTACGACAGCTATGTTTATTGCGTCGATGCTGAATCAGGCCGCCTGATAAATCGTTTCAAGACCAATGGTCCGGTATATTCCTCGCCCACCGTTGCCGGCGGGCACGCCTTCATCGGGAACAATTCCGGCAAGTTTTATTGTCTCGATCTGCAGGGCAGGGAATCGTCATGAAAATCACGGAGGTACGAATCGAATGCGGAGAGGCATCATAAAATTTTACAATGACCGCCGGGGTTACGGGTTCATCCGCAGCGAGGAGAATCTGTCGCCCCGGGAAGAGATCTTCGTCCACTATTCCCAGTTCAGAGGAGTGACGGCGCCCCACGAGGGCCAGGCCGTCACTTTTGACGTAAGGGACGGCGATCGCGGCCCGGAAGCCGTAAACGTCCAACTGATTTCATAGTACTGTCCCGTCAGTGCCCACGTTTTGAAGGCGGTTCCGTGCCGGACCGCCACCCGTCTGCCACGCAGCGCATACAGGGTGCGCTTGCATTGGTCCGCCCTATTTGCTAAGTTGCTTGCGTCCCGATAGATATATAACCAAGTGAGACATTGATGAGCTTTCTCAAAAAATTGTTCAAGCCCAAGAGCGAACGCGATTTCAAGAAGGCGAGCCCCGTCATCGACGAGGTCAACCGTTGGGCGTCGGAATTCGAAGGATACGGCGAGGACGAGTTCCGCGTCAAAACCACCGAGTTTCGCGAGCGCCTGAAGAATGGCGAAACCGTCGACGACATCATGACGGAGGCCTTTGGACTGGTCAAGACGGCGTGCAAGTGGCTCGTGGGGCATAAGTGGGACGTGGTGGGGATACCGCACACGTGGGAAATGGTGCCTTACGACGTGCAGGTGGCTGGCGCCATCAGCCTGCACGAGGGAAGCATCGCCGAGATGGCGACCGGCGAGGGCAAGACGCTGGCGGCCACGATGCCCATGTACCTCAACGCCCTCGCGGGCCGTGGAGCCCATCTGATCACCGTCAACGATTACCTCGCCAGACGCGATTCGGAGTGGATGGGCAGGGTTTACGAGTTGCTCGGTATGACGGTCGGGTGCGTCCAGACCGATATCGACCCCGAGTCGCGTATCAAGGCGTATAACTTCGACATTACCTACGGCACCAACAACGAATTCGGCTTCGACTATCTCCGCGACAACATGAAGACCCGGCTGCACGACAAGGTTCAGCGCGGGCACCACTACGCGATCGTCGATGAGGTCGACAGCGTCCTTATCGATGAGGCGAGAACGCCGCTCATTATATCGGGACCCGTGAGTCACGGGCAGTCATCCGAACAGTACCGGGCCGTCAAACCAAAGATCGACCGCGTGGTGCGGATGCAGAACCAGATGATCAACTCGCTGGTCGCCGATGCCGAGAAGATGATCGATGACCCCGACCGCCAGGAAGAGGCCGCCCACTCCCTGCTGAAGGCCAGGCGCGGGGGGCCCAAGAACAACCGTTTCATGAAGCTTTTGACCGAGCCCGGCGTCGAGAAGATGATCCAGCACCGCGAGGCCGACCTCATGAGAATGAAGGCGCTCCACGAACTCGACGAGGAGCTTTTCTACGCGGTCGACGAGAAGGCAAATACGATCAACCTAACCGACAAGGGCCGTGACGCGCTTTCGCCGGAAGACCATGAGCAGTTCGTCCTGCCCGACCTCAGCGAGATGATCGGAGAGATCGACGCCAACGAGCGCCTCACTCCCGCCGACCGGATCAAAGAAAAAGACAAGGCGCACCGCAAGTACGCCGAGCGATCCGACGCGATCCACAATTTCAATCAACTGCTCAAGGCTTACACGCTGTTCGAGAAAGACGTCGAATACGTAGTGCAGGAAGGCCGCGTGATCATCGTCGACGAGTTCACCGGTCGTTTGATGCCGGGGCGCCGGTTTTCCGATGGCCTCCACCAGGCGCTCGAGGCCAAGGAAGGCGTCAAGATCGAGGCGGAAACCCAGACCCTGGCCACGATCACACTCCAGAACTACTTCCGCATGTACGAGAAACTCGCGGGTATGACCGGTACCGCAGAGACCGAAGCCGAGGAGTTCCACAAGATCTACAAGCTCGACGTGAACGTGATACCCACCAACGAACTCGTTCGACGCATCGACCTCGAGGATCAGATCTACCGGACCAAGCGCGAGAAATACAACTCTATCGTCGACGAGATCGTCCGCCTCAACGAGAGTGGCATTCCGGTCCTGGTCGGCACGGTGACGGTGGAAGTTTCGGAGACGCTGAGCCGCCTCCTCAAAAGGCGTGGCATCAAGCACAATGTCCTCAACGCCAAGTTCCACCAGAAAGAAGCCGAGATCGTCTCCGGCGCGGGCCGCAGCGGCGCCGTGACCATCGCCACCAACATGGCGGGCCGCGGTACCGATATCAAGCTCGATGAGAGTGTGGTCAAGTGCGACGCCTGCGGCATCGGCTCGGGCCTGTCCGACTGGCCGATGCGCGATGGCGGCACGGTTGATACCGGCGAATGTGAGAAGGACGTGCCGTGCGGGCTGCACATTGTTGGCACCGAGCGCCACGAATCGAGGCGGATCGACCGCCAGCTGCGCGGTCGCGCCGGCCGCCAGGGAGACCCCGGAGCCTCGGAATTCTACCTTTCGCTCGAGGACGACCTGATGCGGTTGTTCCGTCCCGAACGTATCGCCGGCGTCATGGACCGGCTCGGGGTACAGGATGGCGAGGTCATCACGCATTCGCTCGTCACCAAGAGCATCGAGCGCTCGCAGAGAAAAGTCGAAGGCTACAACTTCGAGATCCGCAAGCGTCTCATCGAGTACGACGACGTCATGAACAAGCAGCGCGAGGTCATTTACGGCCGTCGGGATGAAGTCATGCAGGCAGACGATCTGGCCGGGATTCTCGAGTTGATGGTCGAGGACACGATCGACTCGTCTATCGAGCAGTTCATCGACCCGTCCGAACTGCCCGAACGCTGGCCGCTCGAAGAGCTCTTCGCCCAGCTCGAAGCTACGTTTCTCTTTACCTTCGGCCCGGCGCCCGGTGACGACATCGAGGACCTCACCGTGGGTGACCTGCGCGACCACCTCAACGACAGGGCCCTCGAAGCCCTGAAGCTCCGCAAGGGCTTTCTCGGCAGGGAACTCGACGGCGAGCAGCACGTGGCGGAGTTCTCGAAGTATGTACTGCTGCAAAATATCGACGAAAAGTGGATGGACCACCTCCACGAACTCGATGCCCTCAAGGAGGGTATCCACTACCGGGCCTACGCACAGAAGAACCCGCTGGTCGAGTACAAGAAGGAGGCGTTCGAGCTCTTCGCCGACCTGAACGACCGTATCGACCGGGAAGCGCTGTATATCTTCTTTCACGCGCGCATTTCCGCTCCCCGCCGCTCACGCGCCGACCTCGAGCGCGCCCGAGCAGTCCACCGCGAAACCGATGCTTATTCGATGACCGGCCAGGCGCCGCCCGAACCCCAGGCGCCACCGCCGGGTCAGGCGGGTATGGGGGCCACCCCGGCGACGAGCGCCGTCCTTCAGCAGAGACCATCGTCCACGCCGGTGGTCCGCTCCGACGACAAGGTTGGCCGCAATGATCCGTGCCCGTGCGGCAGCGGTAAAAAATACAAAAAGTGTTGCGGTAAAGCAAGTTAGAAGGAACACTTAAGGCATATTATCAGAACAGGATAGCCGGCTGCAAAGCGCCGGTCCCCCCGGGATCGTATCGCTGAATATGACCGGCCAGCGTCAAAATAGGTTGCCAAGCCCCGGTCGGCTGCTGTAACTTGTTTGGCGCGTCGCTTTACTAGCACATATATTGCTCACAACACCCGTAAGGAGACACCGGATGCTCAGCAGATTAATGGACCTCGTGGTACTAGTGGCGGAAATCGCCCAGGACAACGACCGCTCCTACAAGGATTTGGACCAGGAGCTGCTGACGCGCGGGTATAACCAGGACGAGATCGACCGCGCCGTGGTCTGGTATACGACGCGCGGCGAAGTCCCGGAAGGGGAGGAGATCATCCAGCACGGCAAGAATTCTTTCCGTGTGCTGAGCCAGTGGGAGCGAATGAGCCTGAGCAGCGAGTGTTATGGCTATCTCCTGCGCTTGCTCAACCTGGGGATCGTCGACGGTGACCATTTCGAGAAGATTATCGCTCGCTCGATTCCGGTGGGTCCTGAGAAGGTCCAGCTGAACGATGTCAAAGAGATCGCCTGTTCGGTGCTTTTCAATCGCGACACGGGCGAACTCGAAGACGAACTGGTCGACTTTCTCGACGACGGCATCGCCGCTACCTGAGCGGATCCATCTGCGGAATTCAAGTTGAAACGCATTAAACTGAAGCGTGTTATAAGTTCAAGGTAAAACGCAAGACTGAATGCTTGCGTTCTTCGTTTATCAGGGAATTATGGCCAAAACACCAACATCATCGCTCGTCATCGTCGAATCACCGGCGAAAGCGAACACGATCAAGAAATTCCTCGGACGGGGCTACAAAGTCGTCGCGTCGGTCGGGCATATCATGGACCTGCCCAAGAACAAGCTCGGCGTTGACCTCGAAAACGGATTTGAACCGGAATACGTCGTCCCCAAGGGCAAGAAAAAACTCCTCGATCAGATCAGGAAGGACGCCAAAGCGTCGAAGGGAGTCTTCCTCGCCCTCGATATGGACCGCGAAGGCGAAGCCATTGCCTGGCACATCAAGAACTACATCGAGCCCGTCCAGAACAATGTCAGCCGTATCCTTTTCAACGAGATCACCAAGACGGCGATCAAGGGCGCGATCAAGGAGCCGATGGATGTCGACCAGAACAAGGTGGACGCGCAGCAGGCTCGCCGCATCCTCGACCGGATCGTCGGCTACCAGATCAGCCCCGTTCTCTGGCAGATCTTCTATTACGGCCTGAGCGCGGGACGCGTGCAGACGGTCGGACTCCGTCTCGTGAGTGAACGCGAGGACGAGATAGAGGCGTTCGTTGCGGTGGAATACTGGACGGTGGAAGGAACGCTTCTGACGTCCGCCGGCGACGAGTTGCCGGTCAAGCTGGTTCAGAAGAACGGCGGGAAGATCGAACTGAAGAACGAGAAAGAGACGAACAAAGCGCTGGCCGAGATCCGCAAATCGCCTCTCGGCGTCGACTCGGTTATCAAGAAGGAGCGCAAGCGCAACCCGCAGCCGCCCTATATAACGAGTACGATGCAGAGGGACGCCGCCGGGCGTCTGCGGTTTTCCGCCAAGAAGATTATGATGCTGGCCCAGCAGCTCTACGAGGGCGTCGACCTCGACGGCGAACGAGTGGGGCTCATCACCTACATGCGTACCGACTCGGTTCGCATCGCCGAACAGGCGATCACGCACGCACGCGATTATGTCACGGAGTCGTTCGGCAAGGAGTACATCCCGCCCAGGCCCAGGGCGCACAAGTCCAAGGGCAAGGCGCAGGATGCGCACGAAGCGATCCGGCCGACGGATGTGACCCGCACGCCGGAATCGGTCAAGGAATCGCTCACGAAAGACCAGCTTGCGCTCTACGAACTCGTGTGGCGCCGTTTTCTCGCTTCGCAGATGGAGAGTGCTCGTTACGACACAACTGAGATCAACGTGGCCGCGGGTCCGTACACGCTCCGCGCGAACGGCCGTATCATGACGTTTTCGGGATTTCTGAAGGTGTACGAAGAGAAGATCAACGGCGAAGGGGCGGAACTGCCGCCGGTCAGTGAGGGCGACAAGCTCGATATCGGCTCGATCGACGGGATCCAGCACTTCACCGAGCCGCCGCCGCGTTACACGGAGGCGTCGCTGATCAAGGACCTCGAGGACCAGGGGATCGGCCGCCCGAGCACATACGCCAACCTCGTGTCGATCATCCAGGACCGAGAATACGTGGTCAAGGAAGACGGGAAGTTGATGCCGCCCACGCTCGGCCGCCAGGTGTGGAT
>CBDUWU010000119.1:0-10370 GCA_965371015.1 uncultured bacterium | reverse complement strand
GCCCTGATCGGAGGGGCGAGTATGGAAATCGAGTCGTACCTCGCCATAGCCATAGCCGCTCCTGCGCCGACAACTTAGTGTAAGATAAAGGGTTGCGTCTCTAGTTGACTTCCGCGGCCGGATTTGCTAATTTGTTGCCGGGACGCAAGTTAATGATGACGTCCGGCGGTGGTTTCCTCGCCGCCGTTTTTCTTTGACCCGATTCGACAAACAAGGTTAACCGAATGTTATTCAAACTGTTACTGGCATTACACGTGATCACCTGCCTCGCACTGATCGTCGTCGTGTTGCTCCAGTCGAGCAAGGGTGGCGGCCTGGCCGGCGCTTTCGGCGGTGGGGGTGGCCAGACGATGTTCGGAGGCCAGGAAACGGCCACGTTTCTGAGCAGAATGACGACTTACCTGGCGGTGGGGTTCATGGTGCTGTCGCTGATGCTGGCGTTCCTCTCGGCTCAACAGGGGACCGGAACCCCGCGGAGCGTCATGCGGGACGCTGCCGAACGGCAGAGCAATGTAATTCCGCGCGGCGACCGGGACATCCAGCAGTTGTTGAGTGGAGCCGCTGATACCACGGCGGCAGCGTCCGCCATCGACACGACAACTGCTCCGGCGCAGTAACGGCGAATGACGGGTTGTGCCGAGGTGGTGGAATTGGTAGACACGCTATCTTGAGGGGGTAGTAGACGTAAGTCTGTGCGGGTTCGAGTCCCGCCCTCGGCACCACATCCAGTTCAGTTGTATCGACTGCCGCGTTTGTGACGGCGAAACGCGGCGACTTTCGCGGAAAACAGTGTATAACTCATCAAGGGCGTTCCAGATACTGGACAACGCCCTTGTTTTTTTTGAATCGAGACCTGCGCGCTGAAAGATCCGAACCCAGGTGGTGAACGCAATGAAAGAATCGAAGACGATCTACACGGCCGTGGCGGTCCTTTGGGGCGCGTTGACGGCTTTGCTGCTGGCGGCGCCCTCCTTCGCGGAAGAACCGGCGAGGAGCACGCCCGCCGACCGGGAGTCGCTCCACATCACGATATACAACCAGAATTTCGGACTGGTCAAGGACGTCCGCCGCCTCAACCTCCCCCGGGGGATCCAGAACGTGTGGTTCGAAGGAGTCTCCGTTCAGATCGACCCGACGAGCGTGAGTATCCGGTCGCTGGACGCGCCGGACAAGCTGTCGGTGCTGGAGCAGAATTTTGAATTCGACCTGATCAGCCCCGCGAAACTGATGTACAAATACCTCGGGCAGACCGTCGAACTGGTACGGATGATCGAGGACAGGGAGGAAACGGTCGAGGCGAAGCTCATCGGAACCGACGGCGGTTACGTCTACGAAATCGACGGCAAGATCGCCATCAACCCGCCGGGGCGGGTGGTATTGCCTTCACTGCCGAAAGGGCTCATATCGAAACCGTCGCTGGTCTGGCTGCTGGACAACGGCCGCGACAAGCACACGGTGGAAGCGACCTATCTGACGAACGGCATCAACTGGAAGGCCGACTACGTCGCGGTGCTCTCGAAGGACGACAAGACGGTCGACCTGTCGGGGTGGGTTACGATCGACAACCAGAGCGGGGTCACATACGAAAACGCCAACCTGAAGCTGGTGGCCGGCGACGTCAACCGTATCCAGCCGGAACGCCCGATGCCGCGTATGGTCATGGAAGCGACGATGGCCGGCGGGCGCCAGCAGTTCAAGGAGGAGTCGTTCTTCGAATACCACCTCTACACCCTGGACCGGCCGGCGACGGTAAAGGACCGTCAGACCAAGCAGATCGGCCTGCTGGAAGCGAGCGGGATCGGCGTCAACAAGACATTCGTATACGCGTCGAACGGCCGCTACTACCTGTCCCGGATGGGCGGGCCGGATACGGGCACCAAGGTCGGGGTGTACATGTCGTTCGACAACTCGGAGAAGAACCATCTGGGGATGCCGCTGCCGAAGGGTGTGGTGAGGATGTACAAGAAGGACAATGACGGCGCCCTCCAGTTTGTCGGTGAGGACCGGATCGACCACACGCCCGAAGACGAACGGATTCGCCTGCGGATGGGCAACGCATTCGACATCGTCGCCGAGCGGATACAGACGGACTACAAGGTGCTGGCGAGCGGTCACCTGTACGAATCGTCGTACAAGGTCACGATCCGCAACCACAAGGACGAGGACGTGACGGTCCAGGTCGTGGAACAGATGATGGGTGACTGGGAAGTGCTGGGCAAGTCTCACGCGTTCGAAAAGGAGTCGTCGCACCGGATCCGGTTCGATGTCCCGGTCGAGCGCAAGGGCTCCGTTGAACTGACCTATACCGTCCGCGTGAAGCACTAGCAGGGGCTGCCAGGCTATTCCCGGCGCCTCCGGGGGGGGGCGGGAACAGGGCGGTAAATCGCCTGTCAAAATGTGTTTACAAGGACGGGCGGATCGCGATAGGATGCTTCCGGAATTTCACCTCTACCCTGTATTCGCAAATTTGGACGTATTCAACACATTCGTAAACCAGAACGTCGGCGCACTGGTGCTGGTCGTGGCTTTTGTCGCGCTGGCCGCCCTTGTACTCGGCGTTCTCGCGTTCTTCAAGCTCCAACTCCTCTCCAGGCCGTTCGCCTGGCTTTCCAGCCAGTGGGACGGAGAGATCGATTCTCTGCCGGCGCTCCTCCAGACCGTCGAAAAAAACGCCCTCCAAATCGCCCGGGTCCGGAGCGCCGTCGATGAAATCGTTGTCGAGTCGCGGACTCACTACAAACGCACCGGGCTGGTTCGATACGACGCGTTCGACGGCATTGCCGGACAGCAGAGCTACTCGCTGTGTCTCCTCGACGAGGTGCGCAACGGATTCGTGCTGACCACACTCGTCGGGGCCAATTTCAGCCGTGGATATGTCGTCGAGATCTCCGGAGGCGATCCGTCCCGCAAGCTCGGCGAGGAGGAGGCGCGCGCGCTCCAGATGGCTGTCAACCAACAGGTGGTGTCCTGACGCCCCCCCCCGGGCTCAGATCCGGATCTTTCGCCAGTGGCCCGCCCTCAGTCGCGCGAACATCAGGACGCCGACAACGATGATGTAGAGTGTCGCCCCCGCCCACGCGCCCACGACCCCCTTGTCCAGGACCGTGCCGAATATGTAGGCCAGCGGCAGGAAGAGGAGCCAGGCGGCTCCCACGACGATCAGCATCGGGACCCTCGTGTCGCCGGCACCCCGGAGCGCCCCGTCGGAGATGAACTGGACGGCGTCGAACGCCTGGAACAGCGCCGCCCAGTACAGGACGAGCCTCCCCAGCTCCACGACCTCGGTCTCGCTGTTGAAAATTTTCACCAGTTGCACCGGTATCGTCAGACAGAGCACGGCGATGAAGCCCGCGTACATCAGGCCCATCTTCAGAGTCGTGAAGGCGCTCTTGAGCGCGAGCGCCGGGTGGCCCGCGCCGATGTACTGTCCCACCAGCGTTGTGGCCGCGACCGCAAAACCCTGGCAGGGCATGAACGACAGCGCGAGGATCTGGATGGCGATCTGGTTTACGGCCAGCGCCCCGGTTCCCATCCGGCCTATGTAGGCCGAGAATACGAGGAAGCTGCCCATATCGAGAAAGAAGTGCACGGCGATCGGCAGTCCGATGCGGAACAGTCGCACCAGCTCGTCGGGGCGCGGCCGCTTCTGGAGGAGAACGCCGTATCGTGTCCGCATCGTTCGGGTGAACGTCAGCGCAAAAAATATCACCGCGGCCACAACGTTGGCGGCCGTCGTCGCCCACGCGGCGCCCTCGACGCCGAGCTCGGGAAACGGGCCCTTGCCGTAGATGAGGAAGTAATCGCCGACCACATTGACCAGGTGGGCGACGACGAGCACCTTCAGGGGGGTCCGCGTATCGCCGACGCCCCGGTAAAAGTGCGAGTACGTGTAATAGATCAGGAAGAACGGCGCGCTGAGCATCCGGATCTGGATGTAAACCAGCGACAATTGCTGCACCGGTTCATCCGGGCGCAGCAGTTCGACGATCTGGGGCGCGAACGCCCTGACGACGAACAGCACGAGCGAAGCGGCGATCGATATGTACAACCCCTGCCAGAGATACATCCCGCACTTGCGGTACCTGCCCGCCCCGTAGCTCTGGGCGACAAATGTGTTCACCGCGCTGGTCAGCCCGATAAAGAACGCGTACAGCGTGAAGACGAAGATCCCGCCCAGCCCGACCGCGGCCAGCTCCGTCTTGCCGACGTGTCCCACCATCGCCGAATCTACCGTCCACATGACCGTTTGCGAGATCATGGTGAGAATGGCCGGGTAGGCGAGAAGCCAGACCTGCCGGTATGAACCCGCGATCTGTGGATCGATCGCGGGCCCTTTATCTATGTTTTCAATATCCGGTGCCAAGGAGTGTGTCGGCGGGGGTCAGTCCCGGCCCGAATCCTCATTCCGTTTGCGGCTGTAATTTTCGAGGATTCGCTTTTCCGTCGTCGTCAGATTCTCGTAACCTTTTGCGGAAATCTTGTCGAGAATCGAATCTATGTTGTCGCTGTCCCGGTCTTCGCGGCGGTCCTTCCGTTCGCGGACGTGCGCGTTCCACCTTCGCTTCGTGTTCGTCGATAACCGGAGCCGTTGCTTGAGCTCGTTGCGGAAAAAGAGCAGTCCGGTCAAGGCGCCGCCGAGGTGTGCAAAATGGGCGATACTGTCGCTCCCCCACACCCCCATGAGCAGATCGAACACCATGAAGCCGGCGACGAGGTACTTGATCTTGATCGGAAAGAAAAACATGAACAGCACGATCTGGTTCGGATACAGGATGGCAAACGCCATCATCACTCCGTACGTCGCGCCGCTCGCTCCGATCACGGAGGAGTTGTAACTGATCAGCAAGTGGAGCAGGCCCGCGCCGGCGCCGCACGCGAGGTAGTACTTGAGGAACCGGTTTGCCCCCCACGTTGCTTCCAGGGTAGTGCCGAGGAAAAAGAGCACGACCATGTTGAACAGAAGGTGGAATACGCCCCCGTGGAGGAACATGTACGAAACGATTTTCCAGATATAAAAATTCTCCACCACGGCCCGGGGCTGGAGAGCGAAGAACTGGTCGAAATAAGGCCGGAAGAGCTGCTGCAGGATGAACACCGCCACGTTGGCGATGATCAGCTTGCCGACCACCGTGCCGGCGAAAGACCGTCCCCACGGGGGGCGTTGATATTGACGATAGAAGTGTGTTGGTGTCATTGGTCTGATCTCCTGCACTCTAACATAAACAATCATGGCAGTTTACCGCAACCGTTTCTTCGGGGCGTCCCCACGCGATGCCACATTCCCGATGGGCTGGGGATTGACTGAAACATTTACAGGGGTACCGGCGTCATAGGTAGAAAGGTGTCTAAGCGAACGTATCTTAATGACTTGAAACAAATGTGCCGGCCGTCCGTACGCAAGTTGTAGCCCCGGCGCCGGGGGGAGCCGGGGCGCCGATCATCCTCCAACTCGAAGACCTCAGGGAGTTAAAATGGCACTCAAGAGAAAGAAAGCCACGCTGGTTATTATTGCGATTGTTGCTGTATTTGCTTTGGCAGCAGCTGGTTATGTAGCGAAGGACCGCCTGGCTTCGAGCGATACGGCCGACGCCGCCGACAGCACCGCGATGGGCGACTCGGCCGCCGTCGCGGCAGGGGACAAGGGTGGAGACGAGGACAAAGAGGGCGAGAATGAAACGCCGCCCGTGCCGGTAGAGGTAGCGCTGGTCGAACGGCGGGAGATCTCGTCGTATTACGTGACGACGGCGACGCTCGAACCGGAGAAAAAGGTCGATATTCTGGCGAAGATCTCGGACGAAGTTGAAGAGATACGCGTCGAGGAAGGCGACCTCGTCAAGAAAGGGCAGCTGCTCTGCCGCCTCGACGACGAGGAACAGCGGGTGGCGCTCGACGGCGCCAGGATCAACCAGGAACAGAAGAAGAACGACCACAAGCGCATCGAGTCGATGCACAAACAAAACCTCATCAGCGAAAAAGAGTACCTCGACTCGAGGTATCAGTACGAGATCGCCATCAACGCTTATGAGGCCGCGTCGGTGAGATACGAGTATACCCGGATACGCGCGCCGTTCGACGGAATCGTCACCGAGCGCCTCGTCGACGAGGGCGAGAGCATCACCATAGGTGCGCGTCTGTTCGTCCTGGCCGACACGGATCCGCTCCGGCTGACAATGTATCTTCCCGAAAGCGAGATAAAGACCATCCGAGGCGGACAGGTGGTCTATATCGTTCCCGACGCCAATCCATCGATGAATTTCACCGGCCTGGTCGTCCGGCTCGCTCCCGAGGTCGACCAGAGGACCGGTACGGTAAAGGTGACGGCCGAAACCCGTGGCGGCGGCATTCCGGGCAGTTTTGTTCGGGTGAAGATCGTGACCGACACCCGTCTATCGACGCTCGCTGTCCCGCGCCGCGGCGTCGTCTCCGACGCCGGTGACCGGTATGTGTTCATCACCGAGGCGGACACCGTTCGCAAGGTCGAAGTCGCGGTGGGATACGAGGACGAAAACTTCGCGGAAATACTCACGGGCCTGCAGGAAGGCGACAGCGTTGTCGTAGCCGGGTCCGGCGGAGTCCGAACCGGAACGAAGATCAAAATCGTTAGACGTGAGGACGACGCAGATGCGGTTATCGACACGGTCCGCAACGATTCCCAGTAACGAGGAACCAAACCAGTGAAAATCATCGAGTTTTCCATCCGGCGGCCCGTGACGATCGCCATGATCTTTGTCGCTACGGTCGTGTTCGGGTTCGTGGCCCTGGGCCGGCTGAACCTGAAACTGCTTCCCGATATCTCCTACCCAACTCTGACCGTTCAGACGGAATACCCCGACGCCGCTCCGGCCGAAGTCGAGAACTTCGTTACGCGTCCCCTCGAGGAGGCGGTCGGCGTCGTGAGCGGGCTGCGCGCCGTGCGTTCGGTGTCAAAGCCGGGGATGTCGGAAATCACCCTGGAATTCACGTGGAAAACACAGATGCAGTACATTGCCCTCGATGTGCGCGACAAGGTCGACCTCGTCCGGCTGCCGCGCGAATGCGAGGACCCGGTCATTTTACGGTATGATCCCGCCCTCGACCCGATCGTCCGGATCGGCGTCTACGGCGAGGACAACATGATCCGGCTCCGGTATATTGCAGACCGCACCATCAAGAAGGAACTCGAGTCGATCGACGGCGTGGCGAGCGCCAAGGTGCTCGGCGGTCTGGAAGAGGAAATCCAGGTAGAACTCGACGAGCGCAAGCTGGCCAGTTTTGGAATCCCCATCTCTCTGGTTACGGCGCGACTCGCGGAGGAAAACGTCAACCAGTCCGGCGGCCGGATACGCGACAAGGGCGCCGAGTTTCTCCTCAGGACGGAGAACGAGTACAAGAGCGTCGACGAAATCGCTCACACCATCGTCCGGGAAGAAGACGGCCGCAAGGTGATCCTCTCCGATCTGGGGCGGGTCGAGCGCGGCTATATGGAGCGCGAAATCATCACCCGCCTCAACGGGGAAGAGGTCGTCGAAGTGGCCATCCACAAGGAAGGCGACGCCAATACGGTCGAAGTGGCAAAATCGGTCAAGCGGCGGCTCGCCGTGCTGGCGTCCCAGCTCCCCGATGGCGTCGAGACCAAGGTCCTGTTCGACCAGTCGCGGTTCATCAAAAGTTCGATATCCGAGGTCCGCTCCAACGCGATTCTCGGAGCCATTCTGGCCATTTTTGTCCTGTACATCTTTCTGCGCGACCCGCGCAGCACGTTTATCATCGGCCTCTCGATCCCGATATCGATCATGTTCACGTTCGTGATGATGCGCCAGCTCGGCGTCTCCCTCAACCTCATGTCGATGGGGGGACTTGCGCTGGGGGTGGGAATGCTCGTGGACAACTCGATCGTTGTGCTGGAAAACATATCACGGCACAAGGAAAAAGGACTCGACCGCAAGCAGGCGACGTCCATAGGGGCCAGCGAAGTTTCCCGCGCGGTCATCGCGTCGACGCTCACGACGGTGTCTGTATTTCTGCCGATCGTGTTTGTCGAGGGATTTGCCGGCCAGGTGTTCAAAGACCAGGCTCTGACGGTGTCCGTGTCGCTCATCGCGTCACTCATCGTCGCGTTGATGCTGATCCCGATGGTATCGGCCCTCAGGTTCAAGTTTTCCACACCGGAGCCGGGGCCCGAAAAAGAACCGTCGAAATGGAAAATCATCCGCGGGTCGAAAAAAGCGGGCCGCGCGATGTTCTTTCGAACCCCGACATTTCTCTGGACACAGTTCTTCAGACTCATACGGCTTTTTGGGCGACTTTTCAATCTGTTGATGCGTCCGCTGATCGCCGGATTCAACCGGATGTACGGCGCGATCGAACGCGGTTACGGCCCGACGCTTCGCTGGACTCTGGCACACCGCGGACGGTTCCTTCTATCGATGGTCGGGTTGTTCGCCGCCTCCCTCTGGTCGGCGAGTTTTATCGGACAGGAACTGATTCCCCCGTTTTCCCAGGGAGAATTCAGCTTTAACGTTTTGCTCCCGGAAGGGAGTCCTCTCGAGGCGACAGACAAGAAGATGCGCCACCTCGAGGAACTCACCGCAAAGATGCCCGAGGTCGAGTCGTACTTTACGAGCGTCGGCATGGCGAGCCGCGTCGGCAGCAACGTCAAGACCAAGGACAAGAACCTCGGCCAGCTCAACGTCGTTATGAAAAACAAGGGTGACCTCCGGGCGGAGGAGGAACTCGTCGCCAGGATGCGGGGCCGGTTCGACGGCGTGCCGGGGGTGCAGTACAAGTTTTCACGTCCCGCTTACTTTTCGTTTCAGACCCCGGTCGAGGTCCACGTGTTCGGCTACAATCTCGAAGTCGTCAAGGAATTCTCAGACGAGCTGGCCGCGAAGATCGCCACGGTCGGAGGGGTCAAGGACGTCAAGACCTCGCTCGAGTACGGCAACCCCGAGCTCAACGTCCACTTTGACCGCGTGCGTCTGTCATCGCTGGGGCTATCGCTCAACGACGTTTCCAATACCCTGAAGACAAAGATCAAGGGCGACGTGCCGACGAAATTCAAGGAACGGGAAAAACAGGTGGATGTCCGGGTTCGGACCAGCGTCTGGCGCGCCGAGGATATCGAGTCGTTGCGCTCGCTCGTCGTGGCCGAGCGTGAAGGCCGTCCGATTACGCTGGCGACGGTGGCCGACATCAACGTCGACCGGGGGCTGAACCAGATTTCACGTATTTCCCAGCAGCGCGCGGCGGTTGTCACGGCGAATATCTCCGGCCGCGACCTCGGGGGCGTATCGGATGACATCAAGGCCGTTCTGGCGTCGACGCAGATCCCGCCGCAGGTGACCGTCGAACTGGGCGGGCAGAATGAGGAATTGCTCAACTCCTATCGCAACCTTCGGCTGGCCCTGCTTCTGGCGATCTTTCTCGTTTATCTGGTGATGGCGGCCCAGTTCGAATCGTTCATACACCCGCTGATCATCATGTTTACCGTTCCGCTGGGTGCGATCGGGGTGTTCTTCACGCTCCTGCTATTCGGCAAGTCGCTGAGCATCGTTGTATTCATTGGTGCCATCATGCTCTCCGGGATCGTGGTCAACAACGGCATTGTGATGATCGACTATATCAACCAGCTGCGCCGCGGGGGCATGAGCAGCTACGACGCGATTGTCGAGGGGGCAAAGGTCCGCCTGCGGCCTATCCTGATGACGACTTTGACCACGGTGCTGGGGCTGCTTCCGATGGCGCTTGCGTCGGGCGAGGGAGCCGAAATCCGTGCCCCGATGGCGCTGACGGTGATCGGCGGTCTGCTGGGTGGTACCATTCTCACGCTGCTCGTGATTCCGTCGCTGTACGCGATGGTGTCGAGGGTCCGGGTGCAAAGGAGCGCCGGATAACATGCGACTGTACGAGGACGCCGTCAAGAAGCCCGTTGTGGTTTTGCTGTTCCTCATCACGCTGTTCGTGATGGGTGTCATCTCCGCGTACAAACTTCCCGTCGAGTTTTTCCCCCGTATCGAGCTCCCGTTCATCGGTGTGTACGTTCCCTACCGTGACTCCCACCCCGAGTTCATCGAGCGTAACATCGTCAAACCCATCGAAGAAGTGATGGCGACACTTGGCGATGTGAAGGGGATATTCTCCAACGCCGGGGAGGACGACGCATTTATCGGCGTCGAGTTCAACTGGGGCAGGGAAGTCAACGTGTTGCGGATGGAGGTCAAGGAGAAGATCGACCAGATTCGCGGGGAACTCCCCGACGATATCGAGCATATGCAGATCTTCACGTTCGACACGAATGATATTCCCATTCTCGAGGGGAGGATCTCGTCGAGGGGACGCGATTTATCGGGTAGCTACGACCTGATCGAACGGGCGATCATCAACCCTCTCAA
>CBDUWU010000118.1:0-10371 GCA_965371015.1 uncultured bacterium | reverse complement strand
AAATATGACGAGCGACCGGTTACCCATGGCCACAGTGTATCAGATTCCGGTTGAGGGGAGTGACTGGCGATTGCGGCTGTCTGCAACGCGCCTGTTTCAAGGCGAAGACGGTCACCGTATCGATTTGATTTCGTCGACGACCCAGCGGTCGCCCGCCGCGGGTTTCGCGGCGGGCTCGAGGTGGAGTGATACGTAGATTTTATCTTTGAACAAACGTCCGTCATCGGTGCGCTGGTAGAAGCGCTCGGCTACGACGAACGATGTGTTCCCGCCGTCGCCCGGTTTGCGGTACTGAACGATCTCGAACTTCTTGGTGATCGTGTACTTGAACATGTCAGAGAGGAGGTAGTAGCTCTGGTTGCGGCTGAACTGCCCGCCGGCGGGGCCGGTGCCGTCGATGGAAATGGTTACCTTGCCGTCACCGAAATGTTTGAGAATGAGGTCGACGGTCTCAGCGTTCCAGCCTTTCTCGATTTCGGAAAAGACGAGCATCGGGCCTTCGGTGGTCTTGCTCGAATCGTCTTCCCCGGCCTGATTTCCCGTATCATCCGTCGATTTCTGCTGGGCGACGACGCGCGCTTCGCCGGGATCGGCGAGGGCGTACTCCGACGCCGAGGCAAGGTTGTGGGGGGAGACCAGCCCGATCAGGAGGAGGAGTAGCGCAAAGGTCGTGAAGCGGGCCTTCATAGACATCTTCCTGAATATAAGAACCAATCTATTACCGCAATCTCCGTGCCACGCCTTCCACGTTGATTTTAAAGGAGTTGCGGCCAACCGGCCCAGAGGCCCGTCCTCTTTCAGAGACATCACTGTCCCTGAAACAGGACAATTTTACCCAATCTGTCTCGATTTATAGCCGGTTCGATTGGCGGCGCATCCAGGCGCGGGGCCCGGGAACCCCCCGTCGACCTGCCCACGCAGAGTTGTCCGCGCAGAGCAGGAATCAGGGGGAGGTTTGAGATTCGAGAAAAGCGGTGATGTCGGTGGCCAGCTTCTCGTTGAGGCGATCGACGAGCCGGTTGAGGGCCGCCACGCGGGCGGCGTAGTCGGCCTTCTTGTCCTCTTCGAAGGTTTCGACCAGGCGGGCGTACCCGTATCGGAGCCATTCGCCGCTGCGTCCCACGCCCAGCGCCCAGCTGGCGTCAACGACGGCATTTCCGTCGTCGTAAATGTCGAACTGCTCGAATTCCAGGTGGAGCCGGTACTCGATGTTTACGTTCGCCAGCCAGGGATAGTCGATGAACAACAGGCCATCCATCCGGTCCCGGAGGGAGACGACGACCACCCGCGTCAAATTGTCGACGAGCGGCTCCGCCCATCGGTCGTACTCGGCGTATTCCATTTCGTGTTCGCCGACATGAGTCACGATCTGCGGCCGGTACACGTAGTCGGGCAGCACGACCGGCATCAAACCGAACAAGACCGCGTCCTCTCCCGTGCCACCCCCCGAATCCTCTTCGGTGTTCGGCGCCGACTGGAGCATGTAGAACCGGGACGGCTTGCTTCCACCGCACCCGGCGGTGACGAACGCCGCGAGAGCCGCACATACGAACAGGCAGTTGAAAAAACTCCGTCTCATCTCGATAACCCCTTGTTTAGTCCTTGCCCCAGAGCATGGCGTCGGGATGACGCTGCAAATAGTCGAGGAGGTTGCGCAGGGAACGCGCCGTCTCGCTCAGTTCCTTGACCGTCTTGTACACGTCGGCCTGGTTCTCGACGGTGACGCCGCGGAGCGTCACCAGGAGAGTATCCGCCGCAGCGAGGGCGCGTGTCATCGCCGCCGACACTTCGGCCACGTCCGCGCTCATCGGCCCGAATTGATCGTCGATATCGGCGAGTATCACCGCAGTCTCGTTGAAGGCGCGCTCGGCGGCGACGATCACTCCCCAAAGCTCCGGCGAGTGAACGAGGCTGTCGATCCCCTGTATCGCCGAGAGCATCGCCTGTGACAGCTCGGCGATCGGCACGGCGTCGATCTTGTCCACCAGGCGGCTCAGCGTGTGACCGATCTGCTCCCCGACCGTCGGTATCGACGGGATCTCCGTATACTCCTGGTTGAGGAACTGGTAGCGCAACTCGGAGTCGGGGAAGAGGTCGAGCTTTACGTACTTCTGGCCGAGCACCAAGCTCTGCGTCTCGAGCTGGGCGCGCAGTCCCCGCGCGATCAACGCCGTGATTTCCGCCTCCGGTGTGGTGTCCTCCATCCCGCTCGCGTTGACGACCACGTCGCGGTCGACCTCGATGATTACCTCGACGTAAAACTCCCAGTTGTCGGCGAAAACGGCCGTCACGTCGGTGACCTCGCCGATCTGTACACCCTTGAGCTTGACGGCCGACCCTTTGTCGAGTCCCGCCGCCGAGCCCCGGAAGTACACGACGTAATGCTCCATCTTGGTGAATACGCGCCCGGTGCCGAAAATGGCGATAACGACGGTGATCAGGACGATCGCACCAATAACGAAAGCGCCGATTTTGGACGAACTCGCTTTCTTGCTCATGATTTTCCTCGGCTCAGGAACGCTCGAACCGTCGGATCGGTTGATTCCTGCAGCAGCATGTGGGGATTGCCTCCGGCAATGGCCGTTCGGGTTTCCGCGTCGAGAAACACAGAATTGTCTCCGATGGCGAAGATGCTCGCCAGTTCGTGTGTCACCACGACAACCGTCGTACCCAGGCTGTCGCGGAGTTCGAGTATGAGGTCGTCGAGTCGCCGCGCGCTGACGGGATCGAGACCCGCCGACGGTTCGTCAAAGAAAAGAATATCCGGATCGAGCGCCATCGCCCGCGCCAGCCCCGCGCGCTTGCGCATGCCGCCACTGATCTCCGACGGATAAAAATCCTCGAAACCGGCGAGCCCCACCAGCGCCAGTTTGTACGATACCACGTCGCGGATCTCGGCGGCGCCAAGACTCGTGAACTCCTCCAGGGGAAGAGCGACGTTCTCCGTCAGCGTCAGCGAACTCCACAGCGCCCCGCTCTGGAACAGAACACCCATGCGGTGGAGCATATGATCCCGTTCCTCATCCGTCGCCGCCCAGAAGTCGCGGTCATCGAACAGCACCCGACCCCGCGACGGTTCCTTCAGCCCCGTCAGGTGCCGCAACAGCGTGCTCTTGCCGCACCCGCTACCACCCATGATGAGGAATATCTCGCCGCTTCGAACGCTGAAGTTGAGGTTGCGCTGGATGACAAACGACCCGTAAGCCATTTCGAGGTCTTCTACGACGATATGCCGTTGTGCGCTCAATTCTTCCCGTTGCTGTATCATCAGATCCCCAGGCGGTTGTATAACAGCGTCGTCACTGCCGACAGAATCAGGACCAGGAGAATGCCCATCACCACGGCCGACGTCACCGCCGTCCCGACCGCCGCCGCGCTGCGGCCGCTGCGCATCCCGTAATAGCAGCCGGCCAGGGCGACCGCAACACCGTAGAGCGATGCCTTGATCAACCCCAACAGAAATTGCATCGGCCCGAGCGCTTCGCGCGTCTGGTCGATGTACTGCGTGAAAGACAAGTCGAGCATCGTCACACCGACGACGAGCCCCCCGATGATGCCAACGAAATCGGAATAGAGGGCGAGCAGCGGCATCATGAGTGTGAGCGCCAGAACCCGGGGCAGGACGAGAAACTCGACCGGAGAGATGCCGGCCGTCTGGAACGCGTCGATCTCCTCGTTGACCTCCATCGTCCCCAGCTGCGCGGCGAAAGCGGCCCCGGTACGGCCCGCCATGATGATCGCCGTCATCATCGCTCCCATTTCCCGCGTCATCGCCAGTCCGACGAGGTTGGCCACATAGATCTGCGCTCCGAACTGGGCGAGCTGGACGGCGCCGATGAACGCGAGGATGAGACCGACGAGCAGGCTGATCAGCGAGACGATGGGGAGTGCCTCGAACCCGGCCTCCTGTATGAACAGCGAGACGTCGCGCAGGCGCATCCTGGCTCGGCCGGTCACCAGTCGGCCCACCGCAACGGTGACGTCGCCGACGAAGGCGAACATCCCCTGGAAACCGGACGCAACATCCAGCGTGGTTTCGCCGACACGTTCGAATATCGTCCTGGCTTCCGAATCCCCGGCGCCGGTGTGTTCCGGAACCGCCGTGGCGAGATTGAACAGGCGCTGCGCTCCCTCGGGAAGCGCCGCCAACTCAACCGGCAAGCCCTGGTCGCGGCAGTGCTGTCCGACCTGCATGAGAAAGACGAGGAGACCGGTGTCCCACTCGCCCAGGGCGGCGCCATCGATCACGACCCCGGTCGCTCCCGTCGATCCTTCGACCTCGCGCACGACTTCTGCTACATCGGGTCTTTCGCGAGACAGCAGCCAGTCGCCCTCCATGGTCAGGCCGATCCGGCCGTCTTCACGCCGCTCGAGGCGACAACGGGCTGTGTTTTCGTCAGCTTCGGAGTCTGGAGATCGAGAAGTCATGGATAACCCTGCAATGTCGAACCTCGCGTGGGGGGTGCGGAGGTTCAGATCCAGGTTTTGGTGATAAGAACCCACACCATGCCGGCGCCACACGCGATCTTGCCCAGCATCGCCAGCGAGCGGCCGACGAAGGCCCAGAATCCGACTCGTACAGCCTGACCGCTCCGTTGTTCCCGCATATATTCACCCACCACCGCCCCGGCGAATGCTCCGACGAATCCCAGAGCCACACCTCCGAACGGCGGCGCGACGGCACTGCCGATTATCACACCGGCGAGCCCCCCGAGGAAAGACCCGATCACGCCCCATTTCGTGCCGCCTTTACCGGCAACGATGACGAGTCCAAGGAGCGATTCGATCAATTCGGCGAGGAGGGCCAGCCCGAGGATGACGAGAAACCACGGCCAGGAGAAGTCGCCGAACGCCGGGATCAGAACGACCACTGCCCCGATGGCGACGAGCACCCAGTTGCCGGGCAGACCGGCGACGTTGAGCAGGAGTGCTCCGAACAGAATGATGTAGAAGAGAACGAGTAGTACTTTATAGAGGACGATCTGCACGATCCGCGCCGTTTATCGCCGCGCTTTGGCGGGCTTACCGGCTTTGCCGGCTTTGCCCGATTTCGGCGCCCTGGCCGCTTTCTGGCTGCGACCCGCTTTGTAGTTCTGCCACTCGACGAGCACCGGGCTCGCAATGAATATCGACGAGTACGTACCGATGAGCACGCCGATGAGGAGTGTGACGGCGAAATCCCTGATCACGGCGCCGCCGAAGATCACGAGCGACAGCACCACCATCAGCGTCGTCAAAGACGTGATGATGGTACGCGACAAGGTTTCGTTGATCGACGCATTGACGAGGCCGCCGTAATTGTCGCGGCGTTTGGTGTGCAGGTTTTCCCTGATTCGGTCGAACACTACGATCGTATCGTTGAGTGAGTAACCGACGATGGTCAGAATGGCGGCGATGACGGGGAGGGAGATTTCCATCCCCATCAGCGAGAAGAATCCGAGCGTGAAGACCACGTCGTGGATGAGCGCGATGATCGCCGCGACGGCAAAGCGGAACTGGAACCGCCAGGTAATGTAGACAACGATGCCGAGGAGCGAGTAGATGATCGCCCAGAATGCCGACGTCTTCAATTCCGCGCCGATTTTGGGACCGACGGTCTCGGTACGGCGAATGTCGATTTCCTGGTCGGCAAAAGCCAGGGAAACGATATCCTTGACCGACTCCGCAACCAGCACGGGATCACCCACGGCTTTGACCTTGATGAGGAATTCGTTTTTGGCTCCAAAGTGGGTGATTTCCGCGCCGCCATAACCGGCCGCTTCGACGACCGCACGAAGGTCGGCGAGAGGAACGGGATGTTCCATCTGGATTTCGACGAGCGCGCCGCCCGCAAAGTCGATACTGGTTTCCAGTCCGCCGTGAATGATCATCGAAACCAGTCCGACGAGGAGAACGACCGCCGATATGGTCATTGCCTTGCGCCGGAAGCCGATAAAATCGATGTTGGGTGTCTGAAAGAACTTCATTTTCGTTTTCCTTGTAACTAGATACTGAGAGTTTTCAACTGCCGGCGGCTGGTGACGAAGTCGAACACAGCCCGCGTGCAGATCAGCGCGGTGAACATACTGGCGATGATCCCGATTGACAACGTCGTCGCGAAGCCCTTGATCGGGCCGGTACCGAACTGCCACAGCACGGCGGCGGTGATCAGAGTGGTTACGTTGGCGTCCATAATGGTCCGGAACGCCCGCTCGTAACCGGCGTCGATGGCGCTGCGTACCGTCTTGGCCTTGGCCAGTTCCTCTCGTATTCGTTCGAAGATCAGAACGTTGGCGTCGATCGCCATACCGATCGTCAGGATGAGCCCCGCGATACCGGGCAGCGTGAGAGACGCGTGGAGACGGGCCAGCACGGCGAGAATGATGATGAGGTTCAGGGTGAGCGCGCCGCACGCTACCACGCCGGCTGCCCGGTAATAGACCAGCATGAAGAGCATTACGACGACGAATCCGCCCAGCGCGGCGTAAGTGCCGGCCAGGATGGAGTCGTGTCCGAGCGTCGGACCGACGGTGCGTTCCTCGATGATCGAAACGGGTGCTGGAAGCGCACCGGCGCGCAGCACGATGGCCACGTCGTTGGCCTCCTCATCGGAGTCGAGGCCGGTGATGCGGCCCTCGCCCCCGGGAATCTTGCTCTGGACGACGGGGGCCGACCGAACCTTGCCGTCGAGTACGATGGCGATGCGGCGGCCGATGTTGTCGCCGGTGAAGCGCGAAAAGATGATTGCCCCCTGGCGGTTGAGCCGGAAACCGACGTTGAGCATCGTCGGGTCGTCGGGGTCAGGACGCGTGGTCGCGTCGATAAGCGTACTACCGTCGAGCGTGGGCCGGCGCTCGAGGAGATAGAGGACGCGGCCGTCGCCGCCTCCCTCGAGGGGCCGAGCCTTGTTGCCCCAGTAGAAATCAGAGCCGGGAGGCATCACGCGCCGTGCCTGCTCGGTTTGGAGCAGCGCGGCGACTTCGCGCACCTGGCGTTCGTCGACAACAATTCCGCCGTCGAACTGTCTGATAGCGTACGACGAAAAAGGCCGGCCCGCCGAAATCTGGGCGAGGGGCACCTCGAGGTCCTCGGTGCCGGGAATGACGGGCAGGAGTGAATCGATGGCGCTCTGTGCGGCGAGGAGGCTATCCGCCGGCGTGGTCTCACCGGCAACCCGGGTATCGGCTGCGGCGGTATCGGCTGCCTCTTCGGTCACCACACCGGAGGTGTCGACGACAGAACCTTCGACGGTCACGCCCTCGAGGACGCGATCGAGGTCACGAATCACGCGGAACACTTCGTCGGGTTCGCGAACGAGGCGAAACGCAAGCTGAGCAGTCGACCCGATCAACTCGCGCGCCCGCTCGGCATCCTCGAGTCCGGGCAGCTGCACGATAATTCTCTTGTCGCCCTGTCGCTGAATTACGGGCTCTGAAACGCCGAACTGGTCGACGCGGTTGCGAAGGATTTCCATGACGCGGTCGGGCGCGTCCTTCTTGGAGTTGTCGTCGAGTTTGGAATCGTCTACTTCGAGGACGATATACATACCGCCCTGGAGGTCGAGGCCGAGCTTGATGACGGAACCGAGGTATTTGTCGAGCTTCTCAGACGACAGTCGTTCTTTCTGGTCATCGTCGAGCCTGTAAAAGGCCACGCTCGGGTAGAGCGAGTAGATGCTGTAGCCGATGACGGCGATAATGATGAGTATCTTCCACTTCTGCATTCGTTACCTCTCGCGCTTTTCCGCGATCTCACATGATTTCCTGGAGGGTGATTCGGCCTGTCCGGGCGGACGCCACCCCTCCCGAGACTTCTCATCCTACGGTGTTGCTGAACGAGTTCCGAGACGGCAGGGTTGTCAGGCCGGATTTCAAAGTAAAGGGAAATTATACACGACGAACGGACATAGTCAACCGGAAAAGGTGCGATTTAGCGCACTTAGAGCGATTCCTCGGGCCGGCCGGCGGAACGTCAGGTCCGCCCCATGATCGCGAGCATGTCGCGGACGGCGCGTTCGAGGCCGGTGAAGACGGCCCGGGCGACGATGGCGTGTCCGATGTTGAGCTCCTCGATTTCGTCGATTTCGAGGATGCCGGCCGTATTGTGGTAGTTGAGCCCGTGGCCTGCGTGGACGCGGAGTCCCAGCCGCCGTGCCGATTCGGCCGCGCCGCGGACCTTCTCGAGCTCTCCCGGCCTCGCGGGCGGGGCCGCGTTGGCGTAGGAGCCCGTGTGGATCTCGACCGCGTCGAATCCGAGCCGGGCCGCCTGCTGGATCTGCTCCATCGCCGGGTCGATGAACGCGGTAACCACAATGTCGGCATCCTTGAGCGTGGCAACCAGTTCGGCGACGTTATCCGACACGCCTGTCAGGTCGAGACCGCCCTCGGTCGTCACTTCTTCGCGCTTTTCCGGCACGACGCAGACCGAATCCGGCTTGAGCGCCAGGGCGATTTCCTGCATCTCCGCCGTGGCCGCCATTTCCAGGTTGAGCGCCGTCTTGGCCACCTCGCGGATGAGGCGGATATCACGGTTCTGTATGTGGCGCCGGTCTTCGCGCAGGTGGGCCGTGATCTGGTCGGCTCCGGCCATTTCGACCGCCACCGCGGCGCTCACCGGGTCCGGTTCGTACGTCTTGCGGGCTTCTCTGATCGTGGCAACGTGGTCTACGTTGACTCCCAGTCGGACCATTTTCGGGCCTCCTGATGAATAGCTACTCTACAATGTCTGACAAGAATACCAGTTCGATGTCGGTGTTTTCGAGAAATGTTTTGCTGTTCCGGAGCGCATCCACCGTCCAGCGCCGCGGATGGCCGATACCGACCGCCGACCCGTTCGCACGCGCCATCGACACCAGCTGCCGGATACGGCGCTCCACCACTTCCGCCTCCTCGGTATCGGCGTCGAGAAACAGGCTGTTGCGGGCGGTCGCGACCCCCAGCTCTCTCGCTGTATTATAGGCGACCGATTTGTTCGAAGTCAAAGAATCGAGGAAAAACAGGCGCTCTTTTCGGACCGCTTCCAGCACCGCCGTCATCACCCTCGGGTCGGCCGTGGCTCGGGACCCCTGGTGGTTGTTGACCCCCTCGATGCCCGGGAGGCTGCTGATATAGCGCCGGACCAGCCGATCGATCTCCGTTTCGTCCATTCCCGTCGTGACCATCTCCAGGTCGGAGCCCCGGGTCCCGTCCGGCTCCATGGGGAGGTGGAGGATCGTGCACTTGCCCTGGCTCCGGGCGCGCTCGAGCACGAATGCCGAGTACGGCAACGTGGGCAGGACGGCGATGGTGAGCGGGAGGTCGAGCGAGAGCAGATCGGTGACAACGCCGTTTCGCGAGTACCCCAGGTCGTCTATGACGATCGCGACGCGGGGGTAACGCGGCTCGTCGCGCGCGGCCGCCTTCTGGCCGGCCTTGATGAAACGCAACCGGTGGGTGTCGAAATTGTTCGTACCGACGGTGAACAGAAACGTCTCGCCGTCGTCGATCTCCTCGCTGTGGCGGACGGCTCCACCCGCCTCGCGCACCGCCCGGGTGAGTGCGACGTTGATCAGGATGTAGTCGCACGGCCCTTCGCAGGTGATCCGCCACTGGAGACATCGAACCGTCTCGCCGTGGGCCTTTTCGAAGAGAGCGCGCTCTTCGAGGCGGCCGCGGAGGTTATGGTCGGAGAGGACTTCGCGCATCGCTTCGCCGATGTCGTTCTGTACCTGGGCGTAGTAACCGTGGAAACCGGCGTCGAGCAGCCGTGAGCGGCCGGCGGGGGTTTGAAAATATTTGACCAGGACGACGCCGGCGACGAGCGTCAGTATCAGCGCCGCCGCGAGCAGGCGGGGGAAACGCGACGTCTTCTTGCGGGCCGTCGATCTCGACCGGGATTTTTTCTTTCTGGGCGGCATTGTGCCGAGTCCTTCGCGAGTGTGTTCGAAAATCGCTTTGGACTATAGGTAGGGTATCGGGATGGTGTCAAGAAAGAGCGGGGCCTCAACCGCCCGGAGCGTAACGGAATTTGACATAGCCCCAGCTGACGTCTACCACGGCGGGGCCACCGGGAGACCCCGTTGCCGCCGTGCCCACGTCGTCGAACCAGCTGACGAGCCGCCAGTGCCCCGCATCGTCGTCCCACCGGATCTTGAACAGCGCCAGCGTGCCCATCGCGCGGTACTCAATCCCGTCGGCACGCTGGACCACACAATCGTAGGTCGCTGTCTTCGTCCACCAGCTCTCTCCCGGATGGGAGCCGCCGGGCGGTTCTTCGAGCCAGCCCCCCGAGGAATAATGCAGCCTCACATCGATCGAGATCACACGGGCGTCGCCGGGCAGGGAGGGGTCGAAAATATTCCGGGCAGCATCGAGTTCGAGTGTACGCGGCCAGTTCGCCGGCGTCCCGTTCTGT
>CBDUWU010000117.1:0-10429 GCA_965371015.1 uncultured bacterium | reverse complement strand
TGTTGCTGGGGTCGGTGAGAATGTCGGCCGCCTCGTTCATTAAAGCCACCGCCTTTTTGAGCAGCGCCTCGTACTCACGGCTGTACGGTACAGCCACCAGCCCCTTGCCGTCGCGGCGGATGCACGTGAAGTAACTCCTGAACGGCTCGGAGTCGCCGGAGTATGCCATCAAGAACGCTTCGAACTGCTCCTCCGTCAAGCCCTCGGGGTAGAAGTTCGCACCGGGCGGTTTGGGCATTGTTCCGATGAACGGTGCGTCCTCATCCAGCCGGTCCCACGGGCCGAAGTTGATCCGAAAGAAGTGATAGAGGCCGGCCATCAATTCCTTGTCCGGACCGTCCTTGGCGGCCTTTTGCAGCTCATCGCGCAGGGCGACGTTGCCGGACCACACCTGGCGCAGGAAGATCTCGTCCATCACACCGCCGGCCTGAACCAGCTTTTTCAGCGCTTCCATCTCGGGCTGCGACAGCACCGACTTGTCGACCGGTATCTCGACACGGGCGTATTTGGCGATCTTCTCTTCGAGTTGCGCCGGGGCGACGTGCTGCTGGATGTCGATTTCGGCCTCCTTGCTCGAAGTCATTGCCGGGGACGCCGCGGACAGGACCAGAATCGCCGCCGCGACCGCGAGGAGTGTGCGTCGTGCCATTGTAATCTCCTTGTATTATTGCAGTTATGGTGTTTGTGGCAATGCGCCGCCCGGGCGGCGCACCGGTAGATTATCCCCCAAAAAGAGACAAATGTAAACCCGTGCGGAGGCCGTCAACAGGGGGCTGGACTTGTACCCGATCGGGCCGTTATGGTAGGTGCTAAGAGAGTCATCTGCACCGATTTCCACGGGACGGCCTCCCTCGCGCGGGCCGTGACCACTCGCTGACGATCAGCTTCCTCAAGGAGTCGAAACATGAGCGAATTGCACGGCGCCGTGATCGCCGAGAAGCCGCCGCCACCAGCGTGGTACCGGTGGACGGTACTGGTTTTTATCAGCCTGGCGATGTTCGGCAACTACTACGTTTATGATGCCATCAGTCCCATCGCCGACCTGTTGAAGAGCCAGCTCGGTTTTTCCGACAAGAATATCGGCACGCTGAACGCCATCTACAGCTTTCCCAACATCATTATGGTTCTGATCGGCGGAATCGTCATCGATCGGATCGGCGTCAAGCGCGGCACGATGCTGTTCGGTATTCTCTGCTTCATGGGCGCCCTCCTCACCGTGGCCTCGTCGAACTTCTATATGATGGCCGCCGGCAGGCTGGTGTTTGGGTTGGGGGCGGAATCACTGATCGTCTCGGTGACGACGGCGCTGGCGAGGTGGTTCAAGGGCAAGGAGCTTTCGTTTGCGTTCGGGGTCAACCTGACCATTGCCCGGCTGGGGTCGTACCTCGCGCTCAGGTCGCCGACGTGGGCGAACTGGGCTTACGACGAGTGGCGATTACCGTTGCTGCTAACGGTGGCCTTCGGGACGTTCTGCGTCATCGGTCCTCTCATCTACTGGGGGATGGAAAACCGGGCGGGCAAGCTCTACCATCTGGGCAAGGCGGGCGAGACGGACAAGGTGTCTTTCTCGCAACTCTTCGGACTCGGCCGGTCTTACTGGTACGTCGTGCTCCTCTGCGTGACGTTCTACTCGGCGATCTTCCCGTTCCAGACTTTTGCGATCAAGTTTTTCCAGGAAGCGCACGGCGCAACCCGTGAACATGCCGGTGAGTTGTCGGCGTTGATTACGCTGTTCTCCATGATATGTACGCCGCTCTTCGGATACCTCGTCGATCGTGTGGGGAAACGTTCGCTCTTTATGATGTTCGGCTCGGTGCTGCTGGTGCCGGTCTATCTGATGATGGCGTACGTCGACGTTTCGCTGTGGGTGCCGATGGCGATGATGGGTATCGCATTCTCGCTGGTGCCGGCGGTGATGTGGCCGTCTGTAGCCTACATCGTCAAGGAAAACAAGCTCGGCACGGCTTACGGTCTGATGACGGCAATCCAGAACATCGGTTTGTTCAGTTTCAATATTGCCATCGGCTGGGCCAACGACTACTCAGGTGCGAGTGCGGAAAACCCGGGCGGATACGCCCTGGGTATGTGGATTTTTTCGATCCTGGGTTTACTGGGCTTTTTCTTCTCGTGGATGCTGCGTCGGGCTGAGACCGGACCGAACGCCCACGGCCTGGAAACGATTACGATCAAAAGCTCCTGACCTTTACGAAACGCGGGGAACGACATGAAAAGCAAGATCTGTATCATTATGACAGCGGCCCTGGCTGCGTTGCTGTTGACCACGACGGCGGCATTCGCCGGGAGCGGCCTCGAACTGCTGCCGGCGGATGCCCAGGGTGTGCTGACCGTCGCCAGTATTGAAAAACTGTACAAGACCTTCGGGATCGAGGAACTCCGGGGCGAGTACCCGGAGCAGTTCCAGGAGATGCGCGAGGAGATGCTCGACGACCTGGGCGTCGACCTGCTCGATTTGAACGCCCTGCGGGAGTTCGGTCTCGAACCGGGCAAGCCGATCCACATGGGGTTCGTCGTCGATCCCGAGTTCGCCATGGCGGTGGTCCTTCCCGCGGCCGGCGACGCGGCTTCCTTCGCCAGGGCGATCCTGGAGCAGGACGAGGCGGAATTTTCCCAGAAGGCGAAGGCGCACGGCGTCGAGATCTACGGTGACGATGACGACGGGGCGGCGCTGTTCGCGAAGGATGGTTTTGTCGTACTGGTATTCACCGACGAAGACGAAACCGGTGTGTCGGCTCTGGAAGCGGCGCAAAATCTCCTGGCCGCGCTGAAAAACGGATCGATGGCGCAATCGAAGGACTACAAGGAAGCGCTGAAAAAGATTCCCGGTGACGGTGATTTCACGTTTTACATGGGGCCGAAATTCTACGACAAGATGATGGAACTCCAGCACGACGAAGAGCTGGAAGAGCAGGGCGTTTCCGTCGACGAGGTGAAGGAGCTCTACGAAGAGTGGGGGCTCAGCGGAGTGACGGCTGTGGTGGAGGCGGTGCTGGAACCGGATCGCCTGGTTGCGGAGAGCTATTCGTGGATGAACAAGGACAGCGAAATACTGGATTGGTACCGGGTGACGAATGACCCGACTAAGTTTCTCGAGGGGGTTCCTTCCGATCCGATGCTGGCGATGGTCGCCCGCGTGAATTTCCAGAAAATCTGGGAGTCGCTCGACGATATCGACGATGTGATCGAGAGCGATTCGATTCCGGACTTCGACGAAGCGCTGGGCGACGCGAGTGAGGATATCGGCGTCGACATCGAAAAAGCGCTGATATCGCAGTTCGACGGCAACCTGGCGCTGATTATCAGCCAGGTACAGATGATGAACAGCGACGCGGTGATGCTGGCACAGGTCGCGCGGCCCGAGGAATTCCAGGCGACTTTGACCGAGGTCGTGGAGACACTCGACGAGGCGGTCGAAGTGAATCCGTCCGAAGACTCCGGTCAGCCGAACCCGGAGCTGGAACGGGCGGAATTCGAGGGGGTACCGTATTATGTTTATAAGGTGCCGCCGATGCTCGAGGTCTGTTTTGGTGTGATCGAGGACCACCTGGTGGTCACGACGTCGCGTGTGCGTTTTCATTCGATAGTGTCGGGCGGGCCGGGTTTTGCGGGCAACATCGGCAACGCCGAGATAAGCGAAGCGCTGGCGGACCCGGCGGGCAACGTGTTCTACCTGGACTTCCAGAAGCTGGCCCGTGACCTGCAGGCGTGGGCGCCGATGCTGGGCGAAGAGACGTTCGAACTGGTCGAGCTGTTGAAAGAAATGAAGGACCTGGTGAGCGTCTCCCGCATGGACAAGGACGGCGGGGTGTGGCAGAAGATGACGCTCACGGGCGCGAAGCCGGACATCTGGAAGCGGCTGCTGGCGGCGGGCATCGAGAAAATCCCCGACGACGCCGAGATCGAAATCGACAACGACTAATCCATTCGTCCTGTACAGAACAACGGGATTAGTCGCTTCTGAGGGCTTCGACGGGGTCGACGCGCGCGGCGCGGCGCGACGGGTACGCGCCGGCGAGGAGACTCACCAGCACGCCGAACGCCAGCGAGAGTAGTACGAGCCAGAAGGGAAGTGTGAACGGGTCGAAGATCGGCATCTCCTGTCGCTTCATGATCACCTTCGCCACGGCGGCGACAACGCGGGTACCTGCCCAACCGGTCAGGATCCCCAGCGCCGATCCCACAAGTCCGATCGCCGCCGATTCCGCCAGAAACACCAGCCGGATCTCCCGCTCGTCGGCGCCGAGCGCCTTCATGACGCCGATTTCGCGGCGGCGCTCGGTGATCGACATCACCATTGTATTGACGATACCCAGCGCCGCGGTGATCAGCGCGATTATGCCCACCACCCCCAGCCCCAGGTAGTAGTAAACGAAGAAACGCTGGATGTCTTCGAACTGCTCGGCATAGCTGAATGCCCGGAATCCGAGGGCCACCACCGAATCCTTTACCGCCTTCGCCGACGCCGTTGGTTCGAGCTCGAGCGTGACGCGGGGATACGCCCTCGAGTCGGCCGCTCCACCCGACCGGAAGAGTTCGCCGCTCTGCATCGCCGTAAACAGCGCCACGGGATCGCTGCCAACCCCGATTCCGGCCGACGTGAGACGACGGGCCGTCCGCTCGGGGACGAATACGGGGGCCGTCCAGATATTGTAAGACTCGGGGCTCTCGGATACGGCGACGATGGTCAGCGTGTCGGAGACGGTGACCTGGTGCTCCATCAGTCCCTCGAAAAACCGCTGCGCTCGATCCGACAGCTCCCGCTGCGCGAGACGCCGGACGTACTGCGGGTAGTTGAGGGAATCGAAATACACCGTCCCCAGCAGGCGTGGAAGCTGTGCCTCCGCGTCGCCGATCATCGCGGCGAACGCGCTGTCGAGGCTGGCCGCCCGGGTGGAAACGATCAGCCGGGACCCCACGAGCGAATCGGGGTGTTCGACTCCCACCAGGTCGAGAAATTCACTTCGTACGATCGCTTCGCGCGCTTCGTCGGAAGAAAACGTCACGCCGCCGAGAATCGTCGAGAAAAGCGGCGTTCGGGTTTCAACGGCAGAGATCGCGCGCGCCCGGGTTGACACTATGGTATCGGCGACGCTGGCCTGAATCTCGATATCGACGAACGGGTACGCCAACCGGACTCCCGGAATTTCCGACAGCCGACCGACCGCGTCGCGGTTGAGATCGACGCGGGAGGAGTCGGCAGCGTTGTCCGTTTGCGGGAACACGTTCATTCGCGTGAACAAACCGAGCTGTTCGTATGACTCCGTGAAATATCGGTGATTGCCGGCGGCGAAGGAGAGCATGGCGACGAAAGTGGCGATGGCGATGACGACCCCGGCCGTGGTCAGAAACGCCCTCAACTTTTTTCTCCACAGGTTGCCGGCGGACAGCTCGACGAGGTCACGCAGAGTCATGTGCGCCTCCGTTGTCCTCCGGTTCGTCTCGCTCGATTCGTCCGTAGTGCATCTTGACGATGCGGCCGGCGGTGCGTTCGGCCATCTCGACGTCGTGGGTCACCATCACAACGGTCAGCCCGTCGCGGTTGAAGTCTCCGAGAAGCTCGACAATAGCGGCCGAATTGTCCTGGTCGAGATTCCCCGTCGGTTCGTCGGCAAACAAAATCTCCGGCTTTTTGACCAGGGCGCGGGAAATTGCCACCCGCTGCTGCTCGCCCCCGGACAGGTCCGCCGGCCGGTGGTCGAACCGGTCCGACATCCCGAGGCGGTCGAGAATGGCTGCCGCGCGGTCACGCCGCTCGCCGCGGGGAACGCGGGCGAAGAACAGCCCCAGCTCGACGTTTTTCAGCGCCGTCTGGTGGGGTATCAGGTTGAACGACTGGAAGATCATGCCGACCATTCCGGCCCGGTAGGCCGCCAGGTCCCGGCGGGAGAGCCGGTCGAGGCGCTGGGGCCCGACGTCTATATGACCGGAAGTCGGCGTGTCGAGACCCGCGAGCAGGTTGAGCAGGGTCGACTTACCCGATCCGGATGCCCCCACAACGGCGGTAAACTCGCCCCTGCCGATCGCGAGGTCCACGCGGTCGACGGCGCGTACTTCGTTGCGGCCGCGCTGATAGTACCGGCACAAACCAGAAGTCTTGATCCAGGAATCTTCCATGATTTACGAGCATATTATCATAAATCCCGGGAGATATTTAACGATTACCGGATGCTGAAAATTTGCACTCTGATGCAACATCCGTTATGTTAATCGAGTAGTATACTCATAAGAGCGTATGGATAATAACAGGTCCCAGGGGAAAGTATATGATCGGCGCACAATTGGCGCATTACAAGATTACCGGGGAACTGGGCGGAGGCGGTATGGGCGTCGTCTACAAGGCCGAGGACACAAAACTCGGCCGCTCGGTGGCGCTGAAAGTCATATCGCCGGGAAAGACCGTTTCCGATAAAGACAAAGCCCGTCTGTTGAGAGAAGCGCAATCGGCGGCCGCCCTCCGCCACCCCAATATCTGCACGGTATTCGAGATCGGCGAACACGACGATGTCGCGTACATCGCGATGGATTTCATTCCCGGCCGGCCGCTCGACCAGATCATCGACGGCGAGCCGATGGAAATCGGGCGGGCACTGGGCATTGCCCATCAGGTCGCCCAGGGTCTGCAGGCGGCGCACGACAAGAACATCGTTCACCGGGACATCAAATGCGCCAACATCATGGTCGACGATGACGGCCGGGTGACGATACTCGACTTCGGGATCGCAAAACTCCCGGGCAAGTCGCAAACCGGAGAAGGCAAGACGTTCGGCACCATCGCTTACATGTCACCGGAACAGTCCCGCGGCGACGGGGTGGATCACCGGACCGACATCTGGTCCCTCGGTGTCTGTCTCTACGAGATGATGGCGGGCCGGCTCCCGTTCGAAGGACCGCACGACTCGGCTGTCGTCTACCAGATCGTCAACCAGAACGCCCCTTCATTGACGTCTCTCGGCTTCAACATTCCCAAGTCGGTGATCAGGATACTCGACAGGGCGCTGCAGAAAGACCCCGGCGACCGTTATCAACTGGTCGACCAGATGCTGGCCGACCTCAAATTCGCGACTAAAGAGCTCAAGTCCGGTGCAGCCGCTGCCGCGGGTGGACAGCCTTCCGTCGCCGTACTTCCCTTTACGAACATGAGTGCCGACAAAGAGCAGAAGTATTTCTGCGACGGGATCGCCGAGGACATCATCACGAGCCTATCGCAGATCGAGGGTCTGCGCGTGGCCGCGCGCACTTCTTCCTTCGCGCTGCGGGATACGCGGCTCGATGTCCGCGAAATCGGCCAGAAGCTGGGCGTAGAGACGATACTCGAAGGCAGCGTGCGCAAATCCGGCGACCAGCTGCGGATCACTGCTCAGTTGGTGAGCGTCGGCGACGGTTATCATCTGTGGTCCGAGCGCTATGACCGTAGCCTGGAAGACGTCTTCGCGATCCAGGACGAGATCGGGCACAACATTGTCCAGGCGCTCAAGGTCCAGCTGACCGACCGGGAAAAGCGTGTCCTGGAGAAGATCCCGACTACGGACATGGAAGCTTACGAGTTTTATTTGCGCGGCCGGCAGTACTTCTACAGCATGGGTGTGAAAGGATTCGAATACGCGCGCAACATGTTCACCAGCGCGATTATCCGGGATCCGCATTACGCACTCGCGTACTGCGGGCTCGCCGATTGCTACTCGCTGATTTACCAGTATTACGACGGCGATCGGTCCAATGTCGAGAACGCGCTCACGGCGAGCAGGAAGGCACTCGATCTCGACGAGGAACTCGCCGAAGCGCACGCGTCCTATGGACTCGCCGTGTCACTGGACGAACGGTTCGACGAAGCGGAAAAAGAATTCGAGCTGGCGATCGCCCTCTCTCCGAAGCTATTCGAGGCTTACTACTTCTACGCCCGTACCACCCGGTCGCAGGGCAAAATGGAAAAAGCGGCTGAGTTGTTCAGCATGGCCAGCGCGGTCAGGCCCGAGGATTTTCAAGCTCCGATTCTCGCCGGGGACACTTATCGTGGCCTCAAGATGACCGATCGAATGATGCAGTCGTTTCGCCGCGGACTCGACGTCGCGACGGTCCACCTCGAGTTCCACCCGGAAGACGCCCGTGCGTGGTACCTGGGCGCGCACGCCCACCTCGAACTGGGCGATAGGGACGAGGCCCTGCGCTGGTGTGAAAAGGCGATGGAACTCGCTCCGCACGATGCGGCGACGTTGTATAACGCCGGCTGCCTGTTCAGCATCATGGGTGAGGTCGACAAGTGTTTCGAGTGTCTCGAGAGTTCCGTGGACAATGGATTCGCCCATCCCCAGTGGCTCGAAAGCGATCCGGACCTGGAAACCATCCGCGACGATCCCAGATACCAGGCGGTGCTCGAACGACTCGTCAAATAGCACAATAAAAAACCCGGCCACTGGGACGTGACCGGGTCTTTTCTCCCCTTAACAGAAATTGCAGAATCGAGTAGGACGGTATTATAACACGTCCGGCATACCTAATCCATACCTAATATCTACTTAATTGATTGAAAACAAATAAAATAGAAGATATGGGGGTCTGATTATCTGGTGTGTGGCGACCCAGAAAAGAGCCCGGCCTCTCGGCCGGGCCCCTCGACTGGTTGCCGCAAAGAGGGTACAACTATTCGTTGTACATCGCCTTGACGGCGCCCCAGGTCGTGTCTCGAGTCGGTGTGGTACAGCCGGTAATCGACAGCGTGATGGTGAAGAAATCCCAGAACGCGCCGTCTACGCGTGTATCGCCGCAGGCGGTGTCCATCAAAGACGGGTAATCCGGCGGGACCGGATCGCCGAGGTCGGTCGAGGCCGCCAGCGAACCGTTGCCGATGTAGAATGTCACGCATTCGTCCGGGTAGTTGTCGAAGTGTGCCGATGCCTGGACGTTGGTAATGGCGGCAATTTCCACCCAGTTGTCGTAGGTGATCGTTTCGAACTCGACGTAGCTGTCGATCGTCCCCGGGTAATCGGCGTCGCCGTTCGCCCACGGGCCGGTGCCGCTGAGCCAGATGAATCCACCGATGAATATCTTCATGTAGGTCCGGTTGCCGTTGCCGTTACCGTCGACGTTGTCGGTGAGAAGAACGCCGTCTGACGCCAGCGTGGCGCACCAGTACCGCCACTGCATGCCGAGGGCGGCGCCGTCCCACGATTCGGCCTGGAGCGTCGTTCCGGCCTGCATTGCCGAGCCGGCGGGATCCCAGCCTTCGGTATAGCGGCCGACGTCGACGGGGCCGCCCATGTCGGTGGAATCGTAGGCGCCCGGCAAGGGTGGTCCGGCGAGCGACGCGCCGGCGAGGAGCATCGTGATGATCGCAGAGAGTGCAATAGCAGAACGCTTCATAGGGTAGTCCTCCAGGTGTTCAGGGCGAGAAAACACGAAACCGCCAGGGCCCGGGCATCGCGGGCGCGCGCTGGCGCGCGCTGATAAATATTCCTATAAGCCATGTGGTCACTTGATGTTGCGTGGTTCGTTGGAGCCGCCGAAACGGGTCCGGTACTTCCCAGATTGACAGCACATGATACCATATTCGGACCTATTGGTCAATTATTATTGATGTATGTCGATTCAGCGATGAAACCCGCTGCCAGATATGAAAAAGCCCGGCTCAAATCCGGGCTTTTTCAATGCCGATAACGGTGGGGTAGAGATGTCGCGTGTTATTCAGCGTACATCGACTTGACGGCGCCCCAGCTGGTTTCCTCTACCGGAACGGTGCAGCCCTTGATCGTCATGGTCAGTGTGTACATGTTCCACCAGGTTCCGAACGGTGCGACGGGGTTGCAAGTGCCCATTTCCAGAAGGGGCGGGTAGTCGGCCGGCGGCATGTCGCCCCAGTCGGTGCTTCCCACCTGCGAGCCGTTGCCGATGGCGAACGACAGGCACGAAGGCGTGTAGTTGTCGAAGTGACCGGTGGCGTCGATGTTGAACACCGCCGCGATGCGGTTCCAGTTGGTGTACGCGATCGTTTCGAACATCGTGTAGCTGTCGACGATACCCGTGTAATCGGGGTCGCCGTTGGCCCACGGGCCGGTGCCGCTCAGCCAGACGAATCCGCCGACGAAAGTCTTCATGTAGGTCCGGTTACCGTTTCCGTTGCCGTCGACGGTGTCGATGAGGAGCATCGGTGGGCTCACCATGGTGCCGCAGTAGTACCACCACTGGTCGGCCAGGGTGGTGCCGTCCCACGACTGCGCGTTGTAGGTGACGCCGGGGGTGACCCCGCCGCCGGGAGCTGCGAATCCTTCGCTGTACCGGCCCAGCTGCAACGTGCCGCCCAGGTCGGTCGACTGATAGGTGCCGTTGAGCGGAGGGCCGGCGAAAGATGTGGCCGCCACGGCTAACGCGGCGACGGTAAGAACTGCAATACCAGATCGCTTCATATTGTTCCTCCAGG
>CBDUWU010000116.1:0-10511 GCA_965371015.1 uncultured bacterium | reverse complement strand
CGACAAAACCAGCGTCCAGATCGGCCAGCGTCGCGGCCAGTCCGTACGCCGTCCCCGTACCGAAATTCTTGATAATGTAATACAGCGCGAACTGTTCGTTGGCATCGACGACACCGTCACCGTTACCGAGCACACTGTCGTCGACCCTCAACGAGACCAGGTTCAGCACCGGCGCGTGTACGACCCTGGAGAACTCGTCGCCCCACATGTCGACACTGTTTTCCTTTATCGTCAGGTCGAACGGCACCGCTGTTTCATCCGGGATGGTCGCTGAAAATGTTATTCTCACCGCGTCGGCCGCCGGCTGCGTGCCTCCACCCGTCACGATTCCCACCAAAGCGGTATTGTCCGTGATCGTCACGCCGGGATCCGACGTAGCGATCACCACGTCGACTGATCCGCTGGCGCTGCCACCCGAGTTGACCATCTCCAGCCACAAATCCACCGTTTCGCCGGCATCGATCATTCCGTCGCCGTTGCCGGAAGTCCCGCCGATATTGTCGTCGTCGACGCTTACTCCGTTAACACTCACGTAGGGACTGCTCGCGCCGTTGACGGTAATCGTCCCCTGGTAGCGAATGTGATTGGGGGCCGTCACCACTACTTTGATCTGCCCGGGGCTCTCGGAACGAAAGTCGAACGTTGCCTGCCCGGCACCATTTGTGTAGCCGTACTTGTAGTCGTCCTCCCCCTTGGTCAGGCAGACGAGCGCGCCGGCAACCGGCCCGCCCGAGTTCGCGGTGACCGTCACCTGGTTATCTCCCATGTTGATGTCGGTCACGTGGGTGACAGCCAGAGGATCGAGAACGTCTGTCCAGAGCGGCAGTTCGGGATCGGCCAGAATCGCATAGATGTAGTGCGTCCACAGGTCGGAATTGTCGGCCAGAGCCGCGATGGCCGTGCGTGGCAACCGGGAGCGGGCATACGTTTCGCCAATATTTACAACGCCCTGGTTGAACAGGAGGTCGTAGTACTCGTTCATGAGCAACGATGATGTGATCGGGAAGGCGCTCTCGCTGGCACCGACGACTGTGACAGCTCCCCCGGTGGGGCACATCAAAAAGTGCTCGCCGAGGCAGTAATAGGTAAACGCAACGGCCGTACAGTTGAGGAGATAGAAATTGCCGTAACGCGGCCCGTTGGTGAGTACATCGGCGTCCCCGTTGACGATAGCCGCATCGCCGACCGACATGTTGAACCGAAACCCGTGTCCAACGTGGTTGATGTGGTTGAAGCCGGTATTGATCGAAGCGATCGCCGCCGACCGGCTTTCGTGGACCGAACCGGGATAGGAATAGTCCGTTTCGTACATGCGGGTCACGGACAGGTCCGGGTCGGTGAGTGCCGAATTATACACGTTTTCGGCGAACTGCGCCCCGTTCATCGTCGTCGGTTCACCGGTTTTCCACGTGTACGGATAGAGTACTTCGGCCAGGAACAGGTAGGAAGACGAGAACCCGGAATCCGTCGTGGTTTCGTACGTGATTATTTTGGAAGTGAGGAGGTTGACGTCGTCTCCGTTGTGGACGGTCAGGCGTCCGATGTAAACTTCGGCATAAAGGTCGGTATTGTCCACCGCCCCCCCTTCGCCGAAATACTCGTCGTGATCGGCGTTCCAGTCGCCATCGAGACACGCGTAATACATGTCGACGGGGACGAACTTGTCGCCCAGGTAAAAACTCGCGCCCCGGCGGGCCGGGATCAGTTCCACGTCACCGCCGAGCAAGACGTAGATCACGCCCCACCTGGCGTACGCATCCTTCACGAAGTTCCTGATCGTCTCCTGGAGATCCGATCCGTTGCGGTAGTTAGCCGCGATCCACTCCACGGTGCGGATAACGGTCGGAACACCTTTGTCGGTCTTCCAGTCGGCGAGCGTCTGCCAGTCGGCCGCCAGCGCGTCGGTCGTAATGATCACGTACTCGACCGGGCTGCCTTCGAGCGACGGGAAGGAGGACGGCTGGAATCCGCCGCGTTTCTTGTCGACGACGACATCGTCGAAAATATACCGGTTCGCTTCGTCGACGTTTACCACGAACGAGGCCAGCTCCCGCGCGACGCGCGGGCGAAAACCGTCGACGCGGCGCTGCCGCGTTACTACTTCTATATCCGGTTGTCCTGTCCGTGTAACGACGTTAACGGTAATCGAGTTCGTCAGTACGACACGTCCCGCATCGGCACGCAGCGAAAACACGGCAACACTGGCCACTGCCCGGCCGTGTAGATACCCAGTCCCCAGATACTTGCCGTGCACCGGCGGATATACGCCGTCTCCACCGGCGATGAGCGGTGCCGCGCTCCCCGTCAATCCATCGTGACTGACAACGGGAGACGCCAATTGAACCCTGGTTCCTTCAGCGAGCACAACCGATTCACCGGGAACGAACTCGATGCTTTCGACGAGTTCGCCTTGCGGGAGCACGAAGCTCACGACCCGGTACGGCAGCGCCGGTAGTCCCTCGTCAGACAGAGTGAACCACGCGCGGTCGTCTACACGGACCGAAGCCTCGTCACCCCGGGTATCTACAACCACCCGGGCCGGGTCCAGCGTAACCGTGTATACCAACCCCGCCGCTTGCGCCCGCGGGATACCGTTTAACGTTGCAAACAAAAACAAAGAGGACAGAACAAGGAGAATGCACGATCGGCGGCGATGCTGTGTCATCACCCCTCCTTGATGAAAAGCACGATGAAGGGCTCGCAAACTCCCCAGCTCCAACAATTTGTCAAGCTTTTGACCCTGTAATCAAAACAACCGAGTAAAACAATTGAGTGCAGGTAGATCTATTGATGTTAACTTCACATGCGTAGCAGTGACTGCAGCCGGTCTCCTTAGAGGATTTCCACGGAACAGTAGTTTCGACACACCATCCGAGTGGTTTTTGATTATACACGGTTCAAGGGATAAAGTCAACGCGAATCAGGGATTGCGTGACACGGACGGGCTGGAAGCCGAAAGTGGACGTACCGGCGATCTGGCCCTGTCCGCACTACCCGCGATACGGCCGCGGAATTCCTGGCCCCGCCGGTGACGATTCTTGCAAAGAATTAGATAACAATCAGTTATGCGCCGGCCCGGGAAAACCCGGACCGGCAGCCGCTCAAGCGGTGAGTTTTTCATCGGAACGGATCGTGTCAAAGTACACCTCGCCATCGACGAGACGAACGACGATCGTGTCGCCATCCGTAATCGATTCTGCGAGTATCGACGTTGCGATTCCATTCTCGATCGACTTCCGGACCAGGCGTTTCAACGGCCGCGCCCCGTAAACCGCGTCGTAACCGTCGCGGGCGAGCATCGCAACGACCTCGTCCGAGACATCCAGCGACAACCCCCTGGCCGCCAGCTTGCGTGCCAGTTCCCGGATCTGGAGGCGTGTGATCGCTGTCATGTCCTCCTCTTTCAGAGTGTGGAACACGATCATGTCGTCGAGCCTGTTGATGAACTCCGGTTTGAACGCCGCGTGCATCGCCTTTATCACCGTCGATTCCATGTCGGCGTGATTGAGATAACCGTCCGACGAAGTGCCCAGATTCGACGTCATGATCACGAGTGCGTTCGAGAAATCCACCGTACGTCCGTGGCCATCGGTGAGTCTGCCGTCGTCCATGATCTGCAACAAAACGTTGAACACGTCGGGGTGTGCCTTTTCGATCTCGTCGAGGAGAACGACCGAGTAGGGCTGCCTTCGGACCGCCTCAGTCAGGTAGCCTCCTTCATCGTAGCCGATGTACCCAGGAGGCGCGCCGATGAGTCGTGACACAGAGTGCTTCTCCATATACTCCGACATGTCGACCCTGACCATGCGCGACTCGTCATCGAATAGCGTTTCCGCCAGCGCTTTCGCCAGTTCGGTCTTTCCTACTCCCGTCGGCCCCACGAATACGAACGAACCGATCGGCTGATCCGGCGAGCCCAGCCCGGCGCGAACCCGGCGAATCGCTTCCGAGACCGCCACGATAGCTCCGCGTTGTCCGACGACCCTGTCGCCGAGCGCGTCTTCCAGGCGCAGCAGTCGTTCGCGTTCCGTTTCCAGCATCCTGCTGACCGGTATCCCCGTCCAGCGGGCGACGATCTGACCGATCTCATCCGCGCGCACCTCTTCGCACAAAATGCCGCCGTCTCGTTGTATCTCCGCGAGCTCGCCGTTCGCTCCGGAAAGCTTCGACTCGAGTTCCGGAATCAGGCCGTACCGGATCTCGCCGACGCGGTCCAGGTCGTTGTTGCGCCCGGCAAGGTGTTCCTCGCGGCGGGCCTCCTCGATTTCGTGTTTTGTCGCACGAATCTTGTCGATCACCCGTTTCTCGTTCTCCCAGCGAAACATCTGGCCGGCGTGGGCCTCCTCGAGCTCCGCCAGCTCCCGCCGGATCTCGTCCAGCCGTTTCTTCGATTCCCTGTCTTTTTCTTTCTCCAGGACCTGGGCTTCGATGGTTAGCTGTGTGATCCGCTCCTTGTTCGCCATCATGTCCGCGGGAAAACTGCCCAGCTCCAGCTTCAACTTCGAAGCCGCCTCGTCGATCAGATCGATCGCCTTGTCCGGCAGAAAACGCGCGGCAATGTAGCGGTCGGACAGTCTCGCCGCCGCCACCAGCGCACCGTCCGTGATCTTCACGCCGTGGTGCACTTCGTAACGTTCCTTCAAACCGCGTAGAATCGCGATCGTGTCGGAGACACTCGGCTCACGAACAATGACGACCTGGAAGCGCCGCTCGAGCGCCGCGTCCTTTTCGATGTATTTGCGGTGCTCGTCCATCGTCGTCGCCCCCACGCAGCGCAGCTCACCCCGCGCCAGCGCCGGCTTGATCATGTTCGACGCGTCGAGAGACCCTTCGGCCGCTCCGGCGCCAACGAGCGTGTGCACCTCGTCGATGAAGAGGATGATCTCGCCTTCCGCTTTCTGGATCGCCTTGAGCAGACCTTTGAATCGCTCTTCGAATTCGCCACGGAATTTGGTACCCGCCACCAGCGCCCCCATGTCGAGAGCCAGGAGGCGCTTGCTCTTGAGGACATCCGGTACGTCGCCATCGGCAATTCGCTGAGCCAGCCCTTCGACAACGGCCGTCTTGCCCACGCCCGGATCACCGATCAGGACGGGGTTGTTCTTCGTGCGCCGGGACAGCACCTGGCTGACGCGCCGGATTTCCTCGTCCCTTCCAATCACCGGATCGAGTTTGCCGTCGGCGGCGCGCCGCGTAAGATCGATGGTGAATTTATCCAGCGTCTTCGTCTTGTCGGCAGGATCCGGGTTCGGATCGTCCGCCGTCTCTCCACCGCGCATGTCTTCGAGCGCTCTCAATACGGCGTTGCGGTCGACACCGATCGACGCCAGGTACTCCCCGACGGCCGACTTTTCGTCCCCTGCCATCGCGAGCAGGAGATGTTCCGTCGAAACGAACTTGTCTCCCAGTTTGCTGGCACTCGCATAGCCGCCCTGCAAAACCGAGCTGAAATCGGCCGACATCCGCGCCTGCCCGTCGCCTTCCTGCGTGGGGGTGCTCTCCAGATTTCTTTCAACCACTTCTCCCGCACGAACGGTGTCCACACCGAGCCGCGCCAGCAGCGGTGAGACCAGGCCGTCTTCCTGCTCGAGCAGCGACTGGAGAAGGTGCCAGGCATTGATTTCAGGGTGACGCTTCAGGAAGGCGAGTTCGCCGGCTCCCTGGATCGCCTTTTGTGCTTTTTCAGTAAACTTGTCCATCATCATATTTTCTACCTCCATGTAGTCGCGCCGGATGGGCCGCCAGACCGGCGGCTGATCGGCGATCATATGGGTACAAAGCACGAATGGTGCCAGCTGGAGTCGCGCGCAAATATCACTCTAATTCTATTATTTACAGATGGTTAACAATCAGCGTCGGAAAGTGATTGCCACAAAACAAACCAGAGCATGTCATGTTGTCATGGCGTTATGGCGCTATTACAGGAAGAATCGTCGGGATGGGTTCAGTCCTCGATGTAAGAACCGACTGCCATTTCACCGGTGAAGTAGTACATGAGTGTCAGCAAGTTGAGCTCTTCCTCGCTGAAGTTGGCCACCTGCGGCGACAAGTACCCCACCATCAGGTGGATCGGGTCGAGGCTGTGCCTCAGCCCGAGCGCGTGACCGAGCTCGTGGCGGATGATCCGTTCGAACAAGATGACATTCCCCGCCGTCCAGATGGTCCGGAACTCGATCTCGCCCTTGACGGGGTACCAGTCCTCCGTAAATTCACGATAACCGAAGTGGTCCGAATACACGTCGGGCGAATAGGTGCACACGACGCCGGTATCCGGAGGAGATTCAACCGCCTGAAAGGCGGCAAATCCGAGGTGGTCGTTCAGTTCCACCGCCACCCGTTCCACCGTCGCCTTGTAGTCGAGATCGCCGTAGGTGGCGGGTTCGGCGTAGACGTTGATCGGCAGGTCCCAGTGCCGCAGGTAGGTGGGATAGGGGATGGCCGGGTTGTCCGTCATCACCACGAAGAACTGGAGAAAACCGGTGTACCGCGTCGACTGCAACGGATAGTGGGGAAACAAGTACACGAGGTGAAAGGCGTTGTGTGAAATCGGTTCCTGAGGCAGGAAGTCGTAGTAGTCCCCGATTTCGCCCTCGACGCCGTCGTCGGACACGACGATCTCCTGCGCGACGAACGGCATCTCTTCCATCGCCCAGTGGCCGTCCACGTCGGTAACGACGGCATGCGTACCGGCGGTAACGAACGCCCCGGCGATGGGATCGCCGGTCAAGAGTTCGAGCACCTGCCCCGAATACCAGAATCCCCTGGAGAAGCCTTCCGCGTACTCCCCGATCGGCGAAATATTCCACGAGTCGTCGATCGCGCGCACAACCGCCGTCGTGTACTGCGCCGCTTCCGGCAGGGTCACGACCTTCGACATCTCGACGCCCGGATCGGCCCCCGTCCCGTCCACCGCGATCTTCCCGGAGTTCTGCCACGTCCATTCGTCGATGATCGGATCAATGTTCGTGCCCACGACGTAGCGGTTCGCCCGCCCCTCGAGCCCATCGTCGCCGACAGCCCGCCAGCGCACGATGACTTTCCCCGGCGCCCCTTCCGGTTCGACGGAGAGGTTTTCGACCGTCGCCGGCGCAATAGAGTCGCCCGTCTCCGGATCGACGATCACAGTCAGCAGCCAGTTGTGCATCAGGGAATACTCGCCATCGGTCACGTGGGCACGAACACATATAAACCTCGGTTCGGGTGACGAGAAGACGAATGACGACGAGTTTGTGACCAGCGAATCTTCGATCGTGAACCAGTATGACAAACTGTTTCCATCGGGATCGTTTGCCTGGAGCGAGAACTCGACGGGCTCATCGATTTTCGCGACGGGAGTAACGTCATCGGGCACGTATGCGACGATCTCCGGAGAGCGGTTGGAAAATCCTTCGGCGTACTCCCCGATCGGCGAAATATTCCCCGAGTCGTCGATCGCGCGTACGACCGCCGTCGTGTACTGCGCCGCTTCCGGCAGGGTCACGACCTTCGACATCGCGACGCCCGGATCGGCCTCCGTCCCGTCCACCGCGATCTTCCCGGAGTTCTGCCACGTCCATTCGTCGATGATCGGATCAATGTTCGTGCCCACGACGTAGCGGTTCGCCCGCCCCTCGAGCCCATCGTCGCCGACAGCCCGCCAGCGCACGATGACTTTCCCCGGCGCCCCTTCCGGTTCGACGGAGAGGTTTTCGACCGTCGCCGGCGCAATAGAGTCGCCCGTCTCCGGATCGACGATCACAGTCAGCAGCCAGTTGTGCATCAGGGAATACTCGCCATCGGTCACGTGGGCACGAACACATATAAACCTCGGTTCGGGTGACGAGAAGACGAATGACGACGAGTTTGTGACCAGCGAATCTTCGATCGTGAACCAGTATGACAAACTGTTTCCATCGGGATCGTTTGCCTGGAGCGAGAACTCGACGGGCTCATCGATTTTCGCGACGAGAGTAACGTCATCGGGCACATATGCGACGATCGCCGGAGAGCGGTTGGACCAGACCTGGGTATCTTCCACGAACACCGTCTCGCTGGAGCAGGCGAGAACAGCCAGCAGCACACCGGGCGCCAGATACCGGGCCCGGGGCGGGAAAACCTGTCGCGGCATGACCAGCCAATCGGGAAATCAGGCGGTGGGATCTCAAACCTGTGTATCAGAAAGATACCCATATCCGGAGGGAGGCGCAATGAACGAATGGGCCATTCGCAAACGTATAACGTATCAGAATACCGGCAGGAAGCGCGTTCAGTCCTCGATGTAGGAGCCGACCGCCATTTCACCGGTGAAGTAGTACATGAGCGTGAGCACGTTGATCTCGTCCTCGCTGAAGTTGGCCACCTGGGGTGACTGGGGGGTCACCATCAGATGGACAGGGTCGCGGCTGTGCCGCAGACCGAGCGCGTGACCGAGCTCGTGCCGGATGATCCGCTCGAACAACGCCACGTTTGCCGCGGTCCAGATGGTCCGGAATTCGATCTCGCCCCTGACGGGGTACCAGTCTTCCGTAAATTCCAGGTAGCCGAAGTTGTCCGCGTAGAGGGTGGGGTCGTATGTGCACACGACACCGGTATCCGGCGGGGCGCCGACCGCCCGAAAGACGTCGAAGCCGACGTAGTCGTTCAGCTCCTCCGCCACTCGTTCCACCGTCGCCTTGTAGTCGAGATCGCCGTAGGTGGCGGGTTCGGCGTAGACGTCGATCGGCAGGTCCCAGTGCCGAAGGTAGGTGGGGTAGGGGATGGCGGGGTTGTCCGTCATCACCCGGAAGAACTGGAGAAACCCGGTATACCGTGTCGACTGCAGTGGGTAGTGGGGAAACATGTAGACCAGGTGAAACGCGTTGTGTGAATTGGGGTCCTGGAGCCTGAAGTCGTAGTAGTCCCCGATATCGCCTTCGACCCCGTCGTCCGAAATCACGATTCCCTGGGCGACGAACGGCATCTCTTCCATGGCCCAGCGGCCGTCTGCGCCGGTCACTTCGGTGTGGTCGCCGGCGACGACTTCGGCCCCGGCGATTGGATCGCCCGTCAGCAGGTCGCGCACCTCTCCGCCGTACGAGAAGCCCCGCGAAAGGCCCTCCGCATACGGGCCGATACTGGAGATATTTCCGGAGTCGTCGACGGCGCGTACCACCGCCGTCGTATACGTCGCGGCGTCCGGCCCGCTGACGGTACGCCACATCTCCGTGCCGGGTTCGCTCTGCCCGCCATCAATGACAGCCGTTTCGGAAAGCTGCCAGGTCCACTCGTCAACGATCGGAAACCTGCTCGTTGCCACTATGTAACGCGTGGCGCGGCCCTCCATTCCGTCGTCGCCGACGGCCCGCCACCACACGATCACCTTACCCGGCAGAGCTCCCGGTTCGACGCTGATATTTTCGACCTGCGCCGGCGGGATCGTGTCGCCGGGCTCCGGATGGGTAGTGACCGTTAACAGCCACGTATGCATCAAGGAGAATTCGCCGTCGGTCACATACACGCGATGAATCGTGAAACCCGGTTCGGACGCCACGTAGACGAAAACCGGTTCCGTGGTGACCAGAGAGTCATCGAGCATGAACCGGAACGACAGCCGGTCTCCGTCGGGGTCCCTGACCTGCAGAGAAAACTCGACGGTTTCGTCGACGCCGGCCGTCGGAGTGGCGTCGTCGGGAACGACGGCAATGATCTCGGGGGGACGGTTCACGGGGGTCAGATAGTCATCAATGATTATCGTCTCGCTGGAGCACGAAAGGGCAGCCAGCAACACGCCGAGCGCCAGATACCGGGCCAAGGTCGGAAAGCCCTGTCGTGTCATAACTAACCAATCGGGAAAAACAGGCGGTGGGATCTCTTGTCTATACACTCGACACCCGGAAAATAACAATATCCGGACCGGGGGGCAACAGATGAATGGGTCATTCGCGCAGGTAGTAGGAGATGGTGAGGCCCCGCGGAATATGGAAGCGGGCCCGGATCACGGCGATTTCTACCGGCGCAAATTTGTGGGCCTGGGGGGAGACACCGCCGATCATCAGGTGGCGATCGTCGACGCTGTGATTCAAGCCGAGAACGTGGCCCAGCTCGTGCCGGGCGACGATCCGGAACGGGATCTCCGTGGGCCCCGTGTACACCGTCCGGAACTCGATCTCTCCCTTGACCGGATACCAGTCGGGTGACCATTCCTTCACCCCGTAGTTGTCATACGCGAGTTCGTCGAAGTACCTGCAGGTCACGCCGACTTCGGGCGCGGCATCCACGACGTTGAACAGCTCCATCCCGAGATACGGATTCAGCTCGAGCGCCGTCTCGTGAATCGCCAGCTGGTAGTCCAACCCCTCCTTCTCGAACGGATTGGCAAAAAGGTCGATCGGCGGCTCCCAGCGGCGCTGGTGGTTCGGGAACGGCGACCCCGCCCGCTGCGTCATGATGACGAAGAATTGCAGGAAGTCGGCATAAACGCTGCCGTCTTCCATCTGAACGTCGGGGAGCAGGTACACGGGTCTGTAGTCAAGGTGCACCACGTTGTACGGAAT
>CBDUWU010000115.1:0-10548 GCA_965371015.1 uncultured bacterium | reverse complement strand
TTCTCGTTCGACTTGCATGCCTAATCCACGCCGCCAGCGTTCGTTCTGAGCCAGGATCAAACTCTCCATTGTAGAGTTTTACCTGAAAACGCGATAAACTCACGTACAAATACCACCCTCCTTCACCCGGCAGAACCGAGTAAAAACAAGGTGGCCGCTAGTACGTCTATTCATCGGCTCGTTTTCTGCTATTGAGTACATAACTGCCACACCTACCGCCTACCCCGAAAGGTGGGCGCAAGAATGCGACAGCCTCGAATCACAAAAAATCAACCGAAGCTCACACACACTATTCAATTTTCAAAGAACATACGGAAGGGGGGACACTACACCCACCCCCTCCAAAATTCGAAGTGGACCCTCAATGTATCTCTTATCCGAAATACTGTCAAGGGCCAATAACACGAAAATTGATATAATCTTCACATTTTTTCCGGAGGACCCGAAAAGACGTAGCCAGCTTTATATCATACAGTTATGAGGACAGGATCGACGGCTGCCGGCCGGTTTCTCGTCGAATACACCGGCCGCGGACAAAAACGGACGTCCCCATCGGGACTAATACCCCTTGATCAGGATGCGGAGCCCGGGAAAGTAGGTCCGGGGGGCTTCATCGATCCGGGTTTCCACCCGCGCGGACTCCAGGAAGGGCACGTTTACGGAGATCGCGTAGCTCGGGCGCATCACGTTAAGAAGCGGCGAATACCAGCCCCGCATAGGCTCGAGCCGCCCCTTGACGATTTCGCGGGTGACCCCGCCCGGGAGGTCGCTCGAAACCTCGATGTCGACCTTCCAGCGCCGCCCCTTCTTCGTCGTCACAATATAACTACCCGTGTCGCGGTGCTCCTCCACCGTCTCCACGTCGCACCCCAGATTCCAGAGCACGGTCGCCGACGCCGGCGCGCCCTCGACGTACCGAATGTCGTCCGTAACGACAAGGCACTTGCCGTGGCGCGGAATCCGCACAGACCTCGTCACATCGAAACCGGTGTGTTTCGCACTCGCGGTGAACACCGTTTCCCGCTTTGTGTCATTCCGCGAGCTTCCCGTCGCCATTTTCAGGCCACCGGTTCCAACGATCCTCGTCGCAAGACGCGTAGAAAACACTGTGTTGTGCGCCGGCATGGAAACAAAATAACTGCGCATCGTCGACCACTTGTGCTGGTACTTGCCGGGGTCGCCGAGTATCGTCTCTCCACCGTATCGGTAGTACACCGACAAAACGTCGTCGTGGTAGTGATAGTGCAGTTCGGGTCTTGTATCCTGCACGGCAAAAACCACGTAGCGGCGGGCTCCCTTGTAGATCGCGTATCCGGCCTCGGTGTCGTAGAGGACGGGTTCGGCGCCACGGCGGCCAACGTAGCGATACCGGGGCCACCTGTCCAACACGTTCAGCGAATCGGCGTCGCCGATGGCCGGGATCGCACCGTCATGGTCCTGCAGGTAGTACGCGCTTTCTTTCATGCGATCGATGTAGTCGACCAGCCTCGCCACCTTCGACTGGTCCAGGTACGGTTTTTGTGACAGATAAGACACGTAGTCATCCAACCACTCGAGAAATACGAAGTGATAATTCGGAGAATGCTCTTTGTGAGTGCCCGCCACGGAAACCGACACGGCAGCCATTTCGAGCAGACGATCGAGCCCGAGCAACTCGTATTCGGTGTTGGGAAAAACACGGGTCACCTCGAGCAGTCCGAATGCTTCGACGAGGCCGTGATTACTCTTGGAGTTGAAGTTTCGTTCTTCGATGAGAAATTCCTGGTGCTGGTGGATGACCTCGCGCAGCTTCGCGCGTATCATGTCATTCGAGTCGTCCCGCAATTCTTCGGTCTTGAGAAAATAGACCAGGACCATTCCCCGGTAGGCGGCGGACATCGGTTCGCGCCAACGGGCATGACCGGCCCGCAGTACACGCTGGTTAGATTTGTACCAGCTTTCGAACCACTCCCTCGCCAGGTCCCGGTCGGACACATCGCCGGATTTCAGCAGGGGTAATAAAAAGCGCAATTCCTCTACCTGGATCTTCCAGCTGTAGTCGTCGATACCACCGGTAACCCAATCCCACTGCGGCACATCGACGACGCGAAAGTGCCAGAGCTTGAGCTTGTTCTCGTGAAGGAGGGTCTTGTTCTCCAGGAGAAAAAACGGCGTCTCATGAATCTCGTAATAAACCGGCGACTCGTGGTGATTACCGAGCAGCAATCCCGGATCCTGCGCGCCGGCCGGCACGACCAGAACACAGAACACCAGCGTGAATAAAATCGGGCCCGTCAACAAACGCAACGGATCAATATCCTTTCAGAAGAATCCTCAGGGCAAACGGAACCTTGTCGCCGCCGGTCGGCTCGACGGTAGTCGTGACGCGAGCGGTTGCTTCCGGGCGTATCATGACGAGCACCGATGGGATCCCGCGTTTGACGAACATCGCCGGCGAATACCAGCCCATTACCGGCGAACGGGCCCCTTCGAGGACCTCGACGCTGTGGCGGGCACCCGCCGGGCCCGAATCGATTTCAATGCGCAGCCGGTACCGTCTACCCGACCGCGCGCTCAAGTTCCACTCGTAAACACCGGATGTATCGGAGAGCGTCTGTTCGATCGCGACGACAGCGGGGCCCAGATTCCACACCATCGCCCAGTATTGGGGCTTATTCGTCCCATGGAGCCGTCTTTCGGTATCCGACATGGCCGGCAGCCAGGTCAACACGTCTTCGACGGTGATGCCGGAACCAGCCCCGATGCGGACGGTCCGTTCGACGTCGACCAACGAGTGCTCCACACGAGCGAAGAACGACGTCTCCCGCCCGTCCTCCACAAGAGCCGTCGTATCGGCCAGGAACACGCTGTATTTTGGCCGGCGCGTTCGAACGTATTGCGCGGGAAATACCGTGTTGTGCGCCGCCGGTGACGTGAAATACCGCCGGTCGCTGGTATACGTATATTCGTATTTGCCCGCGTCACCCAGAATCGTTTCTCCGTCGTGCGAATAATAAACCGAGAGTACGTCGTCGTGATAATGGTAGTGCAGGGCCGGGGGGGTGTTCTGATTGGCCAGCACCACGTATCTCTTGTCGCCCCGTGTGCGGTCACCCTTGTAGACCGCGTATCCCGCTTCCGTATCAAATAGCACGGCACCACGGCCGCGCCGCTCCTCGACAACAAAGTCCGGGTATCTGTCTTCGACCGACACGGAATCGGAATCTCCGATTTGCGCGATCAACCCGGAGTGGTCGTACATATAGTAAGCCACTTCCTCCATCCGATCGCAATACCCGCGCAGTTCCCCCGTCGGCTTCGGATCCAGATGCGGAAGATCAACGAGATAGCTCGTAAATCTCTCCAGCCAGTGGAGGAAAACGAAATGATATACGGGCGAGTGTTCCATGTGGACACCCAGCTTCGACACCGACACATCGACAATACCCTGCATTCGCTCCAGGCCGAGGCTCTCCAGGTCCCGATCCGGAAATACACGCGTCGTCTCCAGAAGGGCCATCGCCTCCACGAGCCCGTGATTGCTGTTGTCGGCGAAATGATCCGGGTCCGCCAGATACGCCTGGTGAAACTGGATGGTCTCGCGCAAGAGGCCCGCGAGGTCAGAGTCGGGATCGGGAGCCGCTTCCACGACCTTGAGGAAATATACGAGAACCATGGCCCGCCAGGCCGCCGACATCGGCTCACCCCAGCGGGCCTCGTTGGCGGTCGGGTTGAGCGCCTGCGAGGCGTACCAGTCCTTGAACCAGCGCGTGGCCAGTTCCTTGTGGCCGGGACGGCGAGATTCGATGAACGGCAGGAGGAACCGCAGTTCTTCCACCTGAACCCACCAGCTGAAGTCGTCCACCTCCCCCCTGGTCCAGTCAAAACCGGAAACGCCGACCGCCGGAAAATGGCGCAGCGTCAGCAGACCGTCCGCGAGCCGCTCGAGGTTCGACTCGTGCGGCAGCAGTTCTTCCTCGTTGAGTTCGTAATAAACCGGGGAGTCGAGATGATTGCTCCGCGCCGGCGGAGCTTGCGTCGCGACCGACGCGACCGGTGACGCCGCCAACAACGCCGCAATCGAGGCGAAAGCGCGAAACGCAGGCGCACTCGTCATTTGACGACGATCTCGATGAACCGCCTTTTTCCCACTTTGATGGTATAGGCCGGTTTCTGCGGCGAGAGCCGATGGTCGATGTCGGGAACTTTCTCTCCGTCGACCCGCACAGCCCCCTGCTTGATCATTCTCCGAGCGGCCGATTTACTCTCGCACAGCCCGGCTTCCGCGATCGCATCCACGACGGACACCCCGTCGCCGTCCGACTTCATATCGATCCGGTCGATTTTGTCGGGGCGATCCTTCTGGACGTGGATCTTGTTGAAGTGTTCCTCGGCTGCCAGGGCCGCTTTGCCGTCGTGGTACTGCGTCACGAGATCCCGGGCAAGTTCGCGTTTGATGTGGGACGGATTGGTCTCCGGGTCCTTCAGTCGTGCCGCCACGTCGCGGATTTCCGCTGGATTGAGACTGCTGACCAGCTCGAAGTACTTCACGATGAGCTCGTCCGGGATCTTCATCGTCTTGCCGTAGATCTCTTCGGGAGCGTCGGTGACGCCGATGTAGTTCCCCAGCGACTTGCTCATCTTCTCGACTCCGTCGATCCCCTCGAGGAGCGGAAGCGTCAGTATGACCTGCGGCTCCTGTCCGTACTGGCGCTGAATGTCACGGGCCATCAGCAGGTTGAACGTCTGGTCGGTGCCGCCGATTTCTACGTCGGCCTTCAGCACCACCGAGTCGTATCCCTGCGCAAGCGGATATACGAATTCGAGAAGGCTGATAGGCTTACCCTCGCCGTACCGCTTGCTGAAATCGTCGCGCTCGATCATCTGCGCGACGGTTTGGGTGGCGGTCAGCTCCAGCACCTCGGCAAAATTCATCTTGGAGAGCCAGCGGCTGTTGAAATCGATGACCGTTTTCCTGGGGTCGAGGATCTTGAACGCCTGTTCGGTGTAGGTCTTCGCGTTATCCACCAGCGTCTTGTGGTCCATTCGTTTACGGGTGCGGCTGCGGCCGCTGGGGTCGCCGATGAGCCCGGTAAAGTCCCCCACGAGAAACACGACCTGGTGCCCGAGATCCTGGAACTGCCTCAGCTTGCGAAGCCCGACCGTGTGGCCGAGGTGGATGTCGGGGGCCGTGGGGTCGAATCCCTGCTTCACCACCAGCGGGGTCTGGGTCTCTATAGACTTTTCGAGCTTTTTGACGAGGAGGTCCTGCGGGACGATCTCGACCACCCCCTGGCGGATGACTTCGAGCTGTTCTTCCACGGACCGGGTAATAATCGGCTTTCGCTTTGGCATCGAAATCCCTTCCTAACTACTTTTACGACAGAAACATAGTGGATTATAGCAGTTCGCGGCGGGCGAGTAAAGAGCCGTGACCGGCGCGGTAATTGCGGTAGAATAAAAGCTATTCGGTTGCCGGTCAAAGTGTTATCTTGCCCGGGGGATTTACCCGGGCAAGACTTTCGCAGCGGCAACCGCCCGGACACGAGTTATGGCAGAAGAAAAAACCAGCAGAAGAATCCCACTGGCCGTCAAGATACTGGCTGCGGTTTGCGTGCTGATCGCCGGCACGATCTTCAGCGCCTACCAGTATTTCTCGCGCGACCTTCCCAGCACGGCCAGGCTGGAGATGATCGAACCCTCGCTCAAAACGCAGGTCTATGCCGACGACAGCACGCTGGTCGGCGAGTTCTACGTCGAGAACCGCGCTCTCGTCCCCCTCGAAGAGATCCCCACATACATGATAGACGCGATCATCTCGATCGAGGACCGTAAGTTTTACTCACACTGGGGCGTAGACATCTTCGGCATTGCCCGCGCGTTCATCGCCAACGTGCGTGAGGGCTCCATCGAGCAGGGCGGCAGCACGATCACCCAGCAGCTGGCGCGTAACCTGTTCGACATGTACGAGAATACCCTGACGCGCAAGATCAAGGAAGCGCTGCTGGCGATTCGTATCGAACGTGCGTACTCCAAGGAAGAAATCCTGGAGATGTACCTCAACCAGATCTACTTCGGCTCCGGCGCCCACGGCGTCGAGGCTGCGTCGCGCGTGTTTTTCGGCAAGCACGTGAGCGATCTGACCATCGGCGAAGCAACGCTCCTCGCCGCCATCCCCAAAAGCCCGCGTAACTACTCACCGCTGTACAACCTCGACCGCGCATTGCAACGAAGGGCCGTCGTGCTCCAGTCTATGGTGCAGACGGGTACGCTGTTCGTCGAGGACGCCGCCCGGATCCGGAACGAACCGGTGGAGGTCCGGCCGGGCCGGGACGAAAAACCGGAGTTTGCCGCTTATTTTCTCGAGGAAGTGCGGAGATACCTCGAGCGGAAGTACGGCGCCGACCGTCTGTACCACGACGGACTGCAGGTATATACGGCGCTCGATCCATACCTGCAACGGGTCGCGGAGGACAGCCTCGAGACGCAGCTCCAGCGCATGGAGGCATGGAAAGAATACGAATATACCAAGGCCCGTTACGATACGTTGTTCGCCAAGGGCGAGCACGAGGGCCCGCCCGACTATGTCCAGGGCGGCGTAATTGCCATCGACGTCCAGACGGGATATATCAAGGCACTCGTCGGGGGACGCAGCTTCAAACAGAGCAAGTGGAACCGGGCCACGCAGGCGAAGCGTCAGCCCGGGAGTGCATTCAAACCATTTATTTATCTCTCCGCGATCGAAAACGGGTACACACCGGCTGACATCCTCCTCGACGCCCCCGTCGTCCTCGACCTGCCCAACGGTGACGTCTGGAAACCGAGCAATTTCACCGAGCGGTTCGAGGGCGAGGTTTCGATGCGCCACGCGCTGGACTTTTCCATCAATATCGCCGCCATCCGGCTCCTGATGGCGCTGGGCCCGATTTCGGCCATCAATTGCGCGCACCGCCTCGGCGTCAAGAGCAAACTCGAAAATGTTTACGCGCTCGCCCTCGGCGTTTCCGAAGTCTCGCTGCTCGAGTTGACAAATGCTTACGCCACCATCGCGGCCGGCGGGGTCCGATCCGACCCGATACTCGTCGCGAAGGTCGTGGACCGCGAGGGCAAGGTACTCGAGGAAAACTTCTCCTACCGCGAGGAAGTGCTCGACCGGCCAACGAACTTCATGATCACCAACCTTCTGGAGAGCGTCGTCGACAACGGTTACGGCCGCACCGCACGCCGCATGGGCTTCATGGAACCGGCGGCGGGAAAAACGGGAACAACCGACGATTGCACCGACGCGTGGTTCGTCGGCTTCAGCACGGAAATCGCCGTCGGCGTCTGGGCGGGTTTCGATGAAAAGCGCAGTATGGGCCGGCGCATGACGGGTGGACGCGTATCATGCCCCATCTGGGCCAATATCATGATGGCCCACTATCGCGACCACAAGGGTGATCCATTCCCGGAGCCCGAGGGGATCGTGCGCAGGGTGATCTGCGAAGAGAGCGGGCTTCTGATGAGCCCTGGGTGTTCAGAGGTTCGCCGGGAAGTTTTTATCGAAGGCACGGAACCCCGCCGCTACTGCGATCGGCACTCGTTGACCGGTTCGTCCGCCTCTGAGGTCGGCGCCAGCTACGAAGACCTCGACCGGAACTCCCTGGATCCCGATTGACCGGATCGCTATTCGCCCCGGTGTACGGTGTCGGGCGAGAACGCCGGCGAGCATACGGCGATGTATTCTGCGGGCCCGTCGGGGGTGCTGTACCTGACCCATTCCCCGGCACTGGCAATCACGGCCTGCCCGGCATGAACGTCGATTGTACCGTCCCGGGACTCGACCCGTAACACCCCATCGAGCACCACGGTATACTCGTCGAATTCCGGTGTCTGCCCCGGTTCGACCCAACCCGCCGGGCTGTGCATCCTGGCCACGCTGACCTTGTCCGTCCCGGTACTGACGCGACCGACGAATTCGTCGATCACCTTGGCCTTGTTGCCCGCCGCTTCCACAACGGCGGGTTTGTCGATCAATCGAGGCATTGATTCCTCCCGTTCAGATTTCCGATAGAAAACTGTCGCCGGGGCCGTGCGGCACACCGAAATTCTCCGCCACCGTCGCACCGACGTCGGCAAACGTTTTCCTGACGCCGAGTTCGCGGCCGGATTCCAGCCCCCGATACCATACCAGTAACGGCACTTGCTCACGGCTGTGGTCGGTACCGGGTGTCGTGGGATCGTTGCCGTGGTCGGATGTCACTATCATCAGATCGTTGTCTCCCAACGCGGGGATGAGCTCGCTGAGAAACGAGTCGAAATCCTCGAGTCCCAGGGCGTATGCCCGCGCGTCGTTGCGGTGCCCCCACATAGTGTCGAAATCGACGAGGTTGGTGAATACGAACTCCGCCCCGGGCGCCAGCTCGCCCGAGGCCACTTCGAGTGTTCTTCGCATCCCGTCACGATTGTCGGTGGTGTGGACCGCCGTCTCTATCCCCCGCCCCGCGAACAGGTCGTCAATTTTCCCGATCGTCACCACGCCGAGCCCGGCGTCCGAGAGGCGGTCGAGCACCGTTTCGCACGGGGGCTCGACGGAAAAGTCTTTTCGGCGTTCGGTCCGGTAGTATCCGCCCGGGCGTCCGAGAAACGGCCTGGCGATCACGCGTCCCACCCATACGGGCGGAACCAGAATCCGCCGCGCCGCTTCACAATACCGGTACAGCTCTTCGACGGGCACGATCTCCTCGTGGGCGGCGACCTGAAACACGCTGTCCTGCGAGGTGTACACGATCAGATCGCCCGTTTCGACGTGGCGTTCCCCCAGTTCCTCGATGACCTCCGTGCCACTCGCTGGTTTGTTGCCCAGCACCCCCCTGCCGGTGACGCGGCAAAACTCGTCGATCACCGGATCGGGAAAACCGCCCGGATAAACCGGCATCGGCTCATCGAGGACGCACCCCATCAACTCCCAGTGACCCGTCGTACTGTCCTTTCCCGCGGCCAGCGGCTGCATGACGCCGTGGTGGGCGCCAGCATCCGCCGCCGGCGCCACGCCGGAAATGTCACACAGGTTACCCAGCCCCAACCGTTCCAGGTTGGGCATTCGCAGGCCGCCCACCACCCGGGAGGTGTTGCCCACGCTGTTGGAACCGGCATCTCCGTAGCGGGCCGAATCGGGCGCTTCACCGACGCCGACGCCGTCGAGAACGATGCACAGTATGCGGTCGAATTTTTTCAATTCCAATAATTTTGAATTTGCGCCGGGCACCCGGCACGGATCAGACCTTGAGCTGATTGGGCAGGATACCCAGAAGCGATTTGTAGGTTTCGACCTTTCCCTTGCGAAAGTATGTCCGGGGCACGCGCTTGCTCAGGCCGCAGATGATATCGTAGTCGATGGTATCCGACCACGCGGCCAGGTCATGGATCGAAATTTCCGAGTCGCCGAAAGCGCCTTTCTGGCGCCCGATCAATACGACCTCCTCACCCAGCGGCGGGACCTCGGGAAGGTCGGTAAGATCGACCATGGTCATGTCCATCGTCACGCGTCCAATCACGGGAACGCGGGCGCCGCCGATCAGCATTTCTCCGCGGCCTGACAAGCGGTACGGATACCCGTGGCCATAGCCTACCGGAATGACGCCAACCACCGTATCGCGCTCCGTCGTAAACGACCTCCCGTAGCTGACCGACTTTCCCGCGGGCATTCGCCTCACCCTCGCGACCCGGCTCTTCCACGTCAGGACAGGCTTGAAATCAGTCCCCGGATCGGCCCCGCCGGGCAGAGACCCGTAAGCGAGAAGACCGGGCCTGACCATGTCCATGTGTGAAGCCGGAACCGACGGAATCGCGGCGCTGTTCGCGCTGTGGACCGTCGGAATCTCGACGCCGTCCGCCCTCAGCGCGGCGACGATCGAATTGAACTCCTCTATCTGGCGGCGGGTAAAATCGAGGTCGGAATCGGATACCGGAAAGTGCGTGTAGACTCCGTCGAGCCTGACACCCGGCAACGAGGCGATAAAACCGATCTCCTCTTTTGCTTCCTCGAGCGAGACGCCGGTGCGTCCCATTCCCGTGTCGACTTCGACATGAACATCGATCGTTTTCCCGTTTTCGACGGCCCGGCGAGAAAGCTCGCCCGCGACCTCGCGCGACGAAATCGTCACGGCGAGACGGGCGGATACGACGGACGGAACTTCCGTGGCGAGAATCGGGCTCAGGATCAGGATCTTGTTCCGGATTCCCGCTTCCTTCAGCTCGATCGCCTCGTCGAGAGTCGCCACCCCGAACGTATCGACCAGCTTCGAAGCGGCGTCGGCCACCTGCACGGCGCCGTGACCGTAGGCATCCGCCTTGACGGTCAGCAGAATTCTGCTGCCCCCCGGCAGCATCCGGCGGATCCCGTCGAGATTATGATTGAGCCGGTCGAGGTCGACCTCGACCCATGTAGGTAGTTTGATCATCGCGGTCATAATGTCGCCAGCGGCCGAAACCGGTCAAGTGCAAAACCGCCGGTCGTGGCACGGCGCCATACGGGACGGGACCGTACCGCGAGACACATCCGGGTTAGTGTAGTGCGCCCTGCCGGGC
>CBDUWU010000114.1:0-10578 GCA_965371015.1 uncultured bacterium | reverse complement strand
CCCCACGGGCCGCAGCCGGAAATCAGCGAGGATAAGATCATGAGCTACTATTTTGCGAAAACCATAGAATCCACCTTCGATAAGGCGATCGAAAGGGTCACGGCTCTGTTGATGGAAAACGGATTCGGCGTGCTGACCGAAATCGACGTCAAGGCGACGCTCAAGAAGAAACTCGACGTCGACTTTCAGCCCTATACGATTCTGGGCGCGTGCAACCCGTCTTTCGCCCACAAGGCGCTGCAGGCGGAGAACAAGATCGGCGCGATGCTGCCGTGCAACGTCGTCGTCCAGGACATCGGAGAGGGCAGAATCGAGGTCGCGGCGGTCGATCCGGCCGCGTCGATGCAGGCCGTCGAAAACCCGGCCCTGGAGGGCATCGCGGGAGAGGTCCGCGGTATGCTGCAGGCGGTTATCGAGAAACTGTGATAATCGGCGGTTTCGTGGTACTATTCTGACGAACAATGCCGGCCAGGGGTGGAGGATCGACGGCAGCGACAGGGGGGCCGGAGGGTGCACCAGCCGTCCGGAGCAAATGCACAGATCTTTCAGAAGAGAAGTCTCAGCGCTGGACGATGTATTCCGGTTTACATCGGAATTCGTCGGCGCCAATCCGATCGATGAGTCCGTTGCCTTTGCAATGAACCACGCCATCGAGGAACTTTTCACCAACCTCATCAAATACAGCGCCGACAGCGAAAACGACGTCTCGATTCACCTGGATATCGCCGCCGGCGACCTCGTCATCAAGATCACCGACTTCGACGTGGAAACGTTCGACATGACCGCCACCGGGCGGGGCGACGTCGATAAGCCGCTCGAAGAGCGCAGGGTAGGCGGCATCGGCCTGCACCTGGTCCGCAATATGGTCGATAAAATCACTTACGAATACAAAGATCGAAACGCCTGCATCACGCTGGTCAAGCACCTGGAGGATTCTGATGTTTGACGTCAAAGTAGCCGAAAACGGCGACGTCTTTCTCGAGGGCCGGTTCGACGCGACTCAGGTCGAACGCGCCCGGGAGGATCTGGGCCGGATCAACTCGTCCTGCCGGGTCCACTTCGAAGACCTCGATTACATCGCCAGCGCCGGCCTCGGCATCCTTCTCAGCGTCCAGAAGCGCCTGCGCGGATCCGGCCAGGGCCTCACGCTCGTCGGCCTCAACAAGCATATCCGCGAGGTTTTCAAGATCGCCGGATTCGACCAGGTCTTCGAGATCGAATAACCGGTCCGGCGCGTCCTACCGTCCGACAACAAGGGGGAGAGCACAATTCCTGACTTCGGCCAGAATTTCAAACCAACCTTTTGCCCATTGAGCTGTATTTGTTAATGAAAGAGCGCAATGACTCGATGCTCGTTGACCAGTGTTTGAGGGGCGACAATCGCGCCTACGAAACACTCGTGCTGAAGTACGAAAAGCCGGTCTACAACCTCGCGTTGCGGATGGTCAAAGTGCCCGAGGACGCCGAAGACATCACTCAGACCGTTTTCGTCAAGGCGTACGAGAAGCTCGATTCTTACAACCCGGCGCACCGGTTCTTCAGCTGGATCTACCGGATCGCCGTCAACGAATCGATCAACTTCTGCAAGCGCAACCGCCGCACCGATGATTATGAGAGCGGCGTGACTGGTTCCGACGACGAGACCCCGGAACAGAGATTCCGGGACGGGGAACTGAGCGAGAATATCGGAAGCGCCATTGCGCGGCTCAAAATGGACTACCGGTTGGTGATCGTGCTGAAGCACTTTCACGACTTCTCCTACCAGGAGATGAGCGACGTACTCCAGATCCCGGAGAAGACGGTGAAATCACGGCTTTTCACGGCACGACAGCAGCTGAAGGTGATTCTGGAAAAGGAAGGTATAAGAGGATGATCGAACCTAAGTTCATCGAAATGATGAACCTGGAGCTGGACGGCGCGCTCGGCAAGAGCGACCACGCCAGCCTCCACGAACACCTCTCTTCCCACCCGGAAGCGGCCAGGTACTTCGAGGATCTGCGGGCGGCCCTCGCCGCCGTCGACTCCGTGGGCCAGGTGGACCCGCCACCCGGTCTCGGCGCCCGGATCATCGAGGCGGTGCCCTTCGCCGCAAATGGCGGCCGCGGCGCCGATTATGGCCGCACGACCTGGCGCGAGAGGTGGCTCTTCATGCCGCGATTCCGGTACGCCGCCGTCTTTATTTTCGGCCTCTTTTTTGGCGTACTTGTTTATTCCGCAATAAATTACGACACCGGGAGGGGTGGAAGCGCGGTTGACATTTCTGACTTTATCGGAACAATGAGACAAATTACATCAGCAGACGGATTCAGACAAACGCGGGCTATCGGGGTCGATTTCGACCAGGTCCGGGGGAGCGTGAGTCTCCACGAGTCCAGCGATGTTATGCTGGCTGAAGTTACCCTTGATTCGCCTGGCGAAATCGAGTGGGTCGTCGAATACAATGCGGGAGAGGTGACCTTCGACGGCTACCGGAGTTTTAACGGCGGATCGGGTAACATCGTGACAGCAGACCAGGAGATGAGGGTCCACCAGTCCGGTGAAACGCGATATCTCCTGTTTTTCACCCGCCTTGGCCCCTCGGGGCGCAAGCCCCTCTCGGGACGCCTGACCCCCCCGGACACCGCATCGCCTCTGACAGTCAAAATCTACTCGGCCGACCAACTCCTGCTCGAACAAACCATTTCTCCGGCCGCTAAATCCGCAGAATAGGCAGTTACAACAGTATACAGAATTATTGTTTTTGGTCCCAACTCCCGACCCTGTCATTTGTAGTACAAGTGACGAATAGATCGCACGTGGAAACTTCAACAAGGAGGTAAGTTCCATGACGAATAAATCGAGAACTATGCTCGTAACCGCGAGCCTCGTGGTTATCGTCGTGGTCGGCTTCTTCGCCATCTACAGCCGCAACAACCCCACCGGAGAAGAGACGACTGGCGCCATCGGCACCGTCGATAAGTACCGTTCCGAGCAGATTACGCCGGAAGACGTGGTACTCGAGGGCCGTTCGGCTGGCGAGTCGGCAGCGGTAATCAACGAGTGGTTGAATGAGATGGCCTCCCCTGAAGACGTGGCCGGCATTCTGGAACGAGCCTCTTTCCAGGAACGCGCCAGTATCATGGGGAAAGCGAGCGCGCCTGAAATCAAAATGTTGATGGGCCGCGCGTCGCTCCAGGAGAAAGCCGTCTTTTTCGAGCGCGCCAACATGCAGGAGCGCGTCGACATGTTCAACCGCCTGTCGATGCAGGAGCGCACGGATTTCTTCAAGCGCCTCAACATTCAGCAGTCTGACTACGGCAAGATGAGCCTGGAGAAGCAGAGCGTAACCCTCGAGCGCGCCAGCGTGCAGGAGCGCGCGAACTTCTTCGAGCGCGCCACGCCCCAGCAGCGCCTCGACATGTTCAAACGCGTCGATATGCAGGGCCGCAAGGACTTCTTTGAGCGCGCCAACATCAAGGAATCCGACTTCGAGCGCGCCAGCTTCCAGGGCAAGGTTGACTTGCTCGAGAGGGCCAACCTCCAGGAACGCGCCAACATCTTCGAGCGTTGCACACCCCAGGAGCGTGTCCAGTTGTTCGAGCGCGCGTCGATGCAGGAGCGCCAGGACTTCTTCGGACGCCTCAACATCAAGCAGTCTGACTACGGCAAGATGAGCTTCCAGCGCCAGGGCGAGTTCCTCGGCCGCGCCGCGACGATGCAGGAGAAGTCCGTATTCTTCGAGCGCGCCAACATGCAGGAGAGACTCAACGTGTTCGGCCGCCTGTCGATGCAGGGACGTTCCGACATTTTCCTGCGCGCCAACATGCAGGAGAAGGCTTCTATATTCCAGCGTGCGAGCATCCAGGAGAAGTCTTCGCTCTTCGAGCGCGCGTCGATGCAGGAGCGCGCGAGAATGCTGGGTCGTCTGTCCTTGCAGGGCAAGTCCGACATCATGCAACGGTCCAGCTTGCAGCAACGCTCCGACATCTTCGGCCGGGCCAATGGCGACGAAGCCGCCCTGGTCATGAGCCGCATGGACATTCAGGGTAAAGCGGTGTTCTTCGAGCGTGCCAGCATGCAGGAGCGCGTCAACATGTTCAACCGCCTGTCGATGCAGGAGCGCACGGATTTCTTCGAGCGCCTCAACATCAAGCAGTCCGACTACGGCAAGATGAGCATGGAGCGGCAGGGCCAGATCCTCGAGCGCGCCAGCATGCAGGAGCGGGCCAGCTTCTACGGCCGGCTCACACCTCAGGAACGGATCAACCTGTTCGAGCGTTTGTCGCTGCAGGAGCGCCAGAACTTCTTCGAGCGCGCCGACATCCAGGCCGCCGACTTTGGCCGCGCCGAGTTCCAGGGCAAGGTGGACTTCCTCGAGAGGGCCAACTTGCAGGAGCGCGCGTGGATGTACGGGCGGACGGCTCCGCAGGAACGCGTGAAGATGTTCGAGCGCCTGTCGATGCAGGAGCGGACCGATTTCTTCGGACGCTTCAACATGGAGCAGTCTGCCTACGGCAAGATGAGCTTCCAGCGGCAGGGCAAGTTCCTCGGCCGCGCGCCGTCAATCCAGGAGAAGTCAGTATTCTTCGAGCGTGCCAACATGCAGGAGAGGGCCAACATCCTGGGCCGTGCCTCGATCCAGGAGCGGGCGAGCATCCTCGAGCGTGCCAACATGCAGGAGAAGGCCGCCTTCTTCGAGCGGCTGAACATGCAGCAACGCGTCGACATCTTCCAGCGCGCGATGCGCCAGGAGGCGCTCGGCAGGTATGCCATGCGGTCCGATTTCGGCAAGGTGTCCCGCCAGCAGTCTCTGGAAAGATCGTCGATGCAGTCTTCGCAGTAGTCGATGATACAGTCGCAGACTGCCTGTTACACGGTCTGCCCTGACGACTGCGACAAGCAGGTCTTACCGAACGGTTCAAACACGGGAAATGCTGCGGCCAGACGGCCGCGGCATTTCCCGTAAGCCCAACGGAGAGTTATGACCACAAGATCCAGCTGTTTTCACACAATATCCCCTCGTTTTTCGATTTTTGCCGCGTTTCTGATCCTCACGTCTATTTTGTCCACGCCCGATATAGTCGCCGCCGAGTCCGATACCGACACAGAGTGGAAACTCAAGTGGCGCGTCCTGGAAACGCCCGACCTCCGCCTCGTCTACTACGACGAGGAGCACTCGTACGTGCTGAAGCACCTGGCGCGGTGCTTCGAGAACACGATGGGGTATTACCGTATTTTCTTTGACTACACCCCCAGCGAAGAAGTCACGATCCTCCTGCAGGACTTCGACGACTACGGATACGCGGGAACGTCGACGATCCCGAACAACTACATAACGCTGGGCATCGAACCGTTCGAATACGTCTACGAGACGTGTCCCACCAACGAACGATTCAACTGGGTCGTCAACCACGAGATGGTCCACGTCGTCATTTCGGAGAAGGGCGTCGGAATGGACGAAACCTGGCGGAAAATCTTCTTCGGCAAGGTCAACGCCAACCCGGAAGACCCCTGGTCGCTGATCTACAGCTATCTCACCAACCCGCGGCGGTACGCGCCGCGCTGGTACCACGAGGGAATCGCCGTATTTCTCGAGACGTGGCTCGCCGGCGGGATCGGCCGCGCCCTGGGCGGCTACGACGAGATGGTCTTCCGGAGCATGGTTCGCGACTCGGCCTACTTCTACGACGTCGTCGGTCTCGAGTCGGAGGGGACGACGAGCGACTTTCAGATCGGCCAGAACTCGTACCTCTACGGCACACGCTTCATGAGCTACCTCGCGTACAGTCACGGACCCGAAAAGGTCATCGAATGGGTCAACCGGACGCCGGGATCGAGTGCGAGTTTCTCCCGCCAGTTCAAGAAGGTTTACGGCCGCTCGCTCGACGACGAATGGTCCCAGTGGGCCGACTTCGAACACGAGTGGCAGGCGACCAACCTCGACTCGATCCGGACGTACCCCGTCACATACCAGCGGCCGTTGATGACTCGCGCGCTGGGGTCGGCGTCGCGCGGCTATTACTGTGCCGAGACGGGCAAGTACTACACGGCTGTCAACTATCCCGGCGAGTTCGCGCACATCGCCGCCATCGACGTCGAGGACGGGTCGGTGGAAAAGCTCTGCTACGTCAAGACGCCGGCGCTCTACTACGTGTCGTCGGTGGCGTTCGACGAGGAATCGGGCACGCTGTTCTTCACCACCAACAACGGCAGGAATTGGCGCGACCTCAACAGCGTCGATATCCATACCGGCGAGGTCACCGAGCTCCTGCAGAATTTCCGCACGGGCGACCTGTGCTTCAACGCCGCCGACAAGTCGATCTGGGGCGTCCAGCACCACAACGGCATCTCGTCGGTGGTGCGGGTCGCCGCGCCGTACGACAGCTGGGAAAACATCTCCATGATCATGGAAATCCCGTTCGGACGCGACGTCTTCGACCTCGACATATCTTCCGACGGAGAATTGTTGACCTGTTCGATGATCGAGATCACCGGCCGCGCGCATCTCGTACGGATGAACATCCCCCGCCTGATGGTGGGCGATGCGTCGTACGACGTGCTCTACGACTTCCACAAAACGGCGCCGGCCAACTTCGTCTTCTCGCGCGACGGCCGCTACCTCTACGGCACCGCCTACCAGACCGGTGTCTCGAATGTTTTTCGTTGGGATTTCGAACGCGAACAGATGAACGCGATCACCAACTGCGAAACGGGATATTTCCGGCCGGGCGTCGTCTCCGACGACTCGCTGATCGTATTCGACTACACCGGACACGGGCTGCGGCCGGTGATGATCCCCATTCAGAAGATTTACGACATCGCGTCCGTGAGCTACCTCGGTAACGCTGTAGCCGTGGAGCACCCGATCGTCGAGGACTGGAAACTCGGCTCTCCCCGGGACGTCAACCTCGACTCGGTGATGACGTACCACGGCGACTACAGCAAGTGGAAGAACACCAAGCTCGCCTCGATGTATCCCGTGCTCGACAAGTACAAGGACTGGGCGGCGATCGGCGTGCGGCTCAACCTCATGGACCCCCTCGGGCTCCACAGCGCCGAGTTCAAGGCGGCGGTGACGCCGTCGGGTGATATCCCGTCCGAAGAGCAGTGGCACCTCTGGTTCAAGTATCGCGCGTGGCCGTTTACACTGACAGCGGCCTGGAACCGGTCAGATTTCTATGATTTCTTCGGACCGACACTCAGATCCCGTAAGGGATACCTGACCATTCTCGAGTACGAGGGGGCGTTCATCGTCGACAAGCCGCGCTACCTCGACTACCACCTTTCTCTCGGGCACTTCGGCGACCTCGACGAACTCCCGTTCGCGCAGGGTGTTGAGGCTACGTACGACCAGTTCACCACCGGGTCGGCCAAGCTCGAGTACCGCAAACTCAAACGGACCATGGGGGCCGTCGACTACGAAAAAGGCCACAAGTTCGGCGTCCGCTACGCGGGCAACTACGTCAATACCGAGTTTTATTCGCAGTTGGCCGGATATGGCGACCTCGGCCTCCGCACCGGCATCGACCACTCGTCGATCTGGCTGCGCGCCTTCGGGGGGTACTCGTGGGGCGACCCCGAGGACTCCTTCGCTAATTTCTACTTCGGCGGATTCGGCAACAACTACGTCGACCACCTCTCGGTCCAGCGCTACCGCGAGTACTACGCGTTTCCCGGCAGCGAGATCGCCTCGATTGCGGGAAACAACTTCGGCAAGATGGTGCTGGAGTGGACGTTACCGCCGGTGCGGTTCCGGCGGATCGGTTTTCCGTGGGTCTACTGCACGTGGATGAGATCGGCGGTCTTCTCGTCCGGTCTTGTCACCAACTTCCAGGGTGACCTGGACCCGCACGAGTACTGGAACGTAGGCGGGCAGCTCGATTTCCGCCTCGTGTGGATGTCGGGGCTGTCGATGACGCTCTCGTTTGGTTACGCCGCCTCCTGGGACTACTGGGAATGGCAGGACAACGACCGTGCCCCCGAATCGGAATTTATGATATCCTTAAAGATACTTTGATTCGTCATTTTCCCATTTTCGATCCCCGGTGAACGTGTCGGCAGAAGTCTTCGATTATATCCTGCGCCTGACGGTCAGCCTGTTTCCCGTGCTGCTCTTTCTGCTCGCGCTGTCGTTGCTGGACAGCTACAAGCTGGTTACGGGGCGGGCGCTGGCAATCGCCATCGGAGCCGGCTTCGCGGCGGCGATAGCGAGCTTCGTCGTCAGCGTATTTTTGCTCGATGCCCTCCATATACCGGACAACGAATTCGACCGCTACGCGGCGCCCCCCGTCGAGGAATTCTTCAAGGCGCTCTTCGTCGTGTACCTCATCCGGGCCCGGCGCGTGGGATTCATGGTGGACGCCGCCATCACCGGATTTGCCGTGGGGGCGGGATTCGCCATCCTCGAGAATGTGTGGTACGTCGAGCGCCTCGGCGAATCGAGAATCGTGATCTGGATCGTGAGGGGATTCGGGACGGCGATCATGCACGGCGGCGCCACCGCCATCTTCGCCCTGATCTCCAAGGGCCTCTTCGACCGCCACGAAAACCGCGGCGCGGCGGTATTTCTCCCCGGTTTCCTCGTCGCCGTCCTCCTCCACTCGTTTTATAACCACTTCCTCCTCTCGCCGGTAGTGTCGACGATCCTCATCCATGTCACGATGCCCCTCGTGATCATGACCGTGTTCTACCGGAGCGAGCGCTCGACCCGCCGCTGGCTGGGCGCGTCTTTCGATACCGACCAGGAACTCCTCGACATCATCAACTCGGGACGCGTCTCCGACACCCACCTCGGTGTGTTCTTCCGCTCGATCCGGGAGTCGTTCCCGCCCGAAGTCGTCGTCGACATGCTGTGCTATCTGCGCGTCCACGTCGAGCTGGCAATCAACGCCAAGGGGCTGCTCCTGATGCGCGAGGCCGGGTTCGACCCCGAAGTGGCCCCCGACGTCCGCGACAAACTAACCGAGCTGAAACACCTGGAAAAGAGTATCGTGCCCACCGGCCAGCTGGCCATCAAGCCGCTCGTAAACACGAGCCACCGGGATCTGTGGCAGATTTACATGCTCGGCAAGAGTTGATCGCGGCTTGCAGCCGGCCTGATTTCGTGACAGAGTAGATCCCGATACACCGTTGGCAGTGGGTGTGAGTTGGCACTGGAGGGAGCGAGTATGCCAGGCCGCGATTCGCACAGAGACAGGGTCGGCCGGTTGTTTACCTCGGACGTGTTCATCTTCGAGGACCCGGTCCGGATCCGGCGCACGATGTGGCTCATCCTCGCCGCGCTGCTTGCAGGAGCGTCGGCGATCTCCGTTTTCGCCTATGCCATCGACCAGATGGTAACCTTCCGGGTTTCTTTCGCCGCCACGATTGCGTTCATCGGCGTAGGGCTGGTGCTCCGTGCCGGATATCACCGGCTGGCCGGCATCGTCATGTTGCTCTCGCTTCTCGCCGCCGTCGACTATGGTGTCGTCACCGGCGACGGGGTCCATGATGTCGCCATCATTGTGTATCCCGCCGTCATCATTATCGGCAGTCTCCTCCTCAATACCGGTTCTTTTGTAGCTCTGACACTGCTGATAATAGCGTCCGTCGTTGCCATCGGCACGATGGAGATTCAGGGTGTCGTCGCGACCAAGTTCGGCGGGCAGTTCGATTATTCCGACGTCGTCATCCTGGTGGTGATCCTGGTCGCCGAAGCGGTCGTCATCCGTCTGCTGGCGTCGATTATTACCTCGAGCCTCGAGCGTGCGCGCAGCAGCGAGCGCAACTACCGCGAGATCTTCAACGCGACCAGCGAAGCGATCTTCATCCAGGACGCCGATACGACTGTCATACTCGACGTCAACAACGCGGCCGCATGGATGTTCGGCCGTTCCCGCGAGGAATTCCTCGGAGAGACGCACGACATTCTCCTGGCGGAGGGTCACCCGATTACCGGCGAGCGAAAGACAGAGATGATCCGTCGCGCCTTCGAAGAGGGGACCTGCACGTTCGAGTGGCTCGTGTGCCGCAGGGACGGGACGGTGTTCTGGGCCGAGGTCACCCTCCGGGCCGCCGAGATCGGCGGGGTCAAGCGGCTCCTGGCCGTCCTGCGCGACGTCGACGCGCGCAAGAAAATGGAGGAACGGCTGCACCAGTCGGAAAAACTCGAGGCGGTCGGCCAGCTCGCCGGCGGCATCGCCCACGACTTCAACAACCAGCTCGCCGGGATCGTCGGGTACGCGGACCTCATCAGGAACGACATCGAAGACGATTCCCCGCTCGCATCGAGCGTCGACCGCATCCTCGTTGGCGCGCGCCGCGCGGCGGATCTCACGTCGCAACTCCTCGCATTTGCCAGACGGGGAAAGAACGAATCCGCCGCCGTCGATGTCCACCTGCTCGTCGAGGAAGTCGTTGCGCTCCTCAGCCGCAGCATCGACAAGCGCATCACGCTCGAGCGGCGGCTCGAGGCGTCGCCATCACACGCGCTCGGCGACCCGTCCCAGCTGCAGAACGCCATCCTCAACCTGGCGATCAACGCCCGCGACGCAATGCCCGAGGGTGGGACACTCACCGTTGCCACCAGGATCGTCACGATCGACGGCCAGGAGGACGGCC
>CBDUWU010000113.1:0-10766 GCA_965371015.1 uncultured bacterium | reverse complement strand
CTCTGGCCCGAGCTGGAGTGGATCCAGGACGAACAATTGCGTGAGGCAACGGCCAGGACGTGGGAATTCGCGCTCGAGCGCAGTCCCCTGACCGCCGAAGACCTGAACACGATTCCATTCACCCTGCTCGTGCCCGACCTCGAAGTTTCGTTCATGGCGCACAAGCGATGCGTCGTCCACGTGGCCCGCGACGCGGCGAACAAGATGAACGAGTTCTTCGGCGACGACCTGCCCGTCGACCTCGACGTAACCATCGCGGGGGCCATTCTCGCCGACGTCGGCAAGCTGCTCGAATACGACATCCAGGACGGCAAGTCGTGCAAGAGCGAAATGGGCAAGTACGTCCGGCATCCGTTCAGCGGTGTCGGTCTGGCGATGGAAGCGGGGGTGCCGCCCGAGGTGTGCCATATCATCGCCGCCCACGCCGGCGAGGGCGACATGGTCACGCGGACGACGGAGGCATACGTCGTCCACCACGCGGACTTCATGACGTTTCTGCCGTTCAAGAACAAGTAGGCGGGATCACGCGTCCTTGATGCTGAGACCTATGCGGCCGCGCTCGAGATCGATCTCCATCACGCGCACCTTGACCTTCTGGCCGACGCTGAGTTCGTCGGACGGGTCGCGGACAAAGCGGTCGGCGATCTTGCTGATGTGGACGAGACCGTCCTGGTGGACTCCCACGTCGACGAACGCACCGAAGTGGGTCACGTTGGTCACGACGCCGTTGAGCACCATGCCTTCGTTGAGGTCTTTCATCTCCCTGACATCATCGCGAAATTCCACCGACTCGAAATCCTCGCGCGGGTCCCTCCCCGGCTTTTCCAGTTCTTCCAGAATGTCCCGCAGCGTGTAGACGCCCGCCGAATCGTCGACGTAGCGGTCGATGTCGATCGCACGTACCGCCGCCGAATCGCCGATGAGTTCGTCGACTTTGCGCCCCAGGTCCGAAGCAATTTTCTTCACGAGGGTGTAGCGCTCGGGGTGGACACCCGAGTCGTCGAGGGGATTGCCGCCTTTGATACGCAGGAAGCCGGCGGACTGCTCGAACGTCTTTGCCCCCAGCCCCGGCACTTTTTTGAGTCCCGTGCGGGTGGTGAATGGCCCGGCCTCGTCGCGGTGCGAGACGAGCGAGCGGGCGAGTTTCGCCCCCAGGCCCGACACGTACTGGAGCAGCGACGCGGACGCTGTGTTCACGTCAACGCCGACGCGGTTCACGCACGAGACCACGACGTCGTCGAGTTTCTGCTTCAAGAGCTTCTGGTCGACGTCGTGCTGGTACTGCCCCACCCCGATCGACTTGGGGTCGATCTTGACCAGCTCGGCGAGAGGATCCTGCAGACGGCGCCCGATCGAAACGGCGCCGCGCACGGTGACGTCGTGGTCGGGCAGCTCCTCCCGTGCGGTTTCCGACGCCGAATACACCGATGCCCCCGACTCGTTGACCATGATGACGGCGGCGGAGTGTCCCCGCTTCTTTACGTAGTCGCGGGCGACGTTAAAGGTCTCCCTCCCACCGGTACCGTTGCCGACGGCGACGGCGGCGATGTCTTTGTACTTCTTGAACCACCGGTCGAACGCCAACTCGGTACCCGCAACGTCTTCTCTGGGGACCGTCGGGTAAACAACGCCGTGGTCGAGAAGCCGCCCCGTCGAGCTCAACACCACCACCTTGCAGCCGGTCCGGTATCCCGGGTCGATTGCCATCAGGTGGCACGAGCCAAACGGCGGCGCCATCAGGAGGTCGCCCAGGTTGGCGGCGAACACGTCGATTGCTTCCCGATCGGCCTTCTCCTTGAGCTCGGCGCGCACGTCGGTGGCGATCTGGTGGAGCAATAGACGGTCGTACGCGTCGGAGGCCGCTTCCTCGACGTGACCGGTCCAGATCGACCTGGCACCTCCCGTCGCTCGGCGGCGCAGAATCGCCCTGGCTTCTTCCGGGTCGGGAATGATGCTGTAAGTAATAAATCCGTCCTTCTCGCCTCGAAGGATTGCGAGAAAGCGGTGAGTGGGGATTTTCGAGACCGGTTCTAAGTAATCGTAATAGTCGGTGAACTTGCTCTTCTCCTCCGCCTTGCCCCGGGCGGCCCGCGCCACCACGTCCCCCCGCTTCCAGGTGAGGTCGCGGATCTCGGAGCGCCACTCGGCCGTTTCGACCACGCGCTCGGCGATGATGTCCCTCGCCCCCTTCAGCGCGTCGGCGGCGCTCTCTACCCCCTTGTCGGCGTCGACGAATCCCGCCGCGATTTCTTCGGGCGACCCCGATGGATCCTCCTGGGCCCACATACGCTCAGCCAGGGGTTCGAGCCCGCGCTCGCGCGCGATCGTCGCCCGGGTGCGGCGTTTGGGCCGGTACGGCAGATAGAGGTCCTCGAGTTCGGTTATCGTCGCCGCCCGCTCGATGGCGGCCTGCAGCTCTGGCGTGAGTTTGTCCTGGCCGCGAATGCTCTCGAGGATGAACTGCCTGCGCTCGAAGAACTCGCGGTGGAACTTGAGGCGCTCCATCGTCTTGCTGATGGCCACGTCCTCGGCGCCGCCGGTCACTTCCTTGCGGTAGCGGGCGATGAAGGGCACGGTACACCCTTCATCCAGCAGCCCGATGACCGCCGAAACGGAGGCCGACCCGAGCCCCACCTCGGGGGCGATCACAGTAGCGAAGTCGGGAGTCTGTGTGGTTTTGCTGTTTTCCATGCGGCGCATTATAGCCCCGGACACGAATCTTTCAACCCTATTTAACGGCCACGAGCTTGAGGACTTTCGTGTGTCCGCGGGAGACGATGCGGAGGAAGTAGACGCCGCTGGCCACACGAGCGCCGTCTTTGTCGGTGCCGTCCCACTCGAGCGTAGTGGGGCCGGCCGGCAGGTCTCCGTTCCAGAGAGTCCTGACCATCCTGCCGCCGACGTCGAAGACGACGGCCTCGACACCGGCACGGCGGGGGAGTTCGACCACGACCGACGTCGACGGGTTGAACGGGTTGGGCCAGGCCCTGGCCCGGACGGTGAACTCCGGCACCGTTTCTTTGGCACTACCCACGGCGGACTCGGGGATGAGGTATCCATCCTGCTGGAATATGGGGATCTCCTGGTCCCGGTAAAGAACCCGGTCGGCGTCACCCGCGTAGAGAGCAAACTGTGCTTCCGGGCGGTCGATCTGGAACACCCCACCCGACATCCCGCAGTTGAGCGGGCCGTCGGATACGCCGATATATTGCCGGCTGTTGTAGCTGAAGTTGCTGACATCGGTCAGCAGGAACCGCAGCATGCGGCTTCCCCACAGCCGGACGATTCCCAGTTCGGCGTCGGTAGTGATCGACTCGCCGAAGGAGTGCGTTATCAGTTCGCCGGAAGTGTTGCGGATGAAGACGTCGGAGAACCGCCACCTCCACGCCAACGTCACGGTGTATCCCCAGGAGTAGTCCTGCCGGGTTAAATCCGGCTCAGTGGTGGATTCGTCGCCCGGAAACATGAACATCGTGAACTTCGGATTCGTCTGCGTGACCGAGAGCGACAACAGCAGCGCGTCGGGTTCCTCGCTGTCGTTGGCGTACGCACCGACCGACGCCTGCAGCGACTCGAATGGGGGCTCCACGACGTGGATGTCGAGCCGGCTGGTACCGTTCGTTATCCGCACCGGGTTGGCGGAGACATCGACCGCGTTCGCGTCGCTCGTGTGCATCCGCCAGTCGTAGTCGTGGGGCTGACCGTCCTTGTCGATGTCGTCGAGCAGGATGAAGTACGGCGGGAAAATGTTGTCGTGGACAACGAATATCTTTCGCAGCGCGTGGTCGACGGGGTTGCCGCCGTCGTACCCCCACGACCAGTCGGCGCCCTCGAACGGCACGTCGGGGTCGTTGTACGGGCTGTGCGTGGTGTACGCGTCGGTGAGGTCGGCGGTGATGTAGTCCGCGTAGTCGCTTAACAAGTACTCCGGGATCGCACCGTCGGTTCCGATCGAACTGCCGGCATTGTGTTGTCCGGCGCCGTCGATCAACACGAGATTGTGCGACTCGCTCTGCTTGGCCAGGTGTCCCGGTCCGTGGTCTACGGCAAGCGCCGAGCCGAAGCCGTACATGGTAAACTGCCCCTGGTCCTCCTGCGCGTGGGCCCCCTGGAACTCGCCGGCATAAAAGCTGAAAAGGAGGTCCTTCGAACCGGGCCCGACGTCCCAGCCGGACCGGTAGTAATAGAGCCCGCGGTGTTCCCACATGACGCTCTTCGGCAGCACGCTGCCGGGATCCGTCAGCGGCAGCGGCTGGTTCCACAACACCGTCGCCGTCTTGTCGGCCTCGAGGCCCCAGTCCCAGCCGTTCTGGCCGGCGGTATATTCCCACAACCACGCCGAAAGGCCGCTGCCGTACTGCGACTGCGCCCAGTCAAAGAACGTGTGGTGGCGCGAGAGGATATAATCCTTGTACGCGCAGTCGTTCAAGTTGTTAGTCCGGCCCGATCCCTCGGGCAGGAGCTCGAAGGCGAACCACGCCTCCATGTTCCGGAAACACGGGTGGACAGAATAGTCGAATCCGTCGTACTGCTTTCTCGCGTGGAAATAGTAGATGAGCATCCGCAGGCTCCACGCGCCGTAAACGAGGCCCTCATTATAGGCTCCATCCTCATCGAGCTGGGCGCCCATCCACGTGTCGATCAACTGATCGGCAAACCCGAGCGCCGCGGTAACCCGCGCAGGGTCGGTTTCGCCGTCGAGACAGATGGCCGCCAGACCGAGGGACGCGGCAACCATCATGCTCTTGTTACCCAGGTAGGGCCGCCACCCCCATATTTCGTAATTGAAGTGCGTCGTCATCTTGTCGACGTAGGATTCGATCTCGCCCCTCAGGTAATCCCTTTCGGCTTCGGAACTGTACCCCAGGAACATGTCGTACCCCAGCGCGAGCGAACGGAGCCGGAGCGAACTGCCGAACGCGTCGGAGTCGACTTCATAGTTGTCGGCGATGTGGAGCACGATTTGCCGGCCGATCGCGAACGCGGCCGTGTCCGGCGGGAGTTCCAGCAGTCCCGCCAGCCCCAGGTTGGGCACCGGGTTGAGACCGTAGTCGTCGTCGAGCAGTTCCACCATGGTGGCGAACGGGTACACGGCGGTGGCCGCGTTGCGGATGACCGTGTACGCGTCGTCGTCGTCTCCGCCGTCGCGGACCTTGTCGTAATAGCTCGCCATCTCGGCGGGCACCAGGAGGAGGCGGGGGTGATGGGCGGTGTACAGCGAATCGGTGAGTAGAGGGCCGGCGGCGGTCGAACCCGCAGCGGGCCCGGCGGCCGCAAACATGCAGAGTGTCGCGGCGGCTAGACACACTGGAAAAATGCGATGTATACGCGTGTTGTATCTGGACATGGTAAATTACCAGCGCCCGGACTCTATTGCCCGTTCAGATATTAAACTCAGCCGTAAGCGTCTATTTTATATAAATTCAACGGGTTAGTCAAGACCGGTCAGCCCCGGGGGCTGTAACGCAGTATGGTATCGTCGAATCCGCCGATGAAAACGTCGCCGGACTCCGTCCCCCACACCGACCACAGCATCGATTCCAGCCCCAGGTCGACGATTTGCCAGGATACTCCGTCGTAATGAGCTACCGTCCCGCCGACACCGACGGCCCAGTAGTTGTCCGGGGCGCCCGCCCAGACCCGCCGGAGCCCGTTAGTCGTACCGCTCGGTTCGAGATTCCAGGCGGTCCCGTCGAAGCGGTATATCGCGCCGTCTATCCCGACGACGACGACGTCGGAGGAAGAAGTGCCGCTCACACCGTAGAGGTCGTGCTCGAAATAGGTCGAATCCGCCGACCAGGCCGAACCGTCGTAGTGGAGAACGGCTCCTTCTCTGCCGGCCGTCGTATTGGCGCCCACGATATACACGTCGTCTCCCCCCGAACCCCACATATCCTGCAGGACCCGTTTGTATCCCGTGTCGGCCATCAGCGTCCAGGCGGAACCGTCGTAGTGCCAGATTTTCCCATCGTATCCCGCAATGAAGATATCGTCCGTGGCGGCGCCCCAGATCGATACCGCGATATCGCCTGATTCGAACTGTATGTTCCAGCCGGAACCGTCGTAGTAGGCCACAAAGAACGGGATACCGTTCACAACTGCCCAGATTTCGTCGGGCGAGGCGGCCCAGGCGCAGTAGACACTCCCGTAGACGTCCTGTGGCAACGGCGGATCGAAATCACGCCACCCCGTCCCGTCATTGACGAGAAAGGACAGGATATGCCGCGGCGCCAGCACGAGATTGCCGGTTCCGGCCATTGTAGTCCATTGGGCAGGGTCCACACTCTGCGTCAAACTTGTCGTGTAGCCGTCGATATCGACGACAGCGGCTTGTGGCCCGACGGCAACGGCACGCGACGGCCCCGTCATCGACACGTCTAACAGGTCCGGCTCCAGATACCCCCGCGGAGTCTCGATCCTGAACTCGTTCCAGTCCGCGCCGTCGTACCGGACGAGTCTACCGCGATCGCCGACGATATACAGGTCGCCGGGGTCGTTGGAGGCAACCGCGTTGTGACCGCCCGCATTGTCCCAGTATATCATGCCATCGATCTGCATCGAGTCGACGGACACCACGGCGTACCGTCCGAACAACCACGCCCCCGTGGCACCGACACCGCGCACACCGATCACCGCATCGGCGGACCAGGTGGCCCAGGTCATGCTCTCCCACGACGAACCGTCGTAGCGCACATACAAACCGCCGCTTCCGACAACGTGGACGTCGCCGGGCCCACTCGCCCACCCGCCGGTCAGCACCGTGTCGGCCGTGTGGACGACCTCCCACTTTTTACGGTGCAGTCTCGCGATCTCGCCCTGGCCGGTTACCGCGTAAACGTCTCCGTACCCCGACCCGAACACGCCGTTGACCGCTCCCTCGAGCGGGTTCGGCATCGATTTCCACCACCGTCCGTTGTAGCGCAGGATCTCGCCCCCACCGCCACCCGGCTTTGCGCCGACGACATACACATCGGTTGGAGAAGACGCCCATATATCCAGGAGGTCGGCGTCCGACCCGGTCCTCATCAGGACTCTTTCGTTTCCGTCGATTTCGATGACAAAGTCGTCTTCGCCGATCACGAACATGTGGTCGGGCGAGAAAGCGTGAACGCGGCTGTATGTTGCCGCGGTCCGGTCGAGGTAAAAAGTTCCGGGCAGGCGCTGGGTGCCGTCGGGATACGGCTTGACGCCCCCGTCGCCGCAACTCACCAGGCCCGACAACAATGCAAGCAGAACGAATCCCCGGAAACCGTGCGAGATTCTCATCGGCGGTCCTTTCGATCAACCGGTGACCACGACACCTCATCGATTGTCCGGATTATGTGATTGCAATCACAATCGTGTCCAGTGTGAAAACGCCAGGAGAGGGGGACGTCGCCGGGTGTCCGTCTTGACACATAATCCGGAATGCTGGATGCTGACGACAGAGTCTGCTATGCTGACATCAAAACCACAAGCGATCAAGCCGCGCCTGTGGCCGTTCCCATCAACGATCCGGGAGGTCCAAGAATGAAATCGACACTCATGATTCTGGCGCTCGTCGCTGCGGCCTGCCTAATGGCCTTCGCTCCGACCGGTTGCAGCGACAGCGATTCACCGGCCGACGGCGGGGATCCGGACGCGACGCCCCCCGGGGTGGTCAGCGTCACGGCACTCGATGCGAGACACATCGAAGTCGTATACGACGAGGAAGTGGACGAAAACTCGGCGGAGGACGGCGACAACTATCTCTTCATCGATGCGTCAACGGCGGCGAACTCCTTCGATGCTCCCGCCGCTCCCGGAGATACGCTCCACGTGGCGTCCGTCGTCCTGGACAACGACGGTATTACCGCCACGGCCTCGCTGTGGTCCTTGATGGGCGATTTGCCGTATGATTATGCGATCACCGGTGTGAGAGACCTCAGCGGCAATGCGATTACGGACGGCGCCTCGGGCAGCTTCGACGGAAGCGCGGCTTCGGACAACACGCCTCCTGAGGTCGTATCTCACGTCCCCGCTGCCGGCGCAACAGGCGTACCGGTGGGACAGACGGTGGCCATCGAGTTCTCCGAAGCCATGGACTACAATTCCGTCGCCGGCGCAGTCTCGTGGACGGGCGGGGGCGGCGACGTTTCGTACGAATTCGACGCCGACGAATCGCACATCTACTTTCTGCAGCCGCAGGAAATTCTCCAGCGGAACACGACCTACACGGTGACCATCGACGGCGGCGCGATGGACATCGCGGGCAATCACCTCGCGCAAACTTCGTGGACCTTCCGAACGACATCGGTAATCGACAACACATCCCCGACCCTCGTCTCGACGACGCCCGCCGACGGTGCATCCAACGTGCCCGTCTCGACCAACATCCGCCTCCAGTTCTCCGAGGCGATCGACCCGGCAGGCCTCGACAACATCCTTGTCACGCCAGATATCAGCGATGGTACCGACAGCTGGTCGTCCGACGGGAGCACGATCACGTTCGACCCTGACGTGGACCTCGAGGACGACACACAGTACGTGTTCTTGTTTCCCCAGGGGGCCATCAGCGACCTCGCCGGTAACGGAATGGAAGAATCCGTCTCCTTCCGGTTCACAACCGGTTCGAGCTTCGAAAGTGGCCGCGTCGCCGGCCAGCTCACCGGCGACCCCGGCACCGCCGCGGCCGATCCGGCGGGTGCCATCGTCTTGATCTCGTCGGTGTTGCTGTTCGAATACGAAGGAGAAGAAGATCCCCCGATCGAGGGCACGGACATCGCCGGAACGAACGGCGTGTACAATGTCACCGGCCTCGCGGACGGTATGTACTGGCCGGTGGCGCTCATGGAGACCAACGGCGACGGGCGTCTCGAAACCGATCTGGGCGACGCCGTGGGCGCGTACGGCGTCGATTTCGGCACGGGGGATACTTCGGCCGACAGCGTCATAATATCGGGCGGCGCTCCGGCCACGGGTATCGACTTCCCGCTGATCGACCCGTCGGTCATCGCCGGCGAGGTCTCGTACGGTGGCTCGGAATTCGGCGACACATGGTGGCAGTACGACTACTACGTCGGCATATTCGACGAGGATCCGACGGGAGGGGGGGGCATCGAGCCGATCACCGGGACCGACGGCGCCTCGCTCGGGAACGACCCGAAATACGCCGTCCATCAGTTCGACGCCGGACTGACACCGGGCACCTACTACGTGGGCGCGTTTCTCGATGTTAACCGGAATGACACTTACGACCCCGCCGTCGAACCGGCCGGCTTCTACATGGTCGGCGGGTCGATCGCAACGGTAACCATCGCGAACGGGTCCGACGTCTTCGACGTCGATATTGAGATGGCCGATCCCGCGCTCAATTCGGGCACGCGGACCGGTTGGAACATTCCGGTGCTCAACGGCGACAACGCCGCGAGGGCCGAACAGTGGCGGCTGTTGCGCGCGCACATCGATCGAGCGTTGGCGGCAAGGCGATAACACCGGGCCGAATGTCAGCTATCATCATCGTAACCGCCGTTCTGCCGGGCGCGGTGGCCGAGGTATGGACGCTGATCCGTCCGACCGGCTGCCTTGCGCCAAGTACTGGACAAATCACTCCGTTAATGTTAACAATAGAGAATCACTATTAACATTACACCCATGACAGGAGTGTGCAAAATGACAGCCAGTGATTCGACGCATAACAGGCCCTTGTGGTTGTCGATAGAAGACAGGATCTCCAGTGTCGCCGCCAATGACCTCTCCCCGGGCAGCCTGGAAAAAACAATAAAGAAGACGGCCGTCGAGCTCGACGGCGCGGGATTCAACGTCTCGACCAACGCCGGCTATATGCTCCAGCTGCGGTCGGCCTTCAACGATCGCGTCGAGGCCGGAAGACCGCTGATGGAGGACTTCAACAGTGCCGTCGGCGCGCTGACACTCGACGACGTCATCGATCCCTACAAAGCCACCGTCGCACTCATCAACAAGGTGGGAGAAGCCTGGCCCGGGCTGAAAGAATCCAGCCGCCGGCCCGACGTCCGCAGGATCGTCAACCGTACCCGACTCGACCTGCTCATCGCCAGGGCGAAAGAACTGGGGGGCGACCCCGGCATCCGGTTACTCATCGGTGAAGATGTCGAATCGGCTGTCATTATCGAGCGGCTGGTGATCGCCGAAGATGAGTTCGCGCGGGTCAACTCAGCGGTGGAAGCCGAGCGGGCGGAACGTGCGCGAGTGCAGGGGCTCATCCAGGAAGTGCAGGACAAAACCGACGAAGACAAAGTCAAACACCTCATTTCGGGTAATGTGACCGACGAGTTGATTCTGGAGCTGGGCGGATTCGACCAGGGATTGATCGGCAGTGTCCGGCAATCGATGGAAGAGGAGATGAAGGAGAAGCAGCGGCTCGCCGAAGAAGAGGCGGCGCGCAAGAAGGCCGAAGCAGACGGGCCCTCTCTGGATGCTATCCCCCCGGATGAACTGCTCGAGCTGATCGAGTCCATCCGCGAAATCCTCGAATTCTCCGACAAGGAGAACGAGATTCGCAGCATGTGCGAACAGAGTTCGATTCCCAAAGCCCTCGTGGAAATCGCCGTATCCGAGCCCGACAAGCTCGACGAGCTCGAAGAAAAGGCGGGCGGATAGCCGGCGGCAGCCCAGTCTCAGGGCGCAATCGATAACGTAACGAAAAGGCCCGGTCGCCGAGAGACAACCGGGCCTTTCATTCATGAACAACCGACGTTATTTAAGCAGCACTGCCTTCTTCGTGAACACGGTCTGGCCGGCGCGCAGGCGATAGAAGTACACCCCCG
>CBDUWU010000112.1:0-10896 GCA_965371015.1 uncultured bacterium | reverse complement strand
GATTAGATACTGACGATTCCCGCTCGATGCATCGAGGATGCGCCCCGTCGTTGACGGGGCGCTTCTTCATTGGATCATGTCGATGAATTCATCTTCGGCGATGACCTCGACGCCGAGCTGGGTGGCCTTGTCGAGTTTGGAGCCGGCCTTCTCACCCGCCACCAGGTAAGTGGTCTTCTTCGAGACCGACGACGACGCCTTGCCCCCGCGTTTCTTGACCTCGGCCTGCGCTTCTCCCCGTGTCATGCGCTTCATCGTTCCCGTGAAGACAAACGACATTCCGTCGAACTGGTCGCCCTTCTTTTCCGGCGCCGCCGGCAAAGTGATCCCCGCACAGAGGAGACGATCGACTAGCGCGCGGTTGTCGGGGTTGTCCGCCCAGGCCCGGATCTCGCGGGCGATGACGGGTCCGACACCGTGGATGCCGGCCAGTTCGTCCTCGGACGCGTCGAAGAGCCCTCCGGGGCCGACGGCCGGATAGTGTTCGGCGAGAACCTCGGCCACCGTTTCGCCGACGTTGCGGATGCCGAGCGCGAAGAGAAATCTCGGCGCCGTGGTGTCGCGCGACTTCGCGATGGACGCGACGAGGTTCTCGGCTGACTTTTCGGCCATCCGCTCCAGCGGCAATAACTTGTCGAGGGTAATCGTGAAGATGTCGGCCGGCGTATGGACTACGCCCGCGTCGACGAGCTGCACGACGAGTTTGTCGCCGAGCCCTTCGATGTCCATCGCGTTTCGCGACGCGAAGTGGCGGATCCGTTCCTTGACCTGCGCGTCGCAGGACGCGTTGGGGCACCGCGTGACCACCTCTCCCTCGGGCCGGACGACGGGTGTGCCGCACACCGGGCACTCGTCCGGCATCCGGAACTTGCGGGGGCGTCCCTTGCGCAGCTCCTTGATCGGAGCGACCACCTCGGGGATCACGTCGCCGGCGCGCCGCACGAATACGTAGTCACCGACGCGCACGTCCTTGCGGTCGATCTCGTCCTGGTTGTGGAGGGTGGCGTTGGACACGGTCACTCCGCCGACCATGACTGGTTCGAGGCGCGCGACCGGCGTGAGCGCGCCGGTCCGGCCGACCTGGACTTCGATGCCGAGGACGCGGGTCCGTTCCTCCTGCGGCGGGAACTTCCACGCCACCGCCCAGCGCGGCGAGCGCGCCCGCTCTCCCGCCTCCACCTGCACCGAGAACTCGTTCGCCTTGACCACGACGCCATCGATTTCGTAGGGCAGAGACTCCCGCTGCGCCTGGATGTTCTCGAGATAGGCCACCACTTCGTCCATCGTCTCGCACCGTTGGGAAAGGCCGTTGACGGGCACGCGCCACTCGCGGAGCTGTTCGAGAACGTCCCACTGCGCCGTGAGCGCCGTGAGCGCCGGATCGTCGGCGTTGCCGATACCGTAGGCGTAGAACCGCAGCGGGCGCCGCGCCGTCACCCCGGGGTCGAGCTGCTTGAGGGAACCGGCGGTGGTATTGCGGGGGTTGATGTAGGTCCGTTCACCGGCGGCCTCCTGGCGGCGGTTGAGTTCGGCAAAATCGGCCAGCTCCATGAATACTTCGCCCCGCACACTCAACCCGGCCGGCTGCCCGTCCCCGGCCAGCCTCAGCGGGATCGCGCGGATGGTCCGGACATTGGCGGTGATGTCCTCGCCGCTGGTGCCATCGCCGCGGGTCAGACCGCGCACCAGCCGGCCGTGCTCGTAGACGAGCTCGACGGCCACGCCGTCCATCTTGGGCTCGCACACGAAGTCCCGCCCGCCGGCGTCGCCGACCACCCGCACGAGGCGCTCGCACCACGCCCGCAGCTCGTCCTCGTCCATGGCGTTTTCCAGAGAGAGCATGGGCCGCGCGCGGGTCACGACTTCGAATCCAGCCTGGGGCGCCGTCCCCACCCTCTGTGTGGGCGAGTCGGGCGTGCGATACTCGGGAAAGGCCTCCTCGATCTCCATCAGACGCCGCATGAGACGGTCGTACCCGGCGTCGGATACCACGGGCTGTGCCAGGGCGTAGTATCGGTAATTGTGTTCGTCTATTTCGCGCCGGAGCGCGTCGACTTCGGCGGATTCGGGCTTTCTGGCAGGCACGCGTTTTGCTCCATTTATTGATTTTCCAACAACTTGGATAATCGGCCGTTTACAGATTCTAGCAAAATCCGGCCGGTTTGTGTAGAATCGACGTGCCAGATGGATTCGGACAAACTAATAAACAGCGACCGCAGCCGGCTCGTGGGCGAGCTCGAGCGCCTGGGGCCCGGAGGCGTCGAGGTCATGGTGCTCGGCGTCGAGGCCGACGGTTTCGACGATCTCACGCCCGATCAGAAGCGGTTCGCCTACTACCTCTACCGTGCGGCGATTGCGGGCAACGCGATCGCGTTCCAACAGAGCCACCGCCACGCCTACGAGATCAAGCAACTGCTCGAGGCGATATTCCTCAACTCGGACGGCATGGAGCCGGCGCTCCGCGAAGCCGTCCACGACTACCTGAAGTTCGTCTGGATTCACCACGGACAATACGACCACTATACCCACACCAAATTCGTTCCCGCCACGCTGACTCGAGAGGGCCTCGGCCGGGCGGCGGAGCACGCCGAAGCCAACGGCGCCGTCCTCGCCGGAGACGGCGAGTCCACCGAAGACCTGCTCGCCCGCCTGGATCTTTCGATATTCGACGCGACGGTCGAGCCGGTCCAGACGAACCAGTCGGAAGGCGAAGACATCGTCGCCCGAAGCGCGGTGAACTACTGGGATCCGGGAGTCACGTCGGCCGACCTCGACGAGCTGGAGCCGGCGCTGCAATCGAAGATCAACGTCCGCTTCGCCCGCCGCGACGGCGGTCTCGACCCCGAGGTCTACCGGATCGGAGGCCTCTTCAGCCGCGAGATCGAAACGATCTGCCACTTTCTGCGCCTGGCGATGCCGTTCGCGGACTCCGACCAACAGCGCCGGTCGCTCGGGTCGCTGGTGGCGTTTTACGAGAGCGGTGACGAGGAGGATTTCCGCCGTCACTGCATCGACTGGCTCAAGACGGACGACCACATGGACTACATCAACGGCTTCATCGAAGTGTACCTCGATCCACGCGGCGTGATCGGGCAGTTCGAAGCCAACGTGAGTTTTCGCGCGGACGCCGACCTGATCGACGGCATGGCCGAGAACGCCGGGTACTTCGAGCAACGGATGCCGTGGCCCCGGAAATACCGGCGCGAGCAGGTGTCGCGCCCGGTGGCCAACGTGGTCAACGTGCTCGTGGAAACGGGCGACTCGGGGCCGGTGTCGCCGGCGGCATACAACCTGCCGAACTACAACGACGTGCGCCGCGACCACGGCAGCAAGAACGTGATCCTGCAGAACATCGAGAACACGTGGTCGGAAGAACTGCTGCGGCAGTCGGTCGACGAGTTCTTTCTGCCACAGTACCGGGACAACGCGATGAAATACGGTCGCACCCTTGTCCGCCCGCTGGAGGTCTACATGCACGAGATCATCGGCCACGGCTCGGGCCAACCGGACGAGAAGCTCGACGGTGACCCGCGCACGTTGCTGGGCCGGGTCTACTCGGCGCTCGAGGAGTGCCGCGCCGACCTGGTGGCTCTGTGGCACATCGCCGACCCGAAGCTGATCGAGCTGGGGGCATTCGATCTACGGGAACAACGCGACGTGGTGGAAACGATGTACATCAACTTTCTGCAGGGATGGCTGTCGCGCGTCGACCGGGTGCCGGGATTCGAGGTCCGCGAGGCACACAACCGGGGCAATCACGCGATCCTGATGTTTCTGCTCGAGGGCGGCCACGGCCTCGAGGTGATCCAGAACTACGGCGACTACTTCCTGAAGATCACGGACCTGGAGGACGTTCGCAACGGCATCGGCAAGCTGCTCAGCAAGATCCAGGTGATCAAGTCGACGGGCGACCGCGAGGCCGCCGAGGAGCTCTTCGACCGTTTCGGCACGCGTCTGGACGCCGACTGGAAGGCGAATATCACCCAGCGCAAGAAGAAGCTGCAGGCGCCCAAGATCAAGGCATTCGTGTTCCCGCGCCTGGAGCCGGTACTCGAAGACGGCGAGATCGCCGACGTCAGGATCCACCACGACGAAGACCTGACCGCCCAGCAGCTCCGCTTTTCGCGGATGGAATACTCCACCTCTATATAATAATAGAGATAGAAAGAAACCTTGCCGACGGCGGGCCGCCCGATTAGAATACCTACATGATTTTTTATCAGATAGACGTCGGTGGCGACCGTAACTTCGCCTACCTCATGGCCGACAAAGACGGCGGTGTCGCCGCCCTGTTCGATCCGCCGCCCAACGCCGGCCGCTACCAGAGCCTCATCGACGAGCACGACCTCACCGTCGAGTACGTGTTCATCACCCACGGGCACGGCGACCACACGTGGGGCGTGAGCGAGGCCGTCGAGCGGTACGGCTGCAAGGTCGTCGGGCACAAGTCCATTCTCCTCAAGCTCGACCTGCCCGTCGACGACGGCGACGCCATCGCGCTGGGAGACCTCGCCATGGATATCATCTACACCCCCGGCCACACCGACGACGCCATCTGTGTTCTCTGCGACGGCAAGCTCATCACCGGCGATACCCTGTTCGTCGGCAAGGTCGGCGGCACCGACCTCGGCGAAGGCGCCCGCAAGGAGTGGGACAGCCTCCGCAAGCTCATGAAGCTCGACTCCTCCGTCGAGGTCTGGCCCGGCCACGACTTCGGCTCCGCCCCCTCGTCCACCATAGGTCACGAGCTCAAAACCAACCCCTTCCTGCTCCGCAAGAACTTCGAGGATTTCATCGAACTCAAAGCCAACTGGATTCAGTACAAGAAGGAGCACGGCATCGACTAGCCCCACCCGCTCCTCCACTCGCGTTCGCTCGCTTCTCCACTCGCGTTCGCTCGCTTCTCCACTCGCTTCCGCTCGCTTCCGCTCGCTTCCGTGCGGCATGCAAATTGCACTGTCCTGGTTTGTCCTTTCCACGACAATCCAAACTGGTTGCAGTTATTGCAGTTGCGTTGCAGAGGTGCAAAAAATGGCAAAGAACCTGCCGACAGAGACGCCTGGGCTCGAGACACTCGAAGCCGATCTGATCACGACGCTCGAAACGGAACGGGGACACGGGTGCGAACCGACCGTCCTCGCGGAAAAAGGCAGGCGGTACGCTGCCGCCGTCCGCACACTCCTCCTCGATCTGCCAGCCGACCCCACGGGCACGGGCGAGGCCCGATTCGACCGGGCGCTGCCCGACCTGGAGCACGCCTACGCCGGATGGAAAACTGTAGACCGGTCCTTCTCGGACACCCTGCAGATGGCGTACTCTAATACCGTCCCGCGTCAAAATCTCCTCGTCGACCAGACGCACGCCGAGCTCCAGCGGTCTGTCGGCGAACCGCTCGCCGACCTGTATATCCGGCTCAAGTCCCGCTGGCGTACCCATCTGGCCAGCCGGCCGTGGGATGCGTTTCGCGAGACTTCCGACCGGCACCTCGATTCCGCCCCCATGGACGACTGTCTCACCGCGCTCGTGCGCGGTGACGACCTCGACGTGGAGGACGCGCTCAATGAACTCACCGGCGATCTCCGCCACGCATTCATCGACTTCATCGAAACCAACCCCGACAGCATCGTCGACCTCGAGCCCGGGCTGTGGAAAAGGCCCGAGATCCTGATCGCCGGCGACTACTGGGTCCGCGGCCGCAGCCGGCGCGTCGTCGACGCGCTCGAAAAAAACGCGTCGCCCCGTTTTGCCAGAGCCTTCGGCACCCTGCGCTCGTTCTTTACGCACAACCGCCCCGGCGGCAGTGCCAAGCACCCTCAGACAATCGCCGACGACATCGCCAGGGTGCCCGTCGAACTCCGCGAGCGGTTCTACCGCTGCCTGATGCTGCACCCCGACTACGAGATGCGCCGTTACGCCGTGGGCAACTCCCGCATGAGTTCGATATGGAAGGCGTTGACGCCGACCAACGTTCCGTGCGCGACGATCCTTTCGCTGCTCGAGCAGCTCGTCGGCGCGAGCCACTACACGACGTCGCAGAGAAAGGTCTTCTTCGACACCGTCTACCGTCGGCTGATGAACGTGACCAGCCGCCCCGACGTCCTTTACGCGCGGGGTATCGTACGCATCCTGACCCGAATCGACTTCTTCCTCGAAGACGCGTATTTCGCCCGCATAATTGCGCTCCTCGATTACCTCGAGGCAAAGGAACGGTTTTACAAGATCGACGACGCGACGATGCGCGAATATACGGAGACGCTCAAGGGCGAGAAACAGCGCGTCGGCGGCGTCGAGACCCTCATCCCCGATTTTGACGACGTTCCTTTCGTCATCCTGAGGAAGCTCGCCCGCGACGGCCATTTCTGGGACCTGCTCGCCATGCACCCGATCGTCAAGATCGCCAAGGAAACGATCCAGCACATCGGCACGCGCGACCGGGCCATGACGATCGCGTCGAACCACCGCGTGAACCAGGAAGTGCTGCGCGCCATCGGCAAACGGCATTCGATGTTCTCGACGATGCGGGCTCGCATGACACTTCTCGGCAATCCGCGTACCCCCCCCGGTATTTCGATGGAGTACCTCGCCGACTTCGGCAAGGGCGATATCGAACGGTTATTACGCAGGCCCGGCATCCATCCGGAACTGCGCACAATGCTGCGCAACCAGTACAACCGCCGCGGACGCTGAAATTCCCGCTTGCCACTGCGGCGAATTTATTCTAGCGTCCTGGTGACAGTCCCGTCAGGGATCGGGCGGACGGACGTCCGCTGACAACTTTCCGTTGCCGTCAACAACCAGGCTGGAGCAATCGAGTGATTCACCCGGAAAGACTGCGCGCGCGGCGGTTGACCGTATTGTTGCTGGTGCTCATCGCGGCCGTAGCGCTGGCCGCGGGACCGGCGGCGGCGAGTGACACCGACACGCACACCGGCAGCGACGATCAGCACGGCCCGGGACTGGGCGCCGAGCTGGCCCTCTGGACGTGCCTCCCCTTCGCCGGCATATTGCTCTCCATCGCTCTGTTCCCGCTCGTCGCTCCGAAGTTCTGGCACCATCACTTCCCCAAGGCGTCGGCCTTCTGGGCGCTGGTCTTTTCCGTACCGTTTTTGATCGCCTACCGCGGCGAGGCGCTCCACGAGATCCTCCACATCTATATCATCGATTACATCCCGTTCATCATTCTGTTGTGGGCGCTGTTCACCGTGTCGGGCGGGATATTCGTGCGGGGAACGATCAAGGGAACGCCTGCGATGAACACGGTGATGCTCGCCATCGGGACGGCGCTGGCGTCGTGGATAGGGACGACGGGCGCTTCGATGGTGCTCATCCGGCCGATGTTGCGGGCCAACGCGTGGCGGCGGCGCAAGGTCCACATCGTCGTTTTCTTTATATTCCTCGTCAGTAATATCGGCGGCGCGCTGACGCCGCTGGGCGACCCTCCCCTCTTTCTCGGTTTTCTCCACGGCGTGCCGTTTTTCTGGACACTCAATCTGTTTCTGCCCATGCTGGTCGTCGCGATTCCGCTGCTGGCAATATTCTTCTTCGTCGACACGCTGTACAACCGCCGCGAGGAGAAGCCCGAGTCGACGGAGAACGAGCCGTTGAAGATCGAAGGCCTGCACAACCTGATCTTCCTCGTCGGTATCGTCGGGTCCGTGCTGATGAGCGGGATGTGGAACATCGGCACCGTTCATATCCTGGGCATCGAGCAGAAAATCCAGTTCCTCCTGCGCGACGCGATCATGATCGCAATGGGCGTGCTGTCGCTGTGGACCACGCGAAGGGAGATTCACCAGGCCAACGAATTCACCTGGTTCCCGATCAAGGAAGTGGCGATCCTCTTCGCCGGCATCTTCATGACGATCATTCCGGCGCTCGCGATACTCAAGGCCGGGTCGGAGGGCGCGCTGGCGGGCATGACGGAGGCGCTGAAGGCGCCGGTGCACTACTACTGGGTCACGGGCGGCCTGTCGAGTTTCCTCGACAACGCGCCGACGTACCTGACGCTCTTCAACACCGTTCTGAGCAAGTTCCACGCGGGTACAACGGAGGCGGAGGCGGTGGCGATGCTGATCAAGAACAACGAGACCTATCTGCTCGCTATCTCGACGGGCGCTGTGTTCTTCGGCGCCGCCACCTACATCGGCAACGCGCCCAACTTCATGGTCAAGAGCATCGCCGAGGAAGCGGGCATTCCGATGCCGAGCTTTTTCGGGTACATGCTCAAGTACTCGTTGATTATTCTCATTCCGTTGTTTTTCATTATTTCCATAGTGTTTTTTAAATGGTGGTAGCAGCCAGGAGACGCACATGGCGGCCAAATACTACGATTTCGTAATCAAGGGTGACGAAGACAGACTCCGCGCCTATCTCAACGGCTTTCTGCGCGGCAGGAAGATCAAGAGCGGTTACATATTCACGTCGGAACACCCGTTTCGTTCGCACTTCATCAAGGAACTGATCAAGTACCACGGCGACGTCCTACACCTTATCTGCCGCTCGACCCTTCGTCCCGCGATCCGCGCCGCCATCAAACAGGCGCCCGCATGCGAGGAGTGGGAGGTCGTCGATTCGCGCCCCGTCAAGACGGCGAGTTTCGAGTTCAAGTTCAACACCGCAAACCGCCAGGTCGCGGGCGCGATCAAGCGGATACTCGGCCGGCATCCCGCCGGCGTCAAACTCGTCGAATACACGCCGAAAGAAACGATCAACCCCGGAGCGAAGGGCGCCGAGGGCTACGCCCCGCTGCACGAGTATACTTTTGAGGGACACGGGACGATCATCGGCGACGTCGAGGGTGTGTTGAAGGTCCACGAAAAACTCGACGGCAACGAGTTTATCCATAACGAAGAGATCGACATCAATCACTGACGTCTTCGGTGTCAGTGTCCCGCGCTGAGGATTTTCTCGATCAGTTCCCTGTCGTCGGGGAGGAGTCCGGCCGGTGGCAGCCGCAGCACGACTTCCCGCCAGGCGGGATCGGCTTTGAACACCTCCGCAAAAAACGACAACGCTTCCCTCTCCTGGTCCGACTGTATCATCGTGATCGCCGCCCAGAACTTGACCTCGGGGTTGCCGGGGAGCAGCTCGGCCGCCCTTGTGTAGGCGAGCAGCGCCGACGCGTCGTCGCCGATGGCGAGGTGCTCGTCGCCCTCGTTCATGTACTGGTACGCGCGATGAACGTCGACGAGACGGCGAAGCTCCACGACCGGGGTGGCGTGGTCGGCGATGCGAAGATCTATTATGTTGTCGGACCAGGGGCGTCCAGAGGGATCGGGTTTGACGATGAGGATGGCGGCCGACTGTTTACCCCGGATGTCGCCGCCTTCCGCCTGTGCCGCTTCGAGCGCGGCGAGCATCCGTTCGGCGAGGTCGCCCCGGGAGGCCTCGTAGGCGCGCGCCATCGCGGCGGGGACGGTGGGGCTTCCCATAAGGTTGGCCTGGACGGAATACTGGGCGCCCTTGTGGTGGCCGGCTTCGGCGATGCAGCGGCCGCCCGTATAAACGGCGACGTTCCCGTCGGCGTCGATCATCGCCACCTGCCGGACCTCACGATTGGGGTCGGCCAGGAGCAGCGCATCGAGGGCCTGCTTCGCCGTCTTCCCCGCGCGCATCAGCTCCAGGCCCAGCGGGCCGTACGAAATCTCGGCGAGCGACTGCGTGGCCACGGCCCCGACACCCGCCTCGGCCCATGGCACCACCGTGCCCACCGAGAACCAGTGCGACTGGACGGCGACACCCATCTCGCCGGTGGCCGAATCGCGGGCCACGATGGAGTAGGTGTGTACCGGCCGCGAAGTCTCGCCGGCGGCGCTCCCGGCGGCGCTCCCGGCGGCGGCGACGGCAGCGAGAACCGACAGCAGTAGTACGAGAATGAGGGCTCGTTTCATGTCGAAGACCTCCTCCGTCCCGCCAACCGTATATGGAATCGGCGGTTGACGGTCACGGGCAAATCGCCTATCATCAGCTATTCCAACAGATTTCCAAGATATACCATACACGCGATCCACTTGAAAGATCCGAACCACCACACTGGAGCGGCGCCATGAGCATGAATCCCCCGAAGGAATCGTTGCTGGACCGGTTCAAACGATACGTCCAGATCGACACCCAGTCCGACGAAGACTCGGATACCACACCCAGCACGGCCAAGCAGTTCGATCTCCTGAAGTTACTTCACCAGGAACTGCTCGGCCTCGGCGTCGCCGACGCGTCGATCGACGACAAAGGCTACGTCTACGGGACGGTTCCCTCGAACCTCACGGCCGAAGAAACGGCAAAGGTCCCCGTGGTCGCATTCATCGCCCACGCCGATACGTCGCCCGCCGTCTCCGGCACCAACGTCAAGCCGATCGTGCACAAGAACTACCAGGGCGGCGACATCGCCCTGCCCGGTGACCCGTCGCAGGTCATTTGCGCCAAAGCGTATCCCAACCTGGAAAAACGTTACGTCGGAATGGACATCGTGACGAGTGACGGCACCACGCTGCTAGGCGCCGACGACAAGGCCGGCGTGGCCGAGATCATGACGGCGATCGACCTGCTCAACGAGAACCCCGACGTCAGGCACGGCACCGTCAAGGTGGGTTTCACGCCCGACGAGGAAGTCGGACGCGGCGCCGACCACTTCGACGTCAAGAATTTCGGCGCGCAATTCGCCTACACGATGGACGGCGGCCCCCTGGGCGAGATCGAGTTCGAGACTTTCAACGCGTTCAGCGGAGAGCTGATCATCAAGGGCGTCAGCGCTCACCCCGGTTACGCCAAGGACAAGCTCGTCAACGCCATCCGTATCCTGGCCGATTTCGTCAACCGCCTCCCGCGCGACATGGCGCCGGAGACCACCGAGAAACGCGAGGGATACCTCCACCCTTACGTGGTCGAGGGGCAGAGCGA
>CBDUWU010000111.1:0-10958 GCA_965371015.1 uncultured bacterium | reverse complement strand
GGGCGGGGGACCGCGGCGGGGAAATTGTATACGAGGGACCGGTCGACGCGGCGGATCGCGCCGGCGAATCGAGAACAATGCGATACATTCATCACGGAATCCCGATAGCGGCCGCCGGACGCCGCAAGAAGAAGAGCGGTGAGCGTAAAACGATCGGGCTCCGCGGAGTATGCGAGCACAACCTCAAGAATGTCGACGTCGACTTCCCGCTGGGCGCGTTTACCTGCATCACGGGCGTGTCCGGGTCCGGCAAAAGTACGCTGGTTTGCGATGTCCTCTACAATGCGCTTCGTGACGGCGGTGGCCACCGGCTTCACAACTACCGCTCGGTGCTGGGAAGTGAACAGGTGAACGACGTCATGATGGTGGACCAGTCGCCGATCGGCAAGACGCCGCGATCTAACCCGACCACGTACATCAAGGCGTTCGCGATGATCCGGGACATCTTCGCTTCCCGTCGCGAGGCCGTCAAGCGGGGGTACCTGTCGGGACGATTCAGTTTCAACGTCGCCGGCGGACGGTGTCCGCGATGCCAGGGGATGGGTTACGAACGAGTCGAGATGCACTTCATGGCGGATTTGTTCGTTCGCTGCTCCGAGTGTGAGGGCAGGCGGTTCAACCACGAGACGCTCGAGATTACCCACAGGGGGCTGGATCTTTCCGAGGTCCTGGATCGGACCGTGGACGACGCGCTGGTCCATTTTGCGGGGTACAAGACGCTCGTCGATCGGCTGGGGGTGTTGTCCAGGGTCGGTCTCGGTTACATACGGCTGGGGCAGCCCTCCACGACACTTTCGGGAGGGGAGTCGCAGCGGATGAAAATCGCCAGGGAGCTGACGGACAACGACGGCGGCGGCGGCGTGTATATACTGGACGAACCGACGACGGGACTGCACGTAGATGACGTCGCCACTCTGATCGAGGTGCTTCGGGAATTGATGGCCAGGGGGAATTCCGTCATAGTGGTGGAGCACAATCCCCAGGTGATCCTCCAGGCCGACCACGTCATCGACCTCGGTCCCGAGGGTGGAGAGGATGGCGGCCGCGTGGTGGCCACGGGCACGCCGTCACAGATTGCGAGGACCAAAGGATCACACACCGGTTATTACCTCAAACGGGCACTGCGCCAGACCAGGAAGGCAAAACCATGAAACTCTGCGTCACGGGCGGTGCCGGCTATATCGGTTCGGTTGTCGTCGAACTTCTCCTGCAAAAAGGCCACGACGTCACGATCCTCGACAACCTGTCCACCGGGCATCGTGATGCCATTCCCGCGGAATGCCGGCTCGTCGAAGGCGATATCCGGGACCGTGCGGCACTCGACCGTGCGCTGGACTCCAACACCGATGCTGTCCTGCATTTCGCCGCCCTCAGTATCGTGGGTGACTCGGTGTCCGATCCGTTGAGCTATTTCGACAACAACGTCGGCGGTTCCGTGTCGTTGCTGCGCGCGATGGAGTCGCACGGAATCAGGAAATTTGTTTTTTCTTCGAGCGCCGCCGTTTACGGGGCGCCCCGCAGGCTTCCGATCGTCGAAACGGAACCGTGCGATCCGACCAGCCCGTACGGAACCACGAAACTGATGATCGAAACCGTTCTGGACGCGTCGCGGCAAGCGTGGGGGCTTTCGTATGTGGCACTCCGGTATTTCAACGCCGGTGGCAGCACGGAAAGATGCGGCGAAGATCATCGCCCGGAGACTCACCTGATTCCGATCGTTCTGGACACGGCGCAGGGCCGGCGTGAAAAATTCACCATCTTCGGCGATGACTACGACACCGCCGACGGCACGTGCATTCGCGACTACATCCACGTACTGGACCTCGCCGAGGCCCACGTACTCGCGCTCGAAGCGATGGACGGCGGTTTTTCCGGCCCGCTCAATCTCGGGAGCGAGGACCCCTTCACCGTGCTCCAGGTGGTCAGGACCACGGAAACAGTCACCGGCAAACAGATTCAGCACGAAACCGGAGCCCGGCGCCCCGGTGACCCGCCCGCCCTGCTGGCGTCTTCGAAAAAGGCGGCCGAGGTTCTGGGGTGGCACAAGCGGCACAGCGGCCTGGAAGAGATCGTCCGGTCGTCCTGGCAGTGGCGCCTCGCCCACCCCGACGGGTACGATTCCTGAGTCTTCCCGCGATTCCGCCGCCCCGTCCGTGGCACGAAGATTGCGTATCCGGCATCGTCCGGACTATGTAAATCGCCGCCCACAGCCACTTTATCATTCGCGCCCGGCGCGTCCCAATATGCTCGAACGTACCGAAAGATCACTGACGGAATTGTCGTCGTTGATGCGGATGTTGCAGGTCCTGCCCGACGCCGACAGCATCGGCAAAGTATATCTGATGCTGCTGGCCTTCTGCACGACGTGGCGTACGATCGGTGTACAGCGCGCCTATCTGCTCCTCGTCGACCCGCGTCAGAACGCCGTCAAGGGGCATCTGGCCGCCGAACGGATTCCGGCGTCGGGCGAGGAAGACGCTGACGAGCCGAGCCGTGTGTCTTTCGAGGCGATAGCCAGGACTGTTTTTATAAACTACGAGCAGATCGAATCGAGCGATCTCACCTTGAAGACCCGTACGTTCAACCTGCCCCTCGACTGGCATCGCAGCGCCGTGGTCAAGGCGATCGCCTCCGAGTACCCGGTGATGGCCGAAGGCAGGATGACCGAATTTGCCACCGACCCGTTCCTCGATTTCTTCGGTACCGAATCGTACATCGCCATTCCGATCAAAATCCACGGGCGCGTGACGGCTGTACTCGCCGCCGACAACGGGTTCGCCGGCCGCAATGTCGGTGTAGACGACGTGTCCATGCTTTACAGCCTGACCCAGCACGCGGCGTCCGCGATCAAAAACCTGATCGAAACGTCTGACCGGAAGCGCAAGGCGCGGGTGTTGCGCAAGATTCAGGAGATGCTCCAATCCGCCGATACCCCTGCGAGCGCGGGTGAGAGCCTGAACCTTGTGCTTTCCATGATTTGCCGTGCGGTCGGGGGCAGCGGCGTGTTTCTCAAGGACTTCGTCCGCCGAAAGACACTTCATATCAAAACGGTGGATGAGTTCACGGTCGAGGCCGACGACACCGACATGTCGATCGGAGAATGCTTCGACACGATTCTCGACCGTGCCGCGGGAACGATGAAGCCGGTGCGCGGAGACAGCGGGCACGCGCTGCTCAACGAGGTCGCCGTCGGCAGGATCCGGTACTTCTTTGCGTGTCCGTTGACCGCCGGCGGTGAGAGCCACGGTGCGATCGGCGTATATGTCGATAAGGACCAGGTCAACCGCAAGCACGACCGTTTCCAGGTCAAGGACAAGGTATTCATTGAACTGTGCGCTGGCATCATCGCGGACAGGCTCCACTCGTTTCAGTTGGGGGCTCGAATGAGACGGGCGGAGAACATACTCGAGGAATTGCGCGCCAACCTGACACGTGAGCAAGAGGCGTCGAGATTCGGATCACGCGTCCTGGAGCACTACAGCGCTCTGGAAAAGGAATTCGAAGAACTGGAATCCGTGGTCAATTCGCGGGGGACCTACCAGAAACGTATCGACAAGGTCAAAGAAATCCTGAAAAAAACGAATGGCGACGCCCAGCGGCGCCGACGTGACCTGGCCACGCTGAAGTTTTCGCTCCGCATGACGGACCTGTTCAAGGTAGTCGAGGAGGTCATAGACGCGTGGAAGGAAAAGGCGAACATGTCCGGCATCGAGGTGACGTCCCGTGTTCCGGCGCGCGGGCCGATCCTCCTGATGAACGAGGGCAAGGTCCGGCTCGCGCTGGAAAACATCCTCGCCACGATGATGTCCTGCGTCACCGACGGTGACAAGGTGATGATCGAATGCTCGACCAGCGAAGAGCGCGCGACAATCGCCATCGCCGACACAGGGTCCGGACTCCCGGGCAACCTGCTTTCGCGGCTTTTCATGCCGTTCAGCGACCTCGACCGGGACGACGAATTCAAGAGCGCGATGACGCTGGCCGGCGACATTATCCATCGCCACGCGGGCGAGATCACGGTCAAGTCTTCCTCTTCCTGGAAAACCATTCTCGTCGTCAGCTTTCCGCTTCTGGCCAACCGGGACCGGCGCCACAGCCGAAACGACCGCCGGTACCATTCCGACCGCCGGGGCGGGAAAAAATTTACCAGTGACCCGGTTTGACGCCTTTCTTCTCCGTCACCGTCTCTAACCCGCTCGGCGAATCTGAGCGCCCAACTTGTTGTCATATCAGTGCTTAATTGGTCAGGCGTCCTGTCTCCCATCAGGCCGGTCCCCGCGCCGACTGGCATGACGTTTGCGCAGAGGATCCGGGGGACCCCTGCGTCCGGCTGATTTTACGACCCGAATTGTCCGTGTTCGCCGGTTCCGCCGAGCCTGACATGAAAACAACCAATCTGCATCCGCTGGTGTTCGACGCCGTCAAGGACCCCTTGATACTGGTCGACAGTAACTGCGTCGTGCTACTCGCCAATGCCGCCGCGCTGAGTTTCTTCAGCTTCGGAGACTCGCATTCCCTGTCCGAGATTTCGTGTGCCGAGCCCGACTGCGTGGTCGACGGCAGTAAACTGCGGGAACTCATGAACCAGTACGACTCGATCCGGGACTTCGCGCTGGAGAACGCGACTGGCGGCGACTCCGGTATCACGTTGGACATCGATCCGCTTCACGTCAAACCCGGTGAGCCCGCCGCGAGATTACTCCATTTTCGCAACCGGGTAGCCGGCCGGCGCCTGGAATTGTGGCGGGACGAAATGATATCGATGGTGTCGCACGAGATCAAAAACCCGCTGTCGGCCATGAAGAATTCGGTCGAAATCCTTTTGTCGCAACTTCCCGGCGATTTAACCGAGGGGCAGAAACGTTTCCTCAATACGTCGGAGCGGAGCATCGACCGGCTTACGCATCTCGTCGACGGATTCCTGGACGTGTCCCGAATCAGCGCCGGAGCGTTCGTGCTCAATCGCGCCGATGTCGACGTGCGCCAGTTCGTCCGCGACGTGATCGACTCATTTACCACTCTCTTCAACGTCAAACGTGTCCGCCTCGACTGGCACGTCGATGCCGGGGTCAGCAAGGCTTACATCGACGCGGAAAAACTCGAGCAGGTAATTATCAACCTTCTCAGCAACGCGCTCAAATTCACCCCCGAAGACGGCGAAATCCACGTCGACGTCTCCGAGGCCGGCGTCGAAAAGGTCAGCGACGACCTGCGTCTCCTGCCCTGGGGCACTCTGGGAGAACCCCGGATGCTCGAGGTCCGGGTGAAAGATACCGGCCTGGGGATGAGCAGCGAGACGCTGGATAATTTATTCAACCGTTTCCATCGTACCGGTGACGCGGGACACGGCCGCGGAGCCCACCTGGGACTGAGTATTTCCAAGGCCCTCGTCGAGGCCCAGAGCGGCTGGCTCGACATCGACAGCCAGATCGGCATCGGAACGCGTGTATCGGTAATGATACCCCAGAGCCGGCACACGGCGTGCGTTCTCGCTCGGACACGCACGGCGTGCGACATCGCCGAGAGCGCCCTGGGCGCCCGGAGGCCGTTGACGTTTTACGCCCTGGGCAAACAGGACGTCGAGAACTGGGAGGACATATTTCAGTCGTGGGGCCGGACGCCCGTTCTGAATCCCGGCAGGGATTCCGCGGTGGGGAATTCGTTTCACGTATGGACGATCGACACGGAACTGGCGTTTGCCCTCGTTCTCGGGCAGCCCGGCGAAGGTGCGCCCGATCCTGCCGGAGTGTTCGCGCAGCAGTTCGTCGAGTGCGAAGACGGGTCGTTCATGTTCAACAGCTATGTTATAGGGGACTGCCACACAGCCGACGTGACGGGCGATGCCGGCGGGCCCGGAACTTTTTCACAGATGTTCAATATTGCAGCGCGCCGGATGAATACGGCACGCGTAGCTCTGGTCCGGTCGATGACGGATAAGATGGCGTCGGAGATCGAGTCCATTGTGGTCGAGTTGGGGCGCTGACCCCGTCCCATGGCCTCTGAAGGAGTGGTTACATGGATAGCCTCAGGGTATTGCTGGTCGACGACGAACAAGACATCGTCGATACTATCAAGTACAGTCTCGAATTGAGAGGATACCTCGTCGACGTCGCCTACGACGGCCTCAGCGCCCTCGACAGGGGGCGTAGAGGCGAATACGCGATCATGATACTGGACGTGATGCTTCCCGGAAAGAACGGTTACGAGGTCTCGCGCATGCTCAAGGAAGAAATGGATTCGGGGAAGATCGATCCGTTCAAGATACTCCTCATCACGGCGCGAAAGCTGGACAACGACATGCGAGAGGATTTCGTGGCGACCTGGTCGAAAGCCGACGCTTGTCTCTACAAGCCGTTCGACCTCGAAGGTCTGCTCACTGAAATAGGCAATCTGCTCGACACCGTGGCGAGCTGATCCCGCCCGGTACGGGCAATACCCACATTCGCGGAGCGCTGCGCCGATATTTCCACTTCCGGCGCATCTGACCGAAGGGGGCGAATCACGCCCCTTCGGTTTTTCTTGTCCGGGCGCACCCCGTCTAAGGTGTTTTCTTCGGGGCGGATTCGGGGCCGTAATCGACGTTGAGCAGGTCGAGGCGCTTGTAGTGGGTCTGCAGCCGCCGATGGAAGTCGTCGTACCTGATCTTGTCCGGCGACCACATCCGTTCGGCAAATGCGGCCATGCGGGGGTAGAGCTTTGACTCGATCACGTCCCGGGGCGCGTGTTCAGTCCACATCGTGCACTCGCCCCCGATTATTCGGTCGCGGGCCCGGCGCGGGATGATTACCGGCATCGGTTCGAACTCGTAGGCGCGTTCGAGGTCGATCTTGTCGAGCGGGTAGTCGAAGTTTGCGTTCGTCGTGGGTGAGACGATCACGTTGTGCCCCAGGCGCGCGGCCGTCGCCGCGTGTTCCATCCCCCGCCACACCTGCACCGTCGCCGACTCGGAGAGTTCGTCGCACACGATCTCGTCCCAGCCGATCGGCTTCTTGCCCAGGGCCGCCAGGATCTTTTCCACCCGGTTGATGAAATAACAGAGCAGGTCTCCGGCGCCCCCCAACCCTTCCTGTTCGACACGCGCGCGGCAGCGGGCGCACTCCCGCCATCGTGTGGGCGGGACCTCGTCTCCGCCGATGTGGACGTACGGGGCCGGGAAGAGCTCGACCACCTCGGTCAACACGTCCTCGAGATACTCGAAAACCCGGTCGCTGCCCGCGCAATAAATGTCGTCGAACACCCCCCATCGCGTTGCCACCGGTATCGACTGGCCGGTGCACGACAACTCCGGGTAGGCCGCCAGGGCCGCGACGCAGTGGCCGGGCAACTCGATCTCGGGAACGACCATAATGCCGCGATCCGCCGCGTAGCGAACGACCGACTTGACATCTTCTTTTGTATAGAATCCGCCGTAGCGCCGGCCGTCTTCGTCGGTCCGGTACGCCCCGATCTCGGTGAGTTTCGGGTATTTGTAAATCTCGATCCGCCACCCCTGGTCTTCGGTGAGGTGCCAGTGGAAGCGGTTGATCTTGTGGTAGGCGAGCAGGTCGAGCGTTTTGTAGAGGAAGTCCTTGCCCACGAAGTGCCGGCAGCTGTCCATCAGCAGGCCCCTCCAGACGAAGCGGGGTGCGTCCTTGATGCGGACCGCTGGAATGGTCCACGGCGTGCCGAGATCGACCGGTCTGTCGCTCTCGATCTCGGGCGGCAACAGCTGTCTCAGTGTCTGCACCGCATGGACGATTCCGGCGGGAGTTTCCGCTTCGACGGTAATGGCCCGGGGCAGCGCCTCTATCGTGTACCCTTCTTCGCCTCCGAATTGCTTGTCCCTCCGTGTCGTGAGGAAAATTGTCCCCTTCGGAGCTTCTGGCAGAGAGGACGTATCCGACACCAGTTCGAATCCGGTCGCCGTGTTGAGTCTGGCGGCCAGGCGCGAGCCTGTTGCGGCGAGCGCTTCGTTCCCGGGCTCGGTCAGAATCCTCGTGCCCGACGTCAGTACGAATTCGCCCGTCAGTCTTCTCAGCTTCTTCGGGGCGGGTATAACGGTTATGTCTTCGTGAGTTTTCACAAATTGTCCCTGTTCAATATGTAGCATAAAAACGGGTGGTTCTCCACAGCGGATGAGTGTCGGCCGCGCGAATCGCGGGCGGAAACGGGCGCCGGTCCCGTATCTACAACTCATTGACATAAAGGTAAATAGACAGGGTAGTGGTGGCAAAATCGGGGTTGACCCGGAGAGGCAATTTACTTACTATGTCTATCTTGATCCCCGAATTTCAGGTGCGAGGGTAGCTCAGCCGGTAGAGCAACGGACTGAAAATCCGTGTGTCGGCGGTTCAATTCCGCCCCCTCGCACCATTGCTTTTTCACCGCCGGGCAACTTCGAGAGACCCCAACGGGAGGCTATCGTTATGCGTCGGTCAGCATGTGTCTTATTGTCAATCTTACTGGTGTCGGCGGCGGGCGCTTATGTCGCCGCCTCCGGCGAAGACAGTCCCCCGGTCTGCAAGGTCGATCCGACCCGGCTGGAAATCCACGGACAAGTACGTGTAGACAAATACTACTGGCTCAACCAGCGGGAAAATCCCGACGTGATCGCGTATCTGGAAGCAGAGAACGCTTATACCGATGCGCGTATGGTTCATACGAAGGCCCTCGAGGACGAACTGTTCGCAGAAATCAAAGGCCGTATCAAGCAGAACGACGAGTCGGTGCCTTACAGACTCGACGACTACTATTATTATTCGCGCTACGAGGAAAACAGGGAATACCCGATTTACTGTCGCAAGAAGGGTTCGCTCGACGCAAACGAAGAGATCACGATAGACGTCAACGTTCTCGCCGAAGGGCACGAGTTCTGCTCGGTCCGCGGCCTCAAGGTCAGCATGCAGCAGGATCTCCTCGCGTATGCGGTTGATACCGTCGGGCGCCGCATTTACACGGTCAAGTTCAGAAATCTCGATTCGGGTGAAGACCTGGCGGACGAGATCCCGAGGGTCACAGGCGGAATGGCCTGGGCAAACGACAACAAGACACTGTTCTATGCCAGGCAGGACCCGGTGACGCTGCGCTCGCACCTCATCTACAAGCATGTCCTGGGAACGGACGCGTCGGCTGACGAGCTGGTCTACGAGGAGAAGGACGAGGAGTTCGGATGTTATGTCTGGAAGACGAAGTCCAGGGATTACATATTTATTGGCTCGTTCCAGACCTTGAGCAGCGAGTACCGGTACCTGCGCGCCGATGATCCGGATGGTGAGTTCAAGGTGTTCCTGCCGCGCGAAGGAGATCACGAATACTCCGTCGACCACTATCAGGACAAGTTCTATGTTCTCACCAACTGGAAAGCGAAGAACTTCCGCCTGATGGAGACGTCCGTCGACAACACCGGTAAGTCACAATGGCAGGAACTCATTCCGGCGAGAGACGACGTGCTGTTGACGAGTTTCGAATTGTTCGACCGGTACCTGGTGCTGTCCGAGCGCGAGAACGGCCTCATTCAGATCCGCTTCCGGCCGTGGAACGGTGGCGACGAACACTATCTCGACTTCGGCGAACCGGCATACTCGGCATGGATCAGCACCAATCCCGACTTCAACACGACGATGTTTCGATTTGTGTACACGTCGATGACGACCCCGTCGACGACTTATGACTACGATATGGCCACGCGTGAAAAAACGCTGCGCAAGCAGGACGAAGTACTGGGTGGGTTCGATTCGGCGAATTACGTAACCGAGCGCCTGTACGCGCCGGCGCGCGACGGTGTCAGAGTGCCGATTTCGCTCGTGTACCGGAAGGGTGCGCGCAGGGCGGGCGGCAACCCACTGCTCCTCTACGCTTATGGTTCCTACGGTTCGAGCATGAACGCCTCATTCAGGGCTAACCGGCTGAGCCTCATCGACCGCGGGTTCGTCTACGCGATCGCCCACATTCGGGGGGGCGAGGAGATGGGCCGCTGGTGGTACGAGGACGGCAAGCTGCTCAAGAAGAAGAACACGTTCACCGATTTCATCGATTGCGCGGAATACCTCGTGGAAGAGGGTTATACGGCGAAGGAGATGCTCTACGCCGCTGGTGGAAGCGCCGGCGGGCTGCTGATGGGCGCCGTCCTCAACATGAGGCCCGACCTGTTTCACGGCGTGATCGCGCGGGTTCCGTTCGTCGACGTGATAACAACGATGCTCGATGATACCATTCCGCTGACGACGTCGGAGTACGATGAGTGGGGCAACCCGAACGATAAAGAATATTATGATTACATGCTGTCGTATTCGCCGTACGATCAGGTGTCGGCGCAGGACTATCCCAATATCCTCGTGACGACGGGCCTTCACGATTCACAGGTTCAATACTTCGAACCGGCGAAATGGGTGGCGAAACTCCGGGCCCTCAAGACAGATGACAACCGGTTATTACTCAAGACCAATATGGATGCCGGGCACGGCGGAGCGTCGGGGCGATTCAAACGCTACCACGAAACAGCCTTCCAGTACTCGTTCATTCTCGACCTTGCGGGCTGGACGGAGTTGATTCAGTGAGCCGCCGACGTGTCAGTCGCCGACATAACCGAGCGATTTCATGGCCTTGAGAACACGCTCGCGTTCTTTCGCCGCCTCGAGCGAGTCGGCCGATGAATAGCCGCGCGTCCGCTCTGCGTAACTTTCCGCAAATTTGAGGTGGTAGCGCAGGAGCAATTCGCGCAGCGATCGCAACTCGTCGCCGTAACGAGGCGAGACGTCTTCGGTCTCCCCGGCATCGGCCAGAGGCCGGAACAGGCGGTAGTCGTCTCCCGCCTCGTCCCACATCAATCGAAAATCACCACTCTGCACCGCCCGTTCGGTGCTGCCGTACAGCATCCCTTCCGCAAAGACGTCCAGGGCTTTTTCCCGCCCGCCTGCGAACGGCACGAGGTCCGTTCCGCGGATCTCGTCGGCGCCAGCCCGGACAGCCCGCAAAGCGAC
>CBDUWU010000110.1:0-11021 GCA_965371015.1 uncultured bacterium | reverse complement strand
ACGGTTCAATCGGTGGCGTCCGCTGCGGGCCGTCCCGTTCCGGGCGATAACCTGGAACAGAACCGCCCCACTCCGTTCAATCCGTCCACGGAGATCGCCTTTACGGTCTCGCGCGACACTCACGCCACGATCCGCGTTTACGACGTGAGGGGCCGCCTGGTGGCGACGATCGCCGATGAGCCGTACACGGCCGGCCAGCACCGAGTCGTCTGGGACGGCCGCAACATCGCAGGCAATCGGGTGGGTTCCGGCGTCTATTTTTACCGTCTCGAGACGGCACTGGGGAGCCATGCGCGCAAGATGATTCTCTTGAAATAAGTCATACGCCGCGGATGGAGTCTCCGGGGTTCATTGAATGTATCCCAGCGCCTTCAGCTTCTTCTCGAGCGCTTCCTTTTCTTGTTCGCTGAGTCGTTCTGTGCCGCGGCCGTCCAGGAGTATGAGATTGGTGGTGAGGCGCTTCTGATTGGATTCCCGGAATTGCCGCAGCGTGGAGAGCATTTCCGTAACCCTCTCCGGGTACAGGTACGCCACGTCATTGGTTTCCCCGGGATCCCTGGATAGGTTGTACAGGCGGTGCGTGCCGTCACGCATGACGATGAGCTTGAAATCATCGTCGATCAAGGCGTCGATGCTCTTGTGCTCCTTCACGTCGTCGAAGTAGAGCGGTTTCGGGCCGGCCCGACTGCCCCGTGCGAGATCCTTGAAGCTGCTTCCCTGCATGGCATGGTCGAATTCGACGCCGAGCAGGTCCACCAGAGTTGCCATGAGGCCGACGAGCGAAACCGGTGTTGTGACGTGTTTACCAGCGGGCAGCCCGGGGCCACATATAATAAGAGGCACCCTCAATATATCCTCGTAGAAATAGCCCCCGTGACTGTAGAGCTGGTGTTCGCCGAAGAGTTCGCCGTGATCGGACGTAAAAACGAAGTACGTCGACTCGAGTAATCCTTTGTGCTCGAGTATTTTGTAGACGAAGCCGACCCTCTCGTCGACCGATTCGACTTCGGCCCGGTACCGGGCTTCGAGATAACGTGCCTCTTCGTCGTTCAACTCTCCCTTTAGTTTCGATCTGGCCGTGTAGCGAGCCGGCGGTAGTTTGAGGGTCGATTTATCGACCACGATCCGCGTCGCAAATTTCTCGACCGGCCGGTAGGGCTCGTGGGGATCGAGGATCCAGTGGGCAAAGAAAAAATTCGTACCCTCGGACAGGCTCAGCAGGCGGGCCAGGACATGATAAGACTGCCGGTACAACCTGTTCGAACTGACCGGTTCACCGGTGATTTCCTCGATTTCACGCATTGTCGAATCGGTGAGCTCCGCCGCCATTCCGTCCCGGTCGAGCGCGGCGAATCCCTGGAAGCAGTTGTGGAGCGAAGCCTGGACATTTTCGTTCTTCAGCGCGGTTTCGTAGCCGCGCTCCGTGAGCGCTTCCGCGAGCAGGGTCTCCGCGTCGGGTACGAGGATCTGACGGGTCCATGACAGCGCCGAGCAGGGGTAGGAGGTGGCGTAGCTACCGGTGAAAATACTCACCGCCGACGGTCCTGTCCAGGGAGACGTGCTGTAGGCGTTCTCGAACAGAACCCCGTCGGCCGCTATCCTGTCGATGTTTGGCGTGCGGGCTTCTCCGCCGTAACATCCGAGGATGTCCTGGCGCATGGCGTCCGAGACGATCAATACGAGGTTGAATCGCTTATCGGATTGCCGCGGAGGAGGTTTCTCCTCGCGGCCGCAATCTGTGAGCAAGACGGCGGCGAGTGCCAGAATGGCCGTAAGTATCAGAGATAGTACTTTCCCGGGGAGCATGGTGTGGATCAGGTTAGCAGACGGATACGAGGCTCCTCAAGTCCGATATCACACCCGTCACGGAACAGATCTCCTGCAACTTTTGACGGGCCTGTCTCGTCATATATTCCATAACAGCCATCCATACGCGGCCGCCCACACCCGGCCGAGCCCCCCTCGACAGGAGTTCACAGTGAAAAGCGCGTTCTTCGTATTTGCGGCGGTCGTCGTCCTGGCCGTGTTTTCGATGCCGTCGTGTTCATCGTCTACCCCGCCCGATGAAATATTCGAAACGGTGTGGCAGACGTTCGATGAGCGCTATGCCATTTTCGAACCGAAATCGGTCGACTGGCGGGTGCTTTACGATATCTACCGCCCGCGGGTTACCCCCGAGACCACCGATGAGGAACTGTTCACGGTCCTGACCGAGATGCTGTCGCACCTCAATGACAACCACGTCATGCTGAAAGCGCCGTCACTGGGCCGCGACTTCAGCGCGGGCTATCTCGGCGGCTACTTCGAGGAGATGGGGTTGGAAGGCGCGATGGAATTCTTGAAGGCCCGCCCGCTGCCCGAGCGCTATTTCCGCGAACCACCGCGGACGACGGGAGACGGGATCTTCCAGTACGGGTGGGTGGATGAAGGCGTCGGGTACCTCCATTTTGGCGGATTCCACGACGAGGACGTCAGCGCGGTGGCTGTCGACGAGATCCTCTCCGAACTGTCCGGCGCGCGCGCTTTGATCGTCGATGTGCGCCGTAACAGAGGCGGCAACGACCGAGTGGGCAAGGCGATCGCCGATCGCTTTACCGACCGGAAGCGCCTCTACATGGTAACCCGTGACCGCAACGGCCCAAAGCACGACGATTTCACCGAACCGAATTACTGGCACGTCGATCCGGCCGTGCGTACGTTCATCGGACCGGTGATCCTCCTGACCAGCCGACTTTCGATCAGCGCCGCCGAGAACTTCGCGCTGGCGATGCGCGTGCTACCCCACGTGACGGTTGTGGGCGACACGACGTCGGGTTGCTTCGCCGACATGGAGTGGCACGACCTGCCCAACGGCTGGCGCTTCTCCGTGTCGCGGAACCTCTTCGTCGACTATGCGGGCAAGTGCTGGGAAGGAACCGGCGTGCCGCCCGATGTCATTGTCCGCGGCGAGCACCGCGAAGGCGACGTCGACAGCGCCCTGGAAACAGCGCTCGGTCTCCTCGAGGGTGACGGCCCGCCGCTCCAGGACGAGAACGCCAGCGCCGAAGCGGTCATGATCAACCTCGTCGATTTCCTTGCGGCTGGCCTCGATTCCGGCGATTTCGAACAAGCCCGCGCGGCCTTCGACCGGCAGCGGCGCGAACTGCCGCCGGAGAAGTGTTACTTCCACCGCGTCGACATCAACGACCTGGGCTACAAGATGCTGGCCGCCGAGCGTGTCGATGACGCCGTCGCCGTCTTCGAGCTGTACGTGGAGCTGTTGGCGTGGGACTTCAACGCCTACGACAGCCTGGGCGAAGCGTACATGATCCGCGGCGACACGGAAAAAGCCATCGCCAACTACGAGCGCTCGCTCGAGCTCAATCCCGACAACGACGGCGCTGTCAAGATGCTGGAAAAATTGCGGGGGTGACCTTATCCTGCACCCGGCCAAAAAAAGAGCCCCCCGGCGATGTCGCCGGGGGGCTCACTCGTGTGAAACGGATCTAGTTATTAACGATCAGGAGTCGTCGGCCACGAGTGCGAGCCACTCTCCCGAAGCGTCGATGGCGAGGCGGGTAATGTTGGTGACTCCGTACGCTCCGAGGGCGGCCACTTCTACCCAGTCGTCGTCTCCCACCCACACGAACAGTGCCGACCCGTCGGACATCAGCAATTGACAGCCCGGTATCCACACGAAATCCTGGCTTCCGGGAAGCGTTTTCACCAATCGGAGAGACTCTCCCGAGTCAATATCGAAGCTCGTGATCCACGACTCGTCGTCGCTCACGATCTGCACGAAGCTGACTTCACTCGTAGCGGGTGCGGTGTGGATACACCTCCCGATATCGAACGCGACGATCTGGTCGCTGTCTTCGATCGTGTCGGCGATGCGCAGTGTGTGTGGCTCGCCGAGTACGAACAGGGCCAGCGTGCGGTCGTCGATCCACGCGTGGTAACCAACGGAATCGACATCCGTGAGAACGAGCCGGGGGTAGGTGCCGTCGATATCGAACTGCCACAAACGCTGCGCTCCGTCGGCTTCGACCCTGACGGTCGAGAAGCTCCGCCCGCCTTCCATGATGGTGGGGGAGTATTCACTTTCGGCGGTTTTTGTGACGCGCGTGGTCGTGGCTTCACGGATGTCATAGCGGTAGATGTCGGTCGCGCCGGAAGTGTCGGCCGCAGTGAAAAGAACGAAGGATCCGTCGGGTGCGAAGAACGGCTGGTTGTCGTAGCCGGGGCGCGAGGTGATATTCACCGGCCGGCCGACTTCGATCATAACCTTCCCGAGAGACAGGGGGGCGAGATAGATATCGGTCCCCGGAGGAGCGGACTGTCCGGGCGCCGGCGCCGGATTCACCGCGATCACCGCCAGAAGGGCGCAGACGAAAATCAGGCGCCTCAATTGTGCCGGTATCGGAAGATTAGAGAGTATCAAAGACGACATTTGCTCATTATAGACGGGTCATATCGGCCGGGGAAGTAATTCCAGCCCGACATTGACCCCCCGGAGCCGGGTTTCCGGCCGTTGGGAAATTCGTTTATTATGTTGTCTATAATGGTCATTATTATCTGTTCAAGCTTATAATGATGTCTAGAGTAATCATTAACAAACTTTGAGGGTTGACGTCTGCGAATATGTATCTATAATGATAAGTGTAGACGACGCTGAGCCAGGTAATAGCTAACAATGATGTTTAAAGGCGGCAATATGGACTACTATAGTATGAGTGACAGGGCGATCCTGAGGGAGATCGGCGGCAGGCTGCGCCGGCGGCGGCTCGATAAAAACCTCTCCCAGCAGGCGCTGGCCGACCTGGCGGGCCTGAGCCGCACGACGGTGAGCGACCTGGAGCGGGGTGCGCCGGCGGGGATGCTGACCATCGTCCAGGTTCTGCGTGCCCTCGGGGGGCTGGAAGAACTCGACGCCTTTGTGCCCGACCCGGGGTTGAGCCCGCTCGAGCTGGCGCGGATGAAGGGGCGCGAGCGCCAGCGCGCGTCGCGGCAGAGCGCGGGCAAAAAGGAAGGGAAGGGGGACGAGTAATGGTCGACCGGGTCGAAACGGCGTACGTCAAACTCTGGGGCAAGCTGGTGGGTGCCGTCGCGTGGGATCGCGAGCGGGGATTCGCCACCTTCGAGTTCGACCGCCCGTTTCTCGAGCGCGGCCTCGACCTCTCGCCACTCCGGATGCCGCTCGCCGACGCGCAGCGGGGAAACGCGCACTTCGAGTTTCGCACGCTCCCGGCGCGGACGTTTCGAGGCCTGCCGGGAATGCTCGCCGACGCGCTACCCGATCGTTTCGGCGACCGCATCATCGACGTATGGCTCGCCCGCCAGGGCCGCGACCCGGACGACTTCAGCCCGGTGGAGAGACTCTGCTACACGGGCCGGCGCGCGATCGGCGCCCTCGAATTCTCACCGGTGATCAACGAACAGCTCGACGAGTCGGTCCCGGTGGAAGTGGGCGAACTGGTCGAACTGGTGCAGGCGGTGGTCGACGAACGCACGCGGCTCGACACGAGTTTCGCCGGCGATCCCACCGAGGCGATGCTCGATATCATCCGCGTCGGCACCTCGGCCGGCGGCAGCCGTCCCAAGGCTGTCATAGCGATCGACGACGCCACGCGCGAGGTGCGCACGGGCCAGGTCGACGCCCCCGCGGGTTTTGCACACTGGATCCTCAAGTTCGACGGTGTCACCGACCGCACGCTGGGCGATCCCGCCGGTTACGGGCGTATCGAGTACGCGTACCACAAGATGGCGCTCGCCGCCGGAATCCGCATGTCGGAATGCCGTCTCTTCGAAGAGGGAGGACGAGCTCACTTTATGACGCGGCGCTTCGACAGGCCGGCGGGTGGCGACAGGATCCACCAGCAGTCGCTCTCTGCGATCGCCCACTTCGACTTCAACGACCCGGGTTCGTATTCGTACGAGCAGGCATTCCAGGTGATCCGCCGTCTGCGGCTGCCGTACGAAGACACCGAGCAGCAGTACCGGCGCATGGTGTTCAACGTGATCGCGCGCAACCAGGACGACCACACCAAGAACATCGCCTTCCTCATGGACCGCGACGGCAACTGGCGTCTCTCGCCCGCCTTCGACGTGATCTACGCGTACAACCCGGGCGGCGAGTGGACGAGCCGTCACCAGATGTCGGTCGCCGGCAAGCGCGTCGGCATCACCCGCTACGACCTGCTGGCCGTCGGCCGGGAGATGAGCGTCAGGCACGCGGCCGCCATCATCGACGAGATCGTCGAGGCTGTATCGCGCTGGCCCCGTTTCGCCGCCGACGCCGGTGTGGACCCGGGCAGGATCGACTCGATCGGCAACGCCCACCGCCGGTTGTAATCGCCGGGGCGATCGTATATAATCATACTGCTGGCGAACCACCTCCCCTGGTGAAAGACACAACATGAGTTACCGGAACGGCTTGCAGCTACTCGCCTCCATCATTATACTGCTGGCGCTTTCGCCGTGCTCCGACGTCGAGCATTATCCACCCCTGCCCGACCCTCTGGAGGTCCCCGAACGCATTACCGACGCCACGCTCGTTTACGACGCGGCGATGGGCGATGCGGTCCTGTCGTGGACCGCTCCCGAGGTGTCGCACACGGCGTCGGAAATCTCGCGGTACGAAATCCGCTATTTGTACGACGACGTCTTCGACTGGGAATCGGCGGATCCGGTCCTGGACCCCCCGCTGCCCGCGAGGCCGGGAGTGGTGCAGGAATACCGCTTCCGCCGCCCGGAACTGGGCGGCGAGATTGGCGTCGCCGTCGTTGCGATCGACGATGCGGACCTCGCGTCGGAGGCGAGCAACGTCGCCGTCCTCCAGGTGCCGGGCTTCAGTTTCTCGGGACGTGTGATCGATGCGTTGACGCAGGCGCCGGTCGAGGGATTCATCGTAGAGGTCGAGGGCGAAATTTTCTCGCGCTATCTCCCCACCAACGCGGCGGGCGAGTTCGAGTTGACCGACCTTCGCCCGCAGCGGATCACGGTCCTGCTGCGTAATGACCCGGCCGCCCCGCAATACTTCGATCTACGCGAAGAATTCGAATTCACCGAGGACGCCGAGCAACTCTTCGTCGTCATCCCGCACGCCATGAGCGAGCGTTACCCGGCGCTTTCCATGCTCACGCTGTTTCGCCAGGCGACGGTGACTTACCAGGCGGAGTTTTCGGTATTGCGACGGTGGAAACAGCTTCCGGTGCCGCTATACATCCCGGAGTACACAAACACGAGTGGCCTCGACTACCGCGCGTTCGCCGTCGAGGCGGCCAACCGGTGGATGGAACTGACGGGGATCGAACTGTGGGAAATCGTCGATGAACCCGCCGCGTGGGGTACGGCGATCGCGATCAAGACGATCGAGGAAATGCAGCCGCTGGTCGGCGTGACACACCATGAGCAGGACGCCGACGGGTACCCGCTTCGCTCCGACATCGACATCGTCAATTCTATACCGATCGCTGTCCGGTTGCGGCAGGTGCTGATGCACGAACTCGGGCACACGATCCGCGTGGCGCACCTTCCCCGCGGGTTCTTGATGTTCGCGGGGCAGCCTCTCCCCGACGACCCGCTGCCCGACGAAGTGCTGATGGTCCGCCTGATCCACGGCCTGAACAATCCGACGGAAATGAAGGTTTACCGTGAGGTCACGCCGTGACGATGTGCGCCCTCAAACATGCCGCCGTTCTCGCGCTCCTGGCGCTGGCGACAATAACGCCCGCGGTGAGCGCGACGGCGGTGCTGGTCGACGTCCCTCCGGTCTGGTTCCAAGAAGGATACTCCCCGGGCCAATCGCACTTCGGAGCAGCGGTTTCGACCGCCGGTGACGTCAACGGCGACGGCTACAGTGACATCATTGTCGGCGAACCGTACACTGCTATTAACTCGTCTTACGGAGGGCGGATCTACGTGTATCTGTCTTCGTCTGCGGGTATCCGCCCCGAATATCACTTCCGGGTGGAGTCGGGTCAGGCCGGGGCGATGTTCGGCGCGGCGGTGTCATGCGCCGGCGACGTCAACAGCGACGGCTACGACGACATCGTCATAGGAGCGCCGTTGTGGGACGGAACGGGGACTGACGAAGGCTGGGTGAGGATTTACTACGGGGGCCGGCAGGGGCTTATGTCGACGCGGGTGTCGACGCTCACTCAGGGTCAGGGATGGGCGTATTTCGGACAGAGCGTCTCATCGGCGGGAGACGTCAACGGCGACGGCTACGACGACGTGATCGTCGGCGCGCCGCAGTTCGATGCGGGCGAGCCCGACGAAGGAGCTGCGTTCCTCTACCTGGGCAGCAACTCGGGGCTCGTGAAGGGGATCGAGTGGATCGCCGAATCCGGCTCGGCCGGCGATAACCTGGGGTGGGCCGTGTCGGGCGCCGGTGACGTCAACGGTGACGGCTATGACGATGTCGCCGTGGGGGTGCCGTATCACGACGCGGGCGCCGACGACGGTGGTGCGGTGTTCGTGTACCTGGGGTCCTCCGGCGGATTGTCCGCCGATCCGGACTGGGTATTCAACGGCGATGCGGCGGGTATGAAACTGGGACTGGCGGTCGCCACGGCGGGAGACGTCAACGGCGACGGGTACAGCGACCTCCTCGTCGGGGCGCCCGAATACGACGAGGATGGACTCACTCCGGCCGACGGCCGGGTTTACCTGTTCTTCGGTTCGCCGGCCGGATTGAGCACGGAAGACCGTGTTTTATTTACCCACCACGAAAGCGGGAGGTTCGGGTGGTCTCTGGCGTCGGCGGGCGATACCGACGGCGACGGGTTCGACGAGATTCTCATCGGCACCCGGTACGGCTTTTCGCACGTTACTGAAGAGGCGGCGTTTATCGTCAAAGGTGCACCGGACGGCCCTGATTTTGATTCGGCGCAGATCATCACGATCACCAAACCGTTCGACGCCCAGGGACATTACATAGACATATCGGTGGCGTCGGCGGGTGATGTCAACGCGGACGGGTACAGCGACGTTATCATTGGCGACGAGAAATGGGATATTTTCGATGGACGCTCGTACGTCTATCTCGGCGTTCCCGCTCCGGGCGAACTCGAGATCACCCCGCTCTGGACGTCGCAGGGTGCGGCGGCCCACGGGCGATTCGGCGCGTCGATGGCGGCGGGGGACTGGAACGGCGACGGGTGGATCGACATCGCTGCGGGCGCTTACCTCGAGGACGGAATGGCGGCCGATGCCGGCGCGGCGTTCGCCAGCTTTGGCGGCCTCGATGGTCTGACTGTGTCTCCGGGCTGGAGCGCGAAAGGTAGTCAGAGGAGCGAGTGGTTCGGTTATGCGGTCGCTGATGCGGGCGACATCGACGGCGATGGTTATGCCGACCTGGCCGTGGGCGCGCCGCATTACTCCGGGAGTGACCGCGACGAGGGCGCTGTTTTCTTTTTCAATGGTTCCGTCGATGGGCCGGGGGACGACGCGTTGTGGATGGTGGAAGGGAAGCAGCCGGGTTCGGGTTTCGGATATGACGTCGCCCGCGCGGGAGACGTCAACGGCGACGGCTACAGCGACGTGATCGTGGGTGCCTTTCGCTACAGCAACGGTGAAGCCGAAGAAGGTATCGCGCGAGTTTTCTACGGCTCGCGTCACGGCCCGTTCGATGCGTTCTCGTGGACGGCCGAGGGAGGCCAACCCGCCGCGTGGTTTGGCTATTCGGTATCCGGTGCGGGGGACGTCAACGCCGACGGCTACGGCGACGTGGTGATCGGCGCGCCGCACTACGACTGGGGCGACGAAGGCGACGAGGGCGCCGCGTTCGTCTACCTCGGGAGCGACACGGGCCTGGCCGCGCAGCCGGCCGTGGTCGTGTCGGCCGGCGTGGCTGGCTCGCTCTTCGGCCTGGACGTCGCCGGTGCCGGCGACGTCAACAACGACGGCCGCGCCGATATCGTGGTGGGTACCGGTGGCGACCGCATACTCCTCGCCGAGGCGGGTGTTGCATTTGTCTACGTGGGTGGCGGCGCGGCCGTGCTGGAAGATCCGGTCTGGTCGGCTTTCGGCGACGCAGTACTCGGAGGACTTGGCCGCACGGTGGCCGGGGTGGGCGACGTCGACGGCGACGGTTTCGGCGACGTGCTCGTCGGTGACCCGCTCTTCGACAATCTACACGCCGACGTGGGGCGGATCGTGCTCTACCGCGGATCGGTCTCCGGACCGAAGGCGTTTCATGAATGGACCGCCGAAGGGACGTCACCCGGCGCGCAGCTGGGGCACTCGCTGGCAGCCGTGGGGGATATCGACGGCGATGGACACTACGACGTCGGTGCGGGCGCGCCGCGTCACAACGTCGACTCCCTGGCGGCCGGCGCCGTGTTCGTGTACGGGACCAATTCACTGGGTACGCCCGTTGTTGTGGCCGGACAGGTCCGTCTGGATTCGTCGATGATTGGATTGATGGGAAGAGCGGAAGACACCGAGGCGTTTCAACTGCGGGTGCGTATGCGGCTGCCGGCCGGCGCAAATTCGTTTCGGGTCCAGTGGCAGGCCGACCATCCGTGGCAGCGGTGGAGCATTCTGTCCCTGCAAACGGGAGTGAAAGAGTTCCGCCGCACGCCCGGCAGCGCCAGTCCCGTGTACGGCGAAGTGGTCGAGAGAATCAACCCTCCGATGCAGCCCGGGCACGTCCGCTGGCGCGTGCGCGTGTTGACCGACCTGCCTTCGCGGCCCGTCACGCGCTGGTACTATCACCCCGCCCACCCCCATGGCGGCGGGTCGATCCGGTTCGGCTTCGCTCCGGACCTTCCGCCTCCGCCGCCACCCCCTCCGCCGCCCGAACCGGAACCGATCCGCTACGAGTTGAGCGTCGGGGAAGTGTATCCCAACCCCTTCAATCCGATGGCCAACGTGAGCTTCACGCTGCCGGGACCGGGCACTGTCGACATCGTCATCTACGACGTCGCCGGGCGCCGGGTGAGAGGCCTCCTCACCGGCGCGCGCAACGCCGGCCCGCACACGATACCGTGGAACGGCCTCAACGACGCCGGCCAGCCGGCCGCGTCGGGGATATACTT
>CBDUWU010000109.1:0-11054 GCA_965371015.1 uncultured bacterium | reverse complement strand
CGTGACGGGCGCAAGGAGGACCCCGATGCCACAGAAGATACTGGCAGTAGACGACCAGCCTCATATGCTGGTACTCCTGGAACGAATCGTTCGGGAGCAAACGAAATACGAATTCACATCGACCAACAATCCTCTCGAGGTCCCCGGACTGCTCGAACACGACACCTATGACGTCATTATCACCGACCTCAAGATGCCGGGTATGGATGGCCTCGATATCCTCGACTTTGTCAACCAGAACGAACGGCACGAAAAGGTCATTATCATCACGGCGTTCGGCGAGCTGGAGACGGCCATACGGGCGATGACGGGAGGAGCGTTCGACTACATCACCAAGCCGTTCAGGAAAGAGCAGATCCTGCACACTCTCGACCGCGCGATGAGCTGGCAGATCCTCGAAAGCGAGGCGATGGCGTGCCATGAAATGTGTGTGGCGGAGCCGTACGCGGCCGCAGAGTCGGAATTCCGCCGGCGCTACGTGCTCGAGATGGCCACGCGTTGCGAACACGATATAGACGAAATCTGCGCCAAAAGTGGGTTGAGCAGAGAAGAAATTGTTGCTATTGTCGGGACCTGACAGTCCCACCCCGGCTCAAACCGATGAGTCACAAAATACGTTAATTCAAAACTCGTTACCTGGAGCTGACATGCCGAAGCAGATCACAATGGCGGACATCATGACGCCGATCGATCAGTATGTGCACGTCCCTTTCTGGTATAGCGTTCGTGAGGCGATGGCCGCGTTGAACAAGGGACCCAAGCGGGAAGGGTGCTCGTCGATCGAGCGCGTCGTCCTCGTGTTCGATCATGCATATAACCTCGTGGGCGCGGTGAGGCGCTTGAACCTGTTGCAGGGCCTGGAACCGAGTTTCCTTCATACGGAAAGCTCGAAGACCAAGGGACAGAGGGCCTTGTTCACGGTCAAGGACGATGTCTCCCTCTCGATTGTCGACGAAGACCAGTCGCAGAAGAATATGCGTCGCCGATCGGAACGCCCGATCGAAGACGTCATGACGCCCATTACAGAGACGTTGAACGTCGACGACCAGATCATCAAAGCCGTTTTTAATATGGCAAAGATCGAAGTCGGTGTTATTCCGGTCCTCGAAAACAACGCCGTCGTTGGGATCGTCACGGTCGACGAGTTGTTCAAAGTCGTTGCGACAATCGTTATCTGACCCGTTTCCCCCTCGTAAGGGCACGTTGCCGGAGCCGCCATGAAAATCAAGAATCTTGTGAATCGACTGGTGGGGGGAGAGGATGGAGGGGGTCGTCCCGCAGGACTGCCGCCCATGCCGCCGCGAATCCGGCTGTTAAGTCCGGTCCGCGCCCATGAGTCGCGCAGATGGTTTTTTCTGCTGCTGGGACTGGGTTTGTTTTTTTTGTTTTATTTCATGCCGTCGCTGCCGCCCGCCGTCGATCCGGCGGGCAAGGTATTCGAATTGTCGCAGGCGGGCAAAACGGGCATCGGGTTGTTCCTGATGGCGAGCATCTGGTGGGTGTTCGAGGTAGTGCCTATCGGCGTGACATCGCTGACCATCGGCGTAATGCAGTCGTTGTTCGCCATCCGCCCGGCCAAGGAAGCATTCAAGGATTTCATGGACCCGTCGGTGATGTTCATCTTCGGGTCCATTCTCATGGGGCTGGCGTTCGAAAAATCGGGGCTGGCGCGGCGCATGGCGTACAAGATGCTCGTCGTCGTCGGCGAGAAAACGTCCAGCATCATGCTGGGCTGCTTCGTCATCACGGCGCTGCTGTCGCACGTGATGGCCCACACGGCCGTAGCCGCCACCATGTTCCCGATCCTGATGGCTATTCACGCGCTATACGCCGAGGGGCAGCAGAAAACGAAATTCGGCAAGGGGCTCTTCATCGGCATGGCCTACGCGGCTGGTGCGGGCAGTATCGCGACATATCTGGGCTCCGCGCGCGCTGCGGCCGGCGCGGGTATGTATCTGGAATTCACGGGCAAGACCGTTTCGTTCGGAGAGCTGTCGTTGTTCCTGCTGCCGTTTGGTTGGGTGATGACCTTCCTGATCTGGGGAATGATGCTGCTGTTCTTCAAGCCGGAGAAAAAACGCATCGTGGGGCTCAGGGCCAAGGCGACCCGGCTGTACGCGGAGCTGGGCCGGATCAAGCCCAGGGAGATATTCGTTGTCGCGGCCGCCCTTTCCGTCGTCGGAATCATGGTGTCGCAGTCGTTCGTTCCGAGCATGCAGGGGTTGGACCGCGCCGCAATCGTATTGGCGGTGGCTGTACTGTTTTTTGTCACGAAACTGTTCACCAAGGAAGACCTCGAGGCCGTTCCGTGGAATATCATCCTTCTCTTTGGCGGTGCGATGAGCATCGGGTTCGCACTTTGGCGCACCGGGGCCGCTAACTGGATGGCCGTCAACTGGCTGAGCATGTTTCAGGAGGCGCACTGGTTGACGTTTATTATGAGTATTGCCGTGCTGGTGCTGCTGTTGACCAACTTCATCATGAACGTGGCGGCGATAGCGATTTCGCTCCCGGTATCGCTGGTGATCGCCGGCTACCTGGGCGTCAGTACGGAGATTGTTTTCTTTACCGCGCTGACCGTCGCCGGCATGCCGTTTCTGCTGCTGATCGGCGCTGCTCCCAACGCGATCGCCTACGAATCCAGACAGTTTACCACGGGAGATTTTTTCTTCACGGGTGTGCCGGCCAGTATCGTCCTGCTGCTCGTGCTCGTTGTATTCATCCTGGTGTTCTGGCCGATGCTGGGAATGCCGACGGTGGTACCGTAGGTAGCGGATGAACATTATTTAAAAGGCGCCCCGCGCTACTATACGAAGAGCGTGGGACGCCTTTTATTGTTGTCACTGTTCGCGAATGACGATTTCTTCCATGTTCTCGAGCGTCAGCCTCGACTCTAGATAGGCAGCCGCCTGTTCATACGTGATCGAGTCGATAAACTCGATGAACTCTTCGTGCGTGCGGCCACTGCGCAGATAGTGCCGGGAGGCGATATTGAGCGCTTCCTGTGCGAGGACCTGGTAATGAGGAACGCGGGAAATATTCATCTGCGCGTCGAAAATCGATGACTCCATGAAAGTGATGAGGTTCGTCTTCATCGCCCCGAACATCTTTTCCGTGACGCGGCGCATCGTTTCGTCGATCGTCAGGAGCATGACGGGCCGGATCTCCTGGGGCTCGCGCCCGCGTTTCATTTCGGCGAACACGAAGAACGGCATCTCGTCCACCGGGTAGAGTTGATTGCTGCAGAACGACGACTTGATGTACCGGGCGAGCTCCTGGTTGGTTTGTAATTGCCGATTCAGGTAGGCGCCGAATATCGTCAGGACGAGCCGTTCCACTTCGTTTTCATAGGGACCCGGAAAAATGAGGAACATGACGTTGGCGGCCACATCCCAGTGGGCATTGACGTTGCGGTTGGCCGGGTGTGGCGGCGGCTTATCGACTTCGGGGCGTTCCTCGATGGGGCCGAAGTACTTGTTAATCAGGTCGGTGGCCGCGGCGGTGTCGAAATCGCCCGTTATCGCGAGAACCATGCCTGTCAGGCGATAACGCGCATTTCTGAAATTCTCCAGGTCTTTGAGCGTCAGCTGGAAAACGCCGTTGTAGAGCGGGACGGATGTCTGGCCGTGGTTGTACACCTGGTTGAAGGCCATCAGTCCGTATTTCGAAAGCGACAACCGCGGGTCTTCCAGGATCTGATCGAGGTCTTCCTGACATTTTTTTGAAAATTGCACCAGTTGCTCATCGTTGAATTCGATCGACGTGAGCCGTTCGGCTTCGACCTGGAGCAGCAATTCGAGTTGATCGCTGGGTCCGGTGTAGTCGAAATGCGAGAACGCGCCGCTGACCTCTCCATTTACACGCCCGGTCTCCTGGATCTTCTCCACCGCTCCGTTGGCTCCAAAACTCGCCGTGGGCGAGAAGATCAGCATGTGGGGAACGACGCGGGAGACCTGCGTCTTGCCGGCCCACTCGTGAATAACGCCCCCGGTGTACAGCACTTCGACGGCGACATCGGGTCTGGAGTGTTCTTCCTGAAGATAGACGGTGATTCCGTTATCCAGCCTGAAGCTGGTGATCTCTCCCGCGGCCAGCGGCGCGGAGGTCTCTGTGCTGGGAAACTTGTCCGCCTCTTCGGCGTTCTGGCCGCAGGACACGAGCAGGGTGGCTGATACGGCCGCGGCGGTCAAAATCGTGGTTGCGACGCCGGTCGCGGACCGGCGGATGTAGCGCGTCATTTTGTGAATCCTCTCTTCTCTGGTTGGGTGGGGCGGCGGAGGCCGCCTTCGTATGCTCGAACCGGCCCATGATACGCCAATCCCGCGATTTCGTCGACACACACGAATGGGTGTAAACGTCGGTCACACCGTCGTGCCGGACGCCGTGAACCACGTAACGCCAACTATGGCAAGTGGTTATATATTTTGAAACGCCACCGTGGGCGGCGCCTCATACATAAAAATGTAAACAAAGTTGTGAATTCGGCCGCTCCCGATTGGCCGTTTTCGGCGAGTCGGCTTGGTAACCTATTTGGATACAGGAGGTTATATTCTTACAAACAAATGGCATACGATATGCGTACTTAGGATACAAGGAACATAGAAATCCATTCCGCTTGTGTGATACGCGTCTCGCGGAGCGTATTCCCCCACCGGGGCTGCGAACCCCGGATCCTTGTTCAACTGGTTGAAGCCGCGAGACGTTCCGAATTGCTGAGAAGGAATCCCGCAACGAAGTGGATGCGCGAAAGCCCGGCCGGTTTACTCGGCGGGCTTTCCGCTTTTCTGAATGGGCGTAATGCCTGCAGGTGCACATAACCCCCGACAGTGTCTCCACCGCAAAGACCGGCAATATTTTCCGGTCGGCTCGACGGAAGCGCGGCGTCACGCCGCGTTTCTGTTCCCGTCATGTCCCTTGCCCGCAGTGGCAAGTTATCCCGTCAAATCACGGCACACGTCTTGCACGGGCGCATAGTTCTAGTAAGTTCCCCCGTTCCATACCGGTGATTAGCACGTGGTGCGGAACATAAGCTTATGTTTTGAATGGGTTTCAAGCAAACGAGGAGGACACCCATGAAAAAAGCTCTATTGACAATTGCAATCGTATTCACAATTGCAATTACCAGCTCGGCGTATGCACAGACGCCGTATTTCCAGGTGTATTTCGATGAGAATCTGCAGGAGGCCGCCGCTAACTGTCCCGCGGAAATGATCGGCTCTGTAATCGATACCCTTTATGTCGTCGCCCACAACTTCAACATGTGGATCAGCGCGGCCGAATTCACGATCGATTACACGACCAACCTGGCGTGGCTGGGCGATTTCCCGGTGGGCACCGACCTCAAGATCGGTGATTCGCAGACCGGCATCGGTATCGCGTGGAATGTCCCGGTCAACGGCTTCGGCTCCGCTGTGTTGATGACGGCCACGGTCGCGTGGTTCTGTGACGACTGCGCCGGCATTTCGGGTACCCCTGACAGCGAAATCGTAATCAGCGCGTATCCGGGCCAGGCGGAGCCGCGCGCAGTGCGCTGGCCGGACAGCGTAGCGTTCGATGGTGTCGGAATGACGTCTCTCATCTGTCCCGCGGTTCCCGTACAGGAAAGCTCCTGGGGCCAGATCAAGGCTCTGTATAATTAGTAATCGTCGGGATTTCAGAAAAAGAGGCGCCCTTTCGGGCGCCTCTTTTTTTATTCACCCATCAGGTTTTCGTCGAAAAACCGGGTCATCTTGTTGAAGAGAAAAACGCGGGATTCGGGTCCGCTGATGCCGTGGGTTTTTCGCGGGTAGACCATGAAGTCGAAGTCCTTGCCGGCATCGATGAGCTTCTTGATCAGCTGAAAAGAGTTCTGTACGTGGACGTTGTCATCGGCATCGCCGTGCATCAACAACAGCTTTCCCTCGAAATCATCGACGAAATTTAGCGGCGAGGCGGTTTTGTATCCGTCGGGATTGTCTGCGGGCAGTTTCATGTAGCGCTCGGTATATATCGAGTCGTACAGGCGCCAGTCGGTTACCGGCGCCACCGCAACTCCGGCGGCAAACACGCCGGGTGCTTTGAAGAGCGCCATCAGCGTCATGAATCCACCGTAACTCCAACCCCAGATACCAATCCTGTCGGCATCCACGTACGGCAGCGAGCGCAGGTATTCCGCGCCGGCCAACTGGTCCTCGAGTTCGTAGTGGCCGAGATTCTTGAGGATGTGGTCTTCCCACTTTTTGCCGCGGCCGGACGAGCCGCGGTTGTCCAGGCTGAAGACGACGTAACCCCGGGCCGCCATCATGCTGTGCCACAGCCCCGACCCCGACCAGCGGCGGCTGACGACCTGGGCGTGGGGACCGCCGTAGGTGTAGACGATCACGGGATATTTCTGGAGTGGGTTGAAATCGGGGGGCCGGGTGATTGAACAGTAGTACTCGATACCCGCCGCCGATTTGAAAGTGAAGTATTCGGGCAGAGGGCGGTCCATCCCGGCGAGATCCGGCGTCATCTGATCGGCGATATCGAACGCCTTCTTTCCGTTGACGCGGTAAACTGAAATCACGGCGGGATGCTTTTCCGATGAAAAGCGGTCGATGAAGTACTTGTGGTCCGGAGACATGGTGACACGGTGTCCGCCTTCGCCCGAAGTAATCTGGCGGATCTCTCCGCCCTTGTCGGAAACCTCGAACAGGTGGCGCCCGAGCAAGTTCGACTTGTTGGCGGTAAAATAGACTTTGCCCTTCTTTTCGTTCACGCCGTTGAGTGCCGTCACTTCCCAGTCGCCCCACGTGAGTTCGCGCTCGAGCGTGCCATCCATGTTGTACAGATACAGGTGCTGGTGACCGGACCGCTCCGAACCCCATACGAACCAGCGCTTCTTCTTGTAGTAGTGCTTGAGGTAGTTGACGTTGATCCACGCCGGGTCGGATTCTTCGAACACGACCTCGATTGCGCCGGACTCCGCGTCGGCGAACATGAGGGTGACATTGTCCTGGGCGCGATTGAGTTTTTCGATCGCCACCCCGCGGCTGTCTCCCAGCCAGTACATCCGCGCGATGTAAGAGTCGTCGCTCGTATCGTTGTCGGCCCATACGACGCCACCTCCGCCCGCCGGGGCGATCCCGACGCGAACCACCGGATTGGGGTCGCCCGCCTTGGGGTATCGCTGCATGTCGGGCTCGGGCTGAGAATCCATCCAGTTGACGATCGGGAATTCCGGGACCCGGCTTTCGCGGATCTGGAGGAATGCCACGTGTTCGCCGTCCGGTGACCAGCGGAATGACCGCTTGTTGCCCCGGGTGAAGAGCTCCTCCATGTAGACCCAGTCGAGTATGCCGTTGAGAACGGTGTCGGCGCCACTCTCGGTAAGGCGAATCTCTTCGTTGCCCTCGAGCCGCAGGACGTAGAGGTCGTGGTCTCTCGTGTACGCGATCTTGTCGCCGCCGGGAGCAAACAGGGGGTTACGCTCGACGCCGTCCGTCCGGGTTCGGCGCTCGATGCGGCCGGATTTCCGGTCGAGGGTGAACACCTCTCCCCCGAACGAGAACACGATCCGCTCTCCCTTCTCGTCCCAGCTGTACGAGCCGATCTTGAATCGAGTGTCGTCTGACTTGCGCAGGTCGTCGGGGACGGCCGCCGTATCAGGGACACACACGACCTGCTCCTTGCCCGACGGGACCTCGCGGACGAGAAACACCCGTTGCACGTCGTCCCCTTCGCCCCGCTTCTCGATGAGGGAAACGCCTTTGCTGTTGCCGGCCCACTGTATACCCGATGGCAGGGTGGCCACGAGCGAGGGTTTTCCATAGATCCGCTCTACCGTCAGGTTCTCGGGCGCGGAAGACCGGGGCCCGGCCGCGGTTCCGCCGGTACTCCACAGAAAGGCCTGAACCGCCGTTGCCAGGGCGAGTATTCGTAAAATGTTGTATTTCATATAATTGCCGCTTCTCTCCGGTGTGTCCGGTGCGAGGTTGAATCGTCGTTGAGTCCGTCGAGCATAGCACACGCCCGGGGCCGCCAGCACCCGCAGATTGGGCCCCGCCACCGGGCGCCGCGGTGAATCGGCTTGATCCGTCATACGTTTGTCCATACAATGGATGGGCTCCGGTTCCGGAGGCGCAAATCCGTATTTCTCCGCATATTACCGGGAACGATTTGCTGTTTGATTCGTATAGTCGGAAGTATCCCGACCCGTCCAAATACCAACCCATACCTGATTCAGGAGGTTCACGAGCATGCTTCGTATGCCAGGAATGCTCGCAATTTTCGTTTTTGTACTTGTCTTGATGGGCAACGCGGCGCCCCCGCAGGCGGCCGCCGATACAACGCCGGTTGTCACCGCCGCCGACGATGATGGTGCCATGATGGGGGACGAAAAAAAAGACGAGGGCGAGAAGAAGGACGAGGGCGACAAGAAGGACGACAAAAAACCCAGCGTGAAGGGGACCCCGCGGTACCCCTATGCGAAGAAGCTGGAAGCCAGGACTCATCGCAAGTCCCCGCCGCCCAAAAAGAAACCCAAGTACAAAGAGTGGAAAAAGGTCCTCAAGGACGCCGAAGAGGCCGAGGGACTTTTCAAGGTCTGGACCAAACAGGAAGACGTGTGGTTCGAGATCAACGCCGACCAGCTCGACAAGCCCTACCTGATGATCTCGCATTTTTCCCGGGGTATCGGCGCGTACATGATGTTCGGCGGCCTGCGCCTCGACAACATGATGTTCGATTTCCACCGCCAGGAGGATCACCTGCAGATCCGCCGGCTGACGGAGAACTTCCGCGCTCCCGGCGACGAGGGGCTCCAGAAAGCGCTCGAACTCACGTTCGGCCCGTCGATCGTCGCCAACCTTTCCATCGAGAGCGAAAAGGACGACGGCAAGACGGTTCTCGTCAAGGTCAACGGCTACTTCTTGTCAGACGTGGTGGGGCTGGGAATGATGATGAACGCCGTGTTCCGCCAGCCGGTCCGGATGGACGCCAAGAAGGGGTACTTCAACGAGATCAATGGTTACCCCGAGAACCTCGAGATCGACACGAGGGTAACTTTCAACCCGTCGCAGCCGTTCCGGCTCAACCTTCCGAGCGTGCCCGACCCGCGTTATATCGAACTCGGCATCCACTACAGCATTCGTGAGCTCCCCGCCGAGCCGATGATGCCGCGAATCGAGGACGACCGAGTCGGGTACTTCACGACGTCGTTCAAGGATTTTACCCGCGTCGACGAAGAGGGATGGTTTCAGCACTACGTCCACCGCTGGCGCCTGGAAAAGAAAGATTCCAGCGCGGCGGTGTCAGAGCCGGTCGAGCCGATCGTTTATTACATCGACCGCACCGTGCCGGACAGGTACGTTCCGTACCTGATCGCCGGTGTCGAGTGGTGGCAGAAGGCCTTCGAAGAGGCCGGCTTCAAGAACGCGATCATCGGCAAGCGCGCCCCGACGCCCGAAGAAGATCCCGAGTACGACGCCGCGGACTCGCGTTACAGCACGATCCGCTGGAACACGTCGGACCAGGCGAGATACCTTGCGATCGGACCATCGCAGGTCGATCCTCGTACGGGCGAGATCCTCAACGCCGACATCCTGTTCGAGCACAACATGGCTCACAGCTTCGGCAACGCCTACAAACGCTACGCCGGCCCGCGCGAAGCTCTGATGTCGGTCGATCCGACGCTCAAGGAACTGTGGATGACCGACGAAGAGCGTGCTGAAGAAATCAACTGGGACGAACTTCCCCTGCTCAAGCAGCATAATCGCTACAATTGCAATCTCCTGGAGATGATGCAACTCGACGGCAACTTCATGCGCATCGCGCTCCTCGGACGTGAAATGCTCCCTCCGGGTAGCGAACTCACCGATGACTATGTCGGCGCGGCGCTCGGTTGGGTGACGGCTCACGAAGTCGGCCACACGCTGGGACTCCGCCACAATTTCCTCAGCTCGGCAGCGGTGCCGTTCGACCAGCTGAACAACAAGGACCTCATCGCGGAAATCGGTATGACCGGTTCGGTGATGGACTACGCCAGTGCCAACGTCGCGGCCAACCCCAGCGAGCAGGGGTACTATTACGGCGTCGGCGTTGGGACGACCGACAAGTGGGTTATCAAGTGGGGTTACATGGGAGTCGAAGGCGACACACCCGAGGCGCAGAAAAAGAACCTCGATCCGATTGCGGAAGAAGCATGGAAAACGGAGAACCTGTATGGCACCGACGAGGACGCCTACCCGCTCCACGCGCTCGATCCGCGGATCAACATCTTCGACCTGAGCGACGACCCGATGGCGTTTGCCGCCGAGCGGATGACGATCTGCAACGATCTGCTCAAGAACGGCGAACTCGCCGACCGCGTCGTGTCCGACGGCGGGAACTACGTGCCGCTGCGCACGGCCGTGATAACGCTCTACATGCAGAAGTACGTGGCGAGTAGATTGGCTGTCAAGTACATCGGCGGACAGTACACCGCCCGCCCGCACAAGGGCAGTGACAACGGCCAGATGCCGCTCACGCCGGTCGACCCCGCCATGCAGAAGCAGGCGCTCGACTTCGTCGTGGCCAACGCGCTCAAGACGGATACGTGGGTGCTGGATCCGGAAATGCTCAACATGCTTCAGGACGACCGTCAGTGGAGCTGGGAGAACAACCCGTTCGCATTCGGCCGCCGCTACGACTTTCCGATGTCACAGTGGATCTTCATGGTTCAGCGGGCCGTTCTTTCCAACCTGATGAACCCGGTGCTCCAGGCCCGTGTGATCGAGGCGCAGTACAAGGTCGACAAGCCGTTCAAGCTGTCGCAGGTGTACAGCACGCTGACACGCGATATCTGGACGGACAACGCGGCTCCGCAAGGCAAGTACGCCGGTCTCGAGCGTAACCTGCAGCGCGTCTACCTGAACCGTCTGATCGTTCAGGTCGCGACGCCTCACCCGTTCCTGCCGCCGGAAGCGACCGAGCTGTCGCGTCTCAACCTGCGGCGGATCCGCAACAGTGCCAACACGGCACTGCAGCGGCCGGGGCTCGACGACGACACCAACGCGCACCTGATGGAAACCATCGCGCGCATCGACCGCGCGCTCGAC
>CBDUWU010000108.1:0-11145 GCA_965371015.1 uncultured bacterium | reverse complement strand
ACAACATTCCCTACCTGGCGACGTCCAGCGTCGCCTATCCGGACGACCTGGGCGAAAAGTTCCTTCGCGCCCGCGAGATCCGGGGAATGAAGTTCATCCATATATTCGCGCCGTGCCCGACGGGCTGGAAGAGCGCGCCGGGCTCGACGGTCGAGCTCGCGCGACAAGCAGTCCAGAGCCGTTTGTTCCCGATGGTGGAGGCCTGGAACGGCACACACTGCAGGGTGAACAAGGACATTCCTCCCGTCCCGGTCCGCGAGTACCTCGAGGGGCAGGGCCGATTCGGCAAGTTGTCGGACGACGACATCACGGTCATCGAAAGAGAAATCGATGAACGCTGGACGGAGCTGCTGCGCAAGGAAGAGTTCCGGGGAGGGCCTCCCGGAAACGCCTGATTCGCAACCGATCGGAAGCAAATAAAGCCGGCGCCGCGCCGCCCCGATGGTTAATGACGAGACCTTCGAGCGGGCTTCCCGGGCCGTCCTCGAGGACGAGAACGTCGACGTCGGCGTAATCGGTTGCGTGCCCTTCACGACCGAACTCAATACCCTTCCCGCCGGAAACGGCCACTCTGAGGACATCCGGCGGGACGACAGCGTTGCCTGGCGCATGGTCGGTCTCTACACCGCCATCGACAAGCCATGGGTCGCCGTCGTCGACGGAGGGCCCCTCTACTTCGAAATGCGCCAGCTCCTCCATCGCAGCGGCGTACCCACTTTCAAGACCGCCGATCGAGCCCTCCGTCTGTTCTCCGTCTTCTGCGAGAAGCGCCTCGAGCGCTCGGGCGGCGTCACCCTCTAGCACAAACCCTTATTCTGGACATAGTTGTAGCATTTATACTACAGCATATTTTTATCGTTTTTACGAAAAACGCTCTTGAAGAAAATATTAACCCCATATATATTCAACCGGCAGCATTGATACTAATTTCACATACTGCGGCTCGCGCCCCTCGACGTATCTGCTCTCCCCGGCGCCCATCGCGCAGCCAATTTATTCGACCGGAGGTATTTCCATGGCGGCTCCCCGAACGGAGCGGGCCGATATCCTGAACGACTTTCTGGCGAGTACCCAGATTTTTTCGACGGCCATGACGGAGCTTATGGGCGAACAGGTACGTTCGGTTCTCGGAAAACACTTCACGCTCTCTCAATTGAAACTTCTGAAAATGATCGTACGGACGAACACGGGTACGATAAGCGAGGTAGCCGCGTTTCTCTCGGTCAGTAACGCCGCGGCCAGCAAAGCCGTCGACAGGCTCGTTCGCCGCGGTTTGATCCAGCGCAAAGAAAAGGAAAACGACCGCCGCGCAATCGAACTTTCACTCAGCGATGAAGGAAACCGGACGCTCGCGCTATACGAAGAAATTTTTTACAAGACTCTAGACGGGCTGTTCCAGAGATTTAACCCGGAGGATCTCAACGCTGCCGGCAACCTGCTCGACCGGCTCTCTGCCGATCTCGTCGATATCGGTGCACGGCCCGACGAACTGTGTTTTCGCTGCGGGATCTATTTCCGGGAAAAATGTCTTTTGCGCAATGCCAGAAAGCGCGTCTGCTACTACCATCTGGACGAGAGCAAAGACGCGGACAAAAAGAAGAAGTAATGGAAATTAGACCAACAGGTTACGAGGAGACCAATAGATGAAAATTCATCGTTTCCCCAGATACTTCTATAACAAGACCAGTATAGTCGGGACATACATCGGGGCGGTCACGACGGCACTGCTGGGGCTCGCTCTCGTAGTCATTTCGATAGTGGGCGAAACCAACCCGTACATGGGGATATTCGTGTACATGGTACTGCCCCCCATTATAGCGCTGGGGCTGTTTATGATCCCCGTCGGAATGATCCGCCACTGGCAGGGGATCAAGAAGCACGGTGAGATCAAAGCGCCTGACTGGCCCTATTTCGACCTCAACAAGAAAACCCACCGGAATGTTTTCTTCCTGTTTTCAGCCGCTACTCTTGTTTTCCTGACGATCGTCACGGTGGTAGGTTATCACGCGTTTCATTTTACAGAATCCGTGACGTTCTGCGGCACCACCTGCCACACGGTAATGAAGCCGGAGCACGTCGCCTACCAGAATTCTGCCCACGCGCGCGTGTCCTGCACTGCCTGTCATGTGGGCAGCGGCGCGAGCTTTTACGCCAAGTCAAAACTTTCGGGTATGTACCAGGTCTATGCCGTCCTGGCCAAAATCTATCCGCGGCCAATACCGACGCCGATCAAGAACCTCCGCCCGGCGCAGGAGACCTGCGAGCAATGCCACTGGCCCAAAAAGTTCTACGGCGGACAGCAGAAACTATTCAACCACTACATGTATAATGAAGAAAACACACACTGGCCGATCAGCATATTGATCCGGACGGGCGGCGGCGACCCCAAGACCGGGCAGACGGCGGGTATCCACTGGCATATGAACATCGGCGTGGAAACAGAATACATCGCCCGCGACGAACGGCGCTGGGATATACCCTGGATCCGCGTCCGGGACGCCGATACGGGCCGGGTGACGGTCTACCACGACAAGAAAAACCCCCTGACCGAGGAAGAAATAGCGTCCGCGACCATTCGAAAAATGGACTGCATGGACTGTCACAACCGTCCCAGCCACAAGTACCGTTCGCCCGATTACATGATCGATCTCGCCCTGCTGACCGGGATGATCGATCTGACACTCACCGACATCAAGCGGCTGGCCGTCGAATCGATGGACATGGATTACGAAACAGAAGCCGAAGCGCACGAAGGTATTGCCAACTACATCGAAAAGTCATATCGGATTGACCGGCCTGACGTATTCGAAAAGAAGAGATTGGAGATTGAACAGGCGATCATCGCCGTGCAGGAACAGTATTCCAAGAGCATCTTCCCCGAGATGAATGTCAGGTGGGACGAGTATCCGGACAACATCGGACACTTCCTGTTTCCGGGGTGCGTTCGTTGTCACGACGGCAACAAGCAAAGCGAGGAAGGCTGGGTGATCAACACAGAATGCACCTCGTGCCACATTATCATGGTCCAGGGCAGCGGCGAGTACCGACAAATGGCGCTGGACGAAGATGGACTCGAGTTCGTGCACCCCGATGATCCCGACGAAGAGGGATTCGACGACATCGCTTGCTATGAATGTCACACCGGTACACAACCCTGAACCTGAAAGCACCGGAGTACCGACGAAATGTTGAAGATATTTGCGATAACGGCTTTCGTGGTCCTGCTCACACTGGCGGCGATTCCCGGAGTGGCTGTCGACAATGACACTTGTCTCGATTGCCATGACGACCCGGACCTCGACACGGTCCGTAACGGGAAGAAGATATCGTTGCACATCGAGTACCCGCTGTTCGAGAGGTCCGTACACGGCGACCTCGAGTGTATCGACTGCCACGAAGACGCCGACGTCGAAGACTTTCCCCACGAGGAAGTACTGGAACGCGTTTATTGCGGCAACTGCCACGACGACGCCCAGGCGGACTTCGACGCCAGCATCCATGGTCAGGCGCTGAATCGCAACGCCCCCTTCGCGCCTCGTTGCGCGGACTGCCACGTCAGCGACAATGTCCACGCCATTCGCCCGGTCTCCGATCCCTTGTCTCCGTCTTACAAGATGCGCGTACCGTACACGTGCGGCCGTTGTCACCGCGAGGGTGCACCCGTCGCCAGCACCTACGAGATTTTCGAACACAACATCATCGAGAACTACAGCCAGAGTATCCACGGTGAAGGATTGTTTCAGAAAGGCCTGACCGTGACGGCAGCGTGCGTCGATTGCCACCAAAGCCACCTGATATTCCCCCACTCCGATCCCAGGGCCTCGATCTCGCCGAGGAATATCGCGGAAACCTGCATGCAGTGTCATTCGCGGATCGAGGATGTCCACGAGACAGTCATCCGCGGCGAATTGTGGGAAAAACAGCCGGGCGCGATACCCGCCTGTACCGACTGCCACCTGCCGCACAAGGCGCGCAAGGAAACTGTAGTCCTGACCGTATCGGACATGTCATGCATGAAGTGCCACGGCCGAACCGATGTGTTCAAAGTCGCCGGCCCCGACTCCCTGTCGATGCACGTGGACCACGCCGAAGTCGGCGCTTCCGTCCACCAAAATATTCCGTGTGTCAAATGCCACTCCGATATAGACCCGAGGCGTGATCGCCCCTGCGAGCCGTCGGGGCGGGTGGACTGTTCCTCCTGCCACGCAAAGATCGCCGACGAGTACTATGCCAGCGGCCACGGAAAGGCATATCTCGATAAGCGACAGGAGGCTCCCTACTGCACCACGTGTCACGGAACGCACGGCACCAGGGCACACAGCGACGAAGACGCCCATACATATCGCAGCTCGGTTCCCGCCTTGTGTGGCGAATGTCACCGCACGGGGAGCACCGCGACGCTCGGCGCCGACTTGTCCGAAGAGAACGCCCTTGTCGACTATTCCACCAGCGTCCACGGCCGCGGACTGACGGAAAAGGGCCTTCTGCCGAGCGCCATCTGCATCGACTGCCACAGTTCGCACATGGTCCTGAAGCATACGGATCCGCAATCTACGGTAAACGAGCATAACCTGTCCGCAACGTGCGCATCGTGCCACCGCGGCATTTACAAGCAGTTCATCAAGAGCGTCCACTATCAGACGGCGGATGATGAAGCCACGAAACGGCCCAACTGCGCCACCTGTCACTCCTCCCACCACATCGGTGAAGTCGAACGCGACGAATTCTTGTCCGAAGTGACGCACCAGTGTGGTTCCTGTCACCGCGAACTGGCCGACACTTATCTCGACACCATGCACGGAAAAGCCTACCAGCTGGGTTATCTCGACGCAGCCAAGTGTTCCGATTGTCACGGGGCACACCTCATCCTGGCCAATAACGACCCGAACTCTACCGTGTCATTCGGCAATATCGTCAACACGTGCCAGAAATGTCACGAGGACTCGAACCAGCGTTTCACCGGTTATCTGACCCATGCCACACACCATGACCCGGTACGATATCCGATCCTGTACTACACGTACTGGGCCATGACGATACTGCTGGTAAGCGTGTTCGTGTTCTTCGGGATCCACACGCTCATGTGGCTGCCCAGTTCGTTCCGGCAGATGAGAGAACGGCGCCGGCAAGGCAAGGAAGAAGACAGTCGGTATTTTGTCCGCCGGTTTACCCGTGCGCAGCGCTACACCCACGTTTTCGTGATCATCAGCTTTTTGTCTCTCGCTTTGACGGGAATGATGCTGAAGTTTTCTGCAATGCCGTGGGCAAATTTCGTAGCCGGGCTGCTGGGCGGGGTCAAGTCGGCCGGCACGATCCACCGCTTCGCCGCCGTCATCACTTTTGGATACTTCGCGTTTCATCTCACGGCGCTGATCCGCTACAAGCTGCACAAAAAGCTCTCCTGGGGCGAATTGATTTTCGGCTGGAATTCCCTCATGTTCAACCGCAAGGACCTGACCGACTTCATCGCTACCATCAAGTGGTTCTGGCGCCGGGGCCCACGCCCCAACTACGGCCGCTGGACCTACTGGGAGAAGTTCGATTACCTGGCCGTGTTCTGGGGCGTGGCGATCATCGGGCTGTCGGGGTTGATGCTGTGGTTCCCCGAGTTTTTTACCAAGTTCGTGCCCGGGTGGTTCATTAATGTCGCCACGATCATACACAGCGACGAGGCCCTGCTGGCCGTCGGCTTTATTTTCACAATTCACTTCTTCAACACGCACCTCCGCCCCGAGGCTTTTCCCATGGACACGGTGATATTCACCGGCCTCGTGCCGTTCAAGGAGTACAAGAAGGACCGCCCCCAGGCGGTCGCGGACCTGAGGGAAAGCGGCATGCTGCGCAGACGCGTCGTCACGACGAGGATATCGCGCAGGCGCGCCATCATAATCCGCGTCTTCGGCAACATCGCCCTCGGTCTGGGTATCATCATTATCGGTTTGATCATTTATTCAGTGCTGTTTGGATATAAGTAACACAATGAATTACAAGGAGTTATATTTTCATGGCAGGCACGAGATACATCACGGCCCGGCACCATCGTCTGCAAATCCCGCGTGTGCTTCTCCTGGCGGCGATAGTCGTTTTTTGGGTCGGCGGCGCCGCGCTCGCCCAGGACGAGTGCATGGACTGTCACGAAGACCCCGAGCTGACCAGGGACGGACCCGGCGATAGCATCGTTTCGCTTTTTATCGACCTGTTCGTTTATCGCGGATCGATTCACGGCGACATGGACTGCATCGACTGTCACGCCGACACCGACCCGGACGATCTTCCCCACGACGACGTGCTCGAACAAGTCGATTGTTCGATGTGTCACGACGACGCGATGGAGGAATACGAAACCAGCGTCCATGCCATCGGACTCGAAAACGGGGCGGAAGACGCGCCAACCTGCGCCGACTGCCATGGTCGGCACGACATACTTCCGTCATCTGACCCGAAATCGAAAACCTATCTCCTCAACCTCGCCGCCACGTGCGCCACTTGTCACGCCGATCCGCAGATTGTGAAAAAGTACCATATTCCCGTACCTGACCCGCTGAAGGCATACGAAACGAGCGTTCACGGAATCGCGTTGATGACGGAGGAAAATTTCGACGCGGCAACTTGTTCCAGCTGTCACGGGAGCCACGCGATCAAGACCATGGCAGATCCGCAATCGATGATCTACTGGACCAACGTTTCGAAAACCTGCGGACAATGCCATGAAGATATAGCCCGCCAGTACGACGAAAGCGTACACGGCTTTGCCACCGGCCTGGGCATCCGCCAAGCACCTGTGTGCACCGACTGCCACGGAGAGCACGGCGTCAAATCTACCGATGACCCCGAGTCTCCCGTTCATCCGCTGCGCGTTTCGAAAGAAACGTGCGAGCGCTGCCACGCGTCGAAGATGATGAGCGAGCGCTATGGTATCGCCGGCGGCCGCGTCAGCACGTTCGAGGACAGCTATCACGGGCTCGCCATCAAGGGCGGTTCGCTGGCGGCGGCAAACTGCGCCAGCTGCCACGGCATCCACAATATTCTGCCCTCGTCGGACCCTGGTTCACTCGTCCACCCGGCCAATTTGCAGAAGACCTGTGGTCAGTGCCACCCGAACGCGACGGAAAATGTCGCCAAAGGCGCCGTGCACCTCACCACCAGCACCGTCCCCGGCCGCGTGGTGCTCCTGGTACAAACACTTTACTTCTACCTCATCGTCGTCGTGATCGGCGGCATGATCATCCACAATATTTTTGACTTTGTCCGGCGGATCCAGAGGCGGCGCTGGCTCAAAGAGCACGGCGTCCCCTCTCACGTCTACCAGATCGAGACCCACCACGTCCGCTGGTATGTTGCCGAGCGCTGGCAGCACTGGCCGCTGGTGACCAGCTTCTTTCTCCTCGTGGTGACGGGATTCGCGCTCAAATACCCCGGGACATGGTGGGTTCGAGGGTTCATCGGATTCGACTGGCTGTTCGAGCTGCGGGGTTTGATCCACCGGATCGCCGGCGCCGTGTTCCTCGCGCTGGGCGTCTATCACACGTACTATATGTTCTTCACCCGTCGCGGACGCACCCTGTCCCGTGCCTTCATCATGGCCGGCAATGACATTCGCGACATATTCGCCAATGTCCTCTACTACGCCGGGCTCAAGAAATCGCCGCCGCGATTCGATCATTTCAACTACATGGAAAAGATGGAGTATTACGCGCTCGTCTGGGGATCGATCGTGATGGGTGTCACCGGCCTCATGCTGTGGTTCAAGGATGTAACGCTCGCGCTGTTCCCGCGTTGGGTCATCGACCTCCTCACGGTGGTCCACCTGTACGAAGCCTGGCTGGCGACGCTCGCCATTCTCGTCTGGCACATCTACTTCGTCGTATTCAACCCGGACGTTTACCCCGTCAATATGGCGATGCTGAACGGGAAGATTTCCGACGAGGAATTGCGGAACGAATACCACATCGAGTGGGAACGCATCCACTCTTCGGACGTCCCGTCCCCCACAGATTCAGACAAGAGCTCCTGATCGCCGGCTTTGACAGCCGGCCACCAAAAAAGCGCCCCGGTCCTGACGGAAGGACCGGGGCGCTTTTGATTGAAAACGCCGGCGGTTATGACGCCACCTTAGTTACTCGACGAAATCTCTGCCGAATCTGTCCCTCCCGCCACCGGAGGCGCCGGGCCGGTCTGAATAAACACAATCGCGGAATTCAGCAGATCCGTGATGTACTTGGCGTTGTGGACGCCGAAACTCCCGTCCTCTTCCGTGATAAGGTAATTCCACACGGCGCCGGCCGAATCCTGGGACGTTGTCACGTCATTGAGCGGGTCGCCCGTGTCGTCGATCAAGCCGGCCGCGATCAAGCGCGCTTCCAGGTCTTCCAGGAGCGTGCGGACTCCGTCCTGAACGCCGTTTAAGTTGAAGTCATCTTGATCACCGTGGCAGCCTTCGCAAGCGTCCGTGTTTCGGAGAGTATCTCCATCGACGACGAACTCCATGTTGAACGAGTGTCCGCTGATCATATAGGCATTGACTTCCTTGTAATGACAGTCGAGGCACCCGTCATCGAGGACGCCCGGGTGGTTCGTCCGGCGATATGTGTACCCGGCGTATTCGTAGCCGTTGGACCCCCAGTACATGTCCGTTTCCGTACTGTGGTGCGGCCCCCAGCGATCGGAAAGATCCGTGGGCTGCTCGACGTAGGTATTGACGTTCCTGCGCGCCTGGTGGCATGCCGCACAGATATTTCCCGCGTTCATATCCATCGAGGTGCCGTCCGCGATCGTCTGGGTTTCCGTCACCCTCAACGAAAGGTTGTTGTTCGTGTGCGGGGCGTGGCAGGTGAAGCAGTGAATCATCGTCGGCATGGTGGACAAGGTCGGCGGCGGATCCGTCCCCTCTACCTTGGCCACAAAGCCTTCATTCGTGTGGCAGCCGGCGCATGAACCGCGGTTATGGTCAGTGTTTTTCCCGCTGCCATGTTCCGAGTAGCGCCACTGTCCTTCCGCGGCGACAATGGCGGTATTCTGATCGCTGTGACAATCGAAGCACGCCGTCGCCGTATACGTTTCGTTTATCGTCGTCACATTGCGTTCACAAGCGGCAAACGCCGACACCATGACGGTGACGCACAAGAGCGTTATTGCCAGTCTGTTGCAGTGCATTTGATTCCTCCCGTTCCAGTATTCAGAGACCGCTAGTCAGAAAACTTCACATTGAAATCGTAAGCGACGTTGAACCACACCACATTCCCCGTGTAGTAACGCTCCGCCACAATGTAATCGTCGTAGTTGAACGCGTTGTATTCGAGTTCGAAGTGATATTTATCCGCGACGGTGTATGCCGCCTCCACGAAAAAGATGGTCTTCTCGATATCGAGGTCTTCCCTTACCCGCAGGTAGGTCCCCCCGATACCGAAGGAGAAATCCTGTACCCGATCGAAGGTCAACCTGGTCGTCGCGATTTGCGTGTTCGTCTTGAATGTCCCGACCAGGTTGTTGTTGTCTTCTACGCGGTAGACGTAATCGCCGACGATCGAGAACCACACCGGCAGCTTGTAAGTAAGGTACCCCTTGGTCCACTGACCTTTGGCCGAAGCGCCGATATCGGGATAGACCCTTTCCCCCTCGGTGTATCGGCCGCCGACAACGAGTTCGTCGGTCACGGTGAGTTTCAGATCCGCCCGCACCCGTTCCGACTCGATATCCTGAAGAAGTGTCAGCTTTTCTCTGTCGGTTTTGGTGCGGTTGGCATAACTCAGTTTGGCATAAACACGCTTTTCGTAATCGAACGTCCCGCCGACTATGTAGGTGTTGTAATCGGTCAGCTGCCTGTCGTCATCGTTGATTTCGTAACCAAATCCGCCAAAAATGCGGCCGTATCTATAGTAAAATTCTCCGTCGAAGTTGTTCTGGATATTATCGGTGACCATTGCGGTGGAGCTGTCGTCAAACCGGTTCAAATAGAGGTTGTACTGGAACCGGAACCAGCGGACCGGCGTTATGATGCCGTTGTACTGAAAATTGTAGAGCTTCAGGTCGACGCCGGCGTTTGCCACATCCTGCTTTCCGTAGGCGAAACGAAAGAAGTGCGCCCACTTGTCATAGAAATAGCACGGCGAATTGAATCGCGCGCTGAAGAGGTTTCCACGCCGGTCCGTTAATTGATCCCGCCGGTTGGTGAAGTCGGTAAAGTCGTACCGAAGCGCCCCGCCTCGGCGGCCACGCACGTATTGGGCCTCGATCCCGCCATTGTGCTGCGTGTAGTCGTACCCCGCTCCCAACCAGCTTCCGGTGGTCCCCAGGGGATAACTCACGCGATCCCCATTTCTCTTGTTGTAGTTGTAATTCGCCAGCAGGTTGAACGACCTGGCCGGATTGTACGCCAGGTTGAATCCCCAGACCTTCCTGTTGGAAGTCACATTGCGTTCGGGATCGAATACGTAGCGGTTCTGGCGGTAGCTGGAGCTGAATCGAAACACGTTCGAGGCACGGTAGAGGAAGTTCCCCTTCCGGCTCTCCAGGTTGATGTCCCGGATATTGAACGTAAAATATTGTTTCGGTCCCATGCGCCCGTTCATCAGTACCTGGGCGACGTTGAAACCTTCGAAGATGTTATAGGTTTCCTGGACGCTCGCCAGGTCACCGTAGGTCTCATCTATTCCGATACCGCCGAGTTTCAGCGTACCGTCTACCGTCTTCCCGGTCGCGTCGGCCGGTCCCACCGACGCCACGAGAACGGCGCAGGCCAGGGCAAGAACAACGATTCTGCAGGTATTTTTGTTCATGGTTTTTTCCCGGTTATTCTAGAAACGGTGACATGTGCCGGCGAAACACCCCTGGGACTGCAGCTCGGTGCTGAGGAACTGCCTGTTGACATACGATCCGTGGATATCCACGTGACAGTCGTTGCACGGAACGCCCGCCCATTCATCGCCGTGCCTGTAGTTGTAATTGTGTCCCGGAACGCTGTGACACTGTGAGCAGAGACTGAAGTCAGGCGCCTCATACGGCTGGTTCAGCATTCGCGGTACGTTCGAACCGTGTGGCCGGTGGCACGCCATGCACCCACCCTCTTCCGTCGAGAATCCGATCGTCGCCTGGTGCTCGAATGGAAACGGTCCAGCGAAGTAGTTGTGGCATTGGAAGCACGCCCGG
>CBDUWU010000107.1:0-11165 GCA_965371015.1 uncultured bacterium | reverse complement strand
TATGGTAGCGATGAGGGCCGAGCGCTCGCGTCTCGACGGTCCGTTCGTAGTACTGTGACCATCTCGGGGGCAACGCCACGTGATCCCGGAAGATTCTCGCCGAGAGTAAATCGTCAAGCGTGTGGGCACGTGTGGCCATCCCCCGGACCATCGCCGGTGTGGGACTCCCCCGAACCTTCTCCCGGCGTCCCTTCATGTTGTTGCGCCAGTAAAGCGTCATCGCCAGACGCTCGGCGCTGGCCTGGCGCCGTTTGCTCCAGGCGATGGTCTCACGTTTGTGGTTGGCATTGCTGTGACGAACGATCAGATCGAGCAGGTTGACCTCCCACAACGGGTTGGAAGTTGTCCGCCGGGCCTTGCTCGAGGTGATGTCATGGGTGATCTCGCACGAAACCCTGGCGATAGCCGGCGGATAACTACGGTGGTCGTCGCTGTACACGGTGGCCTTCTTCACTCCCGAGAGCGACACGGCGAGCAATTCGGTCATGTCTTTGCGAATCGCCTGGGGATCGGGACGGCCGAACTGTCGCTCGAGTTGACACCTCTTTTTCTTCTGATAGGGCGTCATCCGGCCTTTTCGCCTGAGCTCGCTGTCGGTGAAGTAGACGAAGAAGTCGGTGCCCTTCTCCACGGCGAAGTGGTGGTGGATGGGGTAGTACTGGCTCAGCTCAAAGCTCTCGAAGCCGTCGATGACCAGGGAGGTGACCGGCGGGGCGGTCTCCATCTGCTTCTGGTGAGCGAGCATACAGTGACGGCCCATGCGGGCGACCCGGTCGTCGACCGTCTTGGGGCTCACCCGCAGGTCCCGGGCGATCTGACGGTTGGCCATCCCGCCCACCGCTTTCATATAGATCAGCTTGTCGAGCCCGGGGAGTTTCTGCCAGTACGTCGTCGAGAACGTCTGCGTGCTGAAGCATCTAAGACACGATTTACACCGGTAACGTTGTATACAGTGGGGCTCGGCGTGGCGAACGAAGAAACCGGCACGCTTGTAGCGCCACCCCTCGACTAAGGGGCTGTGGTATCGGCAGTTGGGATTGGGACAGTGGGGAGGGCTCCAGCAAGTGGACGCGGTATCGGTCGTCTTCACGCCAGGGATATTGCACAACCCGGGCCAGATACAATTTCAGAGGCACAACCGAATGCTTATGGCCTGAATGGGGTGGTCCGGGGGGGGCACGATCCTTGCGTTTTAACGTATACAGACGGGTTGGTGGCAGGCTCCGCACCAGTTTTTCCTTGTCCGCCGCGCACGAATTCCCTAGTCATTTATATGGTTATGAGAGAAGTACCCCGATTGACAGTCCTGGCCGCCTCGTTTCTGGCCCTCGCCGCGATGGCCGCGTGCACCAGCGCGCCGCGCTACCGCTCGTCGGGCCCCCGGCCGGAGGCGCCGCCGTCGGACGTCAGGGGCGACGAAGTGATTAGCGAAGCAAACAAATTCCTCGGTGTGCCCTACCGTTCGGGCGGCACGACGCAGGGCGGCGTCGACTGTTCGGGCCTGGTGGTGACGGTCTACCAGAAATTCGGTATCGCGATGCCGCGCACCTCCCGGGACCAGGCACATTTCGGCCGGCAGATCGATCGGTCAAATCTCCAGCCGGGCGACCTTGTGTTCTTCCGGACCTCGGGCAACACCAAGATCTCCCACGTCGGGATCTATTCGGGGGACGGCGAGTTCATCCACGCATCGACACGTTCGAAGCAGGTCAAATACGACCGCCTCGACAACAAATACTTCCGCAAGCGTTACGCAACGGCGCGCCGGGTGTTGTAACCCGTCCTGAACGGATCAGTCTTCCTTGATCGATGAAATAATCAGGGCCACCTTGCCGCTGGCGCGGCGGCGCAGCGACTCGGCGTGCTCGAATTCGATCTTCATGTCGTCGCCGAGTTTCGATCTGAGGAGTTCGGCGACGGGCCCGATGCGCTGTGGCGTCAGTTCGACCTGTGATATCAGCCTCACTACTATGCGCCCGGGTACGTCCTGAACGATCTGGTACCCCTCGATCCAGTCGAACTGGCGCATGGTGAACGTGACGAACAGACCGGTGACTTTGCGGCCGTCGGCCGCGTGGACGACGTCCTGGAGGCGGCCGTCGACGCTGGTCAGCAGGGGAAACGGCAGTCCGCACCGGCAGGCTTCGCCTGACGGCGCCATGACGCCGGAGTCGCCAATTTCGTAACGGATGAACGGCGTGGCGGGATTACGGAGGTCGGTGATGACGATCCGTCCGTTTTCGCCGGGCTCCACGGGGATGCCGTCGTCGTCGACGACTTCAACAACGACGTTGTCGGTGTAGACGTGATACCCGGCGTGACGCGAACACTCCATACCGACGCCCATGAACTCACGGCTGCCGTAGGCGAGGTAAACCTCGTCGACGAGGAGTTCCTCGAACATCTCGCGCTGTCCGGCCTGGAGACCTTCGGCGGCGTTGACAAGCGTCGGCGACTTCCAGGCGAGCGCCTTCGGATGGTCGCGTACGTAGCGGGCGAGGTCGACGAGCATGCTGGTATACCCGATGAGGGTGTGGGGCCGGAAGTCGTCGATCGTACGGCAGCACTCGGCCAGTTCCTCTTCCCCCATCCGCTGGAACACGTCGTAGAAGCGGCGGCGCTGGAGTGTGTTGTGGACGGCTTTCTTGAACCTCACGGACAGGCTCTTTTTCTTCTGGTCACCGGCCCACAGGATGAACGTCCTGCTCCCCTCCTCGGCGCCGGCCCACCCGTACCCGCGGTCGGTCACAGCGGTCCGCCACTCGTAGCTCTCGCGGGTAACGTGAAACGTGACCGGGAGGCTGGTCGATCCGCTGGTCTGGTGCACGTACGCCGAATCGGCCGGCCGTTCCTGCTGTGCAAAGAGCTCGCGCTGGTCGCCCCGGGTCCACACCGGAAGTTCGGCGACGACGATCGCCTCACCGGCACCCGGCAGCGAACCGCGGTGCGCGCGCACTCTCCCGGCATACAGTGGAAAGCGCTCGATGGCGTCGCGCACGCGCGCCTCGAGCAGCGTCTGTGTCATGCGCGCGAGCTCATCGCGACCGAAACGCTGGTTCGCGTTGGCGTCGCGCCGGATCCGCCACCGCCCGTACCCGCGCAACTCGCCGTACGCGCAACTTATCATTGTCGTGGCCCTCATCCTTCTACTTATACCTGCGACACCGCTTCCGCACCAACCCAAATTCGAGCTCGAACCGCACACCCAGGCACCGGGTCGACGGCGAATTGCGGCTGCGAAGCGCCCAAAGCGCTACAAATATGATGCGATCTGGGAGGCGCCGGCCGGTCCGCCTATATACGTTCAGGGAGCACTACTCATGGGAGGCAGCGAGCGCTCTGAGCCGGAGCGCCCGGTGCCGGTGTGCGGCTGAGCCGGTGATTCGGGCGATATCCACAGCATTTTGTGAGCCGATTCATGAATTGGATTGACAGTCCGGGTCGAATGGTCTACTAATTCAGTACGTACAGACATCATTGCAACCATAATAAATGACAAAGAGATACAAATAATGATCATCAAGAAAAGCACGCCTCAGGACATCTTTATCGAAGGCTGGGGCCGCATGGGCGGCTACTGGGGTATCAGCAAGGTCATGGCCGAGATTTACGCCCTCCTCTACCTCGGCGACAGCCCCATGACGCTCGAGGACATGTCCAACAAGCTCATGACCAGTCGCAGCAACGTCAGCCTCAACGTCCGCGGACTCATCGAACTCGGCGTCGTGAACAAGGTCGTCATTCGCGGTGAGCGCAAGGACTACTACGGCGCCGAGGGCAACATCGGCAAGGTCGCCAAGCTGCTCGCACTGGCCAAGAAGAAACGCGAACTCGATCCCGCCATGGAAATCGTCGGCAAGGCCCTCGACGCCGCGGCGGACAGCGACAGCACCGACCCCCACGAACGCGCGTTCGTGGGTAAACTCGAAGAACTCAAACGACACATGGACTTCGTCAACTCGATATTCCTTTCCTTCGTCGGGAGTGAAGCCGCCGCGATAGGCGACATCAACGGAGTGAAGGACATCAAGGGGACGACACAGCCGGAAGCATAATGATCCAGGCACTCAAGAAATACGACGTATTGACCGATGTCATCGACCGCTGCAACCGTGTCGTCCTCGACACCCTGTCGCGCCAAACAATCCAGGAAGCGTCGATCGCCATCGAGAGCTTCAACAACGGCGGCAAGCGCCTGCGCCCCGCATTGATGATCATGTCATCGATGGTGCCGGACGGACGCGGTTTTGATGACATCGAGCCCGAGCTCATCGAGCTCGCCGGCGCCGTAGAGCTCGTTCACCTCGCCACCCTGTTTCACGACGACGTCATCGACGAAGTCGACCACCGTCGCACCAAGGCCAGCGCCCGCATCAAGTACGGCAACTACGTTTCCGTCCTCTCCGGCGACTTCGCGCTGGCCGAAGCGCTCGAGATGGTGCAGCGGAGCGGGCACCCCGAGGTGATGCCCGAGTTCATCCGCACACTTCGTGTGCTCGTTCGCGGCGAGAGCCTGGAGACGACGCACAAGTACGACTACGACCTGACCGAAGCACAGTATTTTGACATCATCTCGGAAAAGAGCGCCTCTCTCTTCGCGCTCAGCTGCAAGATCGGCGGCATGTACCGCGGCATCCAGTACGCCGATACCCTCGGCCACTTTGGTTGGAGCCTCGGCATGGCGTTTCAGATGATAGACGACCTCGACGACCTTCTCGACAACCCCAACCGGTCTTACGACTGCGACCTTCGCAACGGCTACATCGCGTTACCCATGATTCGCGTATTGAACGGCCTGCAGGACGGGAACCGCGACCGCCTCGTCGACATCATCGAAAAAGCCGACTTCGGCCCCGAGAATGAGAGACTCATCGTGTCGCTGTGCCTGGAGCACGGCGCGATCGACGGGACCCACCAGGAAATCCACCGCCATCTCGACCGCGCCGCGTCGCGCCTCGAACGATTCGGCGAGAGCGCGGCCCGGGAACTCCTGTACGGAGTCGTCGGCGACCTGAAGGCCTACGCCGACAACCAGGTAGCGAACTTTACCAGCTTCGTAAAAACGGCCTGACAGCCGTTCTCACCCCGGTTTTCGAATCCGAAAGGGGCTCTAAGTGACAGTTGCAAGGGAGGCCGACGCCACGGCGGCGTTCGCCGAACAACAGCCGAATTTCCCCCACTGGGAAAAGCTCAAGGACTGTATCGACCAGTACGTCGACATCATGCTCAACTACCGCCAGAGCGGACACCCCGGCGGATCACGCTCCAAGGTATACGCGATGGTCTCGCTCCTGCTCGGTGGCGCGATGCGGTGGGATATCCGGCGCCCCGAAAAGCGGTTCGGCGACCGGTTCGCACTGGCGGCCGGGCACACGGTTCCCCTCGTGTACGCAACACTCGCCGTCCTCAACGAAACACTCCTGGCCCGGCACGAAAGCACTGGCGACGACAAATACCTGGTATCCGATGCCGAACACCGGGCACTGGTCTGGGAAGACCTGCTGGGTTTTCGCCACCGCGGCGGTCTCGCCGGTCACGCCGAGATGGAGGGCAAGACGCTGTTTCTCAAGGCGAACACGGGACCGTCGGGCCACGGCTCACCGCCGGCGGCCGGTCAGGCCGTTGCGCTCAAGCGCGCCGGTGCAGGTGAGGTCAAGGTCTGGGCCATCGAGGGCGAAGGCGGGTTGACCCCCGGCGGCGTCCACGAAACCCTCAATTCCGCCTACGGCCTGGGGCTGACCAATTTTCATTACATTGTCGACTGGAACGACTTCGGCATCGACGACAACCCCGTGAGCGACTACGTCCACGGCACGCCCCGCGACTGGTTCGAGTCCCACGGGTGGCGCGTATCGGAAGCGGCCGACGGCGCCGACTGGGACTCGGTAACCGCCGCGCTCTTCGACACCATCCACGGTGACAACCCCGACGGCCGTCCCACCATGATGTTCATGCGCACGCGCAAGGGTCGCGACTATTACAAGTACGACAACAAATCCCACGGCTCACCGCACAAGATGAACGACGAGCTGTTCTGGAAGACGAAAAAGGATTTCATGGACAAGTACGGCGTGACGTTTTCCGGTTACGGCGAACCCGCCCCCGGCGATGCCACAGCACTGCGCCGGCAGTTTCGTGACAACCTCGAGGTCGTTGCCGGCGTGATCCGCGGCGACGCCGCGCTCGTCGACTATGTCTCCGACCGGCTCATCGAACTCGGCGACTCGGTGCCGGAAACCATCGACGGCTTCAGGTTCGACGCTTCAAATAACCCGACCGCCGACCCGGAGCTCTGCGACTTCGAGAAATACCCCGCCGAAATGTGGGCGAAGCCCGGCGACAAAAAGCCCAACCGCGCGGGCCTTTCCACGTGGGGCGGCTGGGTCAACGCCTGGAGTCAGCGCAAATACGGGCGTCCGTTGTTCATCGCGATGAGCGCCGACCTGGCCGACTCGACCAACATCTCGGGCTTCGCCAAAGGATTCGGCGATTTCGAGGGCCACGGATGGTTCCACCACGACCGCAATCCCGAGGGCACCTTGCTGCCCCAGGGTATCACCGAGTTCACCAACTCGGGCATCACGACCGGCATCGCGAGCGTGAACTTCTCCACCACGCCGTACGATGATTTCAACGGCTTCTTTGCCGCCTGCTCGACGTACGGGTCGTTTGTCTACCTCAAGTACGGCCCCATGCGGCTGTTCAGCCAGCTCGCCCAGGACTCGCAGATCAAGGTGGGCAAGGTCCTGTGGGTCGCAGGACACAGCGGCCCGGAGACGGCCGAAGACTCGCGCACCCACTTCGGGATCTTCTCGCCGGGCGTCACCCAGCTCTTCCCCGCCGGGCACGTCATCGACGTCCACCCGTGGGAGTACAACGAAGTCCCCGTCGTGATCGCCGCGGCGCTACGAACCGAGGCCCCGATCATCGCCCTCCACCTGACGCGGCCGCCAATCGAAATACCCGACCGGGCCGCGCTCGGCATGCCGTCCCACTTCGAGGCGGCGAAAGGCGCCTACGTGATGCGGCCCTACCGCGACGACCAGCCGCGCATGGGAGTGGTGATTGTCCAGGGGACGGCGACGACGAACAACATGGTGGGTGTGCTCGGCAAACTCGACGAGGAAGGTATCAACGTCAAGATTGTCGCGGCGATCAGCCCGCAACTCTTCGCCCTCCAGGACCCGGCCTACCGTGACTCGGTGCTGGCTCCCGAAGAGCGCCTCGACGCGATGGCCGTCACCAACCGGTCGCGCCGGTTGATGTCGGACTGGCTCGACCCCGCCGCATCCACCGACTACACGCTCAGTTCGGACTGGGACGACCGGTGGCGCACCGGGGGCAGCCTCGACGAGGTGGTCGAAGAGGCGCGCCTTTCGCCGGACCACATCATCGATGCCATCCGGAAGTTCGCCGCCGACCGGCCCAGACGGCTGGGAGCGCTGAAGGCGCAGCTCGAGCGGCTGGGCGAGAGCGACTAACGTACTAACTTATTTTTTTTCAGTGGGTTCGGACGGGGAGTCGGTGCCCCCGACGGGTGATTCGGGTGTCGATTCCGGCTCGGTTTCGGGGGCGGGGGTATCCCCGTCGCCGGCGTCGAGGACTTCCCGCACCGCCGTCATGTCGGCGTCTTCACTGGCCGGCCGGGTCCGAAGGAGAGTGGCCCCGGCGACGACCAGGACGAGCGGCCACAAGCGGATAAACGGCGCGACCACGCGCTCGTTGATCACGCCCCCCTCGTGGAGGAAGCCGAGAAACCCAAAGAGGATGATGACGACGGCCAGGATGAGAGAGGTCGTGCTGCCTTGGTGGGCGGCGGTCATCGCGAGCAGGGAGATACCGGCAATCGCCGGTATGACCGGCCACAACGACTCCATGCGGGTCCACGGGAAGATCCCCAGGGAGAAAAACAGCAGAAAAACGCCCATCAACAGCGTCGCCACGCCGCCGAACAGGATCTCGGGCGTCCGGTTGCGCACGTAGACGCGCAGGAACAGCATCCCGGCGAGGATAGGAAAGAGGGGCCAGACGTTCCCCCACCCCAGCCAGATGTTGTTGCTGACCAGGAGGAACATTACGCCGGCCACGATGAGCCCGGCGCCGGTCACTTTTCTCTTCTGTTCGGATTTCAGCATGGCTTTCGATTCATTATAGTATGAAAGTCCGCCCGCACTTGCAATTCAATAGTGAAGTCACTAGAATATCGGCCTGAATCGCGAAAATAACGAACCGCAGTTAATCTCGAACCCAGGGAAAAACCAGGATGATTGGTGACAAGATACACGTGCAGCCGCACCACACGAACGCGGCCAGGGAGGTGTACGATTCGCTCAAGGACCGCGTCGGCGACGGGCGTATCGCCGTCACGGTGGCGGGGCAGTCCGGCGCCGGCAAGTCGGAAATCGCCCACGAACTGGCCCGGTTTCTCGACGGGGACGGCCACAAGACGTACATATTTGCCCAGGACGATTATTTCGTCTATCCGCCCAGAACCAACCACAACCAGCGCCTGAAAGACATCGGCTGGGTCGGCACCGGGGAAGTTAAAATTGAACTGCTCGAGGAGCACGTCGAGGCGTTCAAGGCCGGCCGGCCGGAGATTCTGGAAAAACCGCTGGTGGTCTTCGACGAAGATCGCATCACGTCGGAAAAGGTGGACCTGTCGCCGTTCGACGTCGTGATCGCCGAAGGGACCTATACGTCGCTCGTCAAGAACGCCGACTACCACGTATTCATCGACCGCGATTACTACGACACGCGGCAGCATCGCATCGACCGCGGCCGCGACGAGATCGACGAGTTCAGCGACCGGATACTCAAGATCGAGGATCAGATCATAACGAAGCACAAGCAATACGCCGACTACATCGTCCGCAAGGACTACACCGTCGAAGTCGTCAAGAAGTAACGACGGACCCCAGAGCGACACTCGTCGTTTCTCCAACAGGGAGTTGAAATGTCGAAGATAAAAAACATCGCCCAATTCAGCGTGCACGGCTACTTCGATCCTGAGCCGGTTCTCGGGCGGACCGACACGGGCGGCCAGGTTACCTACGTGCTCGAACTCGCCAAATACCTGGCGAAGATCAACGACATCAAGGTAGACATCTACACGCGCCAGTTCGAGGGCCGCGAGACCGTGGCACACGTCAACGACCGCGTGCGCGTCGTACGGCTCCCCTGCGGACCGGACGAGTTCATCCGCAAGGAGGATATCTTTCCGCACTGGAACGACTTCATCGACAACGCCCAGGCTTTTTTCAGGGAGAACGGCCTGCAATACGACGTTCTCCACGGACACTACTGGGACGCCGGCTACGTGTGCATGAACCTCGCCGAGCGTCTCGGTCAGCCTTATTTCTACACGGCCCACTCGCTGGGCGCGTGGAAGAGAGAGCAGATGGGCGGCGACCCCGCGGAGATGGAGAAGCTGTGGAAGTTCGAAGAACGGATCCACTGGGAAAACATCGTCTTTCGCAAGGCGGTCGCCCACACAGTGACCACCGAAGACGGCAAAGACACGTACAAGCGGTTGTACGACTTCGAAACCCCGCACATGGACGTGATTCCGCCGGGGGTCGACGTCCATCGCTTTCGCCCGCTCGAATCGGGCGAGAAAGAGCGCGACCTCGACACGCCGGATAATTACGTGTTCTGCCTCAGCCGCATCGACTCGAACAAGGGTCACGCCGAATTGATCCGCGCCTTCGCCCACGTGGCGAAAGAGGTGCCCGACGCGACCCTCGTGATCGGCGGCGGGTCGAAGGAACCCAAACAGCACGAGATGAACGTCCGCGCGGAGTTCGTCAAGATCGTCGACGAGCTCGACCTCGGTGATCACGTGGTCTTCACGGGCTACGTCGACGACGACGACCTGGCCACGTACTACCGCAAGGCCCGTCTCTTCGTGCTGCCGTCGAAGTACGAGCCGTTCGGAATGACGACGCTCGAGGCGATGAGCTGCGGTACGCCGGTGGTGGCGACCAAGTTCGGCGGCATCCGCAAGAACCTTCAGGACGAGTACGACGCCCTCATGGTCGACCCGGGCGACGAAAAGGAGTTCGGCGCGGCGATTTCCCGGCTGCTGACCGACGAGGCCCTGTCGTCGAAGCTCATCAAAAACGGGCTTCACACGATCCGCGAGCGCTTCTCGTGGGAGGCGATCGCCGAGACCACGCTGAAGTTCTACCAGCGCTATGTCTAGCGGGAGGCGGCACGCGAGAAAACACTCAATTTATTGAAATAGCACAGGTTAGGGGGTGCCCTTGACTCGCCGGCGGCTGTCGGGTAGAGTTTCGGGCGAGATCGCGCCCCGGTGGTGTATTAAATATACGGCCGCCGGCGCGGCCCTCACCCCTGGCCCGGATTCAAACCAGAATAATTGATTTTAAGCAGGAGGAATGTCCGATGAGACGATTTGTGATGGTACTGGCGCTTGTGGCCGTCGTCGCCACGACGTTCGCGATCCCGACGGAGGCGGAAAACATGAAGAACAAGCGTAACCCGGTCGTGATCATGGAAACATCGATGGGTACGATGGAGATCGAACTGTACAAGGACGAGGCGCCCATTACGGTGCAGAACTTCGAATGGTACGTCAATCACGCTTCCTACGATAGCCTCGTCTTTCACCGCGTCATCAACAAGTTCATGATCCAGGGCGGCGGGTTCACGGAGGACCTCAAGAAGGTGGGGGGAAACAAGCCGATCGAAAATGAAGCGACCAACAAACTCTCCAACGACAAGTACACGATCGCCATGGCGCGCACGGGCGTCGTCCACAGCGCGACGAACCAGTTCTTCATCAACAACAAGGACAACTCCGCGCTCGACCACCGCGACACGTCACAGTCGGGCTTCGGCTACTGCGTGTTCGGCAAGGTTATCTCGGGGCAGGATGTCGTCGACAAGATCAGCCAGGTTGAGACGACGACGAAGTCCGGAATGAAGGACGTCCCCGTGGAGCCCGTTTTCATCGAGGCGTGCTACATGAAGGAAGACGACAAGTCGTCCAAGTCCAAGAAGAGCAGCGAATAGATACTGAAGATTCCCGCTCGAAGCATCGAGGAAGCGGCCCCGCCGGGGGGGGGGGCGGGGTCATTGGTTGATTTAGATGTATTTATATTTGGCGGGGTGCCAGCCGGCGCCCAGGGGGGGGGTGTGGG
>CBDUWU010000106.1:0-11211 GCA_965371015.1 uncultured bacterium | reverse complement strand
CGACGACCGACACGCACAACGTCTACCTCCAGGTGCTTGCCACGCGGGGGCTGGTCGGCTTCGTACCGTTCGTGATTTTCTGGGTGGTGGTGCTGCGGTCGCTGTTCGGCCGGAAACGGGGGTCACGGAAGGGGTCTCTCGAGTGGCATTACGCTGTTGCTGCCATCGGGGTGACGGTGGCGATCATGTTCGGCGCGCTGACGGAGAACAACATCGACGACGAAGAGGTATTCATCGCCTACATGTTCATCCTCGGGCTCGCCATGAGCGCGCGCTACGCCAGGCTCAACGCGGATTCGACCTCCGCTCGCGAAGACGAAACACCACCCGATCGATCGTGACGGCGGCGAAGATCGCGATAATGGGCTCGACCGGAACGCGGCCGCGAATCGACCCAAAAAACACCAGCGCCACCGCCGTATGGGCGACGACGACTCCGTAGAGAAACACCAACTCGCGCCACCGCCGCCGAGTCAGGACGATACCCGCCACAAACAGTGGGAACACGACGACCGCGTACAGGAAACCAACGTCGAGGTTCGACGCCAACCGCCCCGCAATCGAGTCCTGGCTCCACCACCACCCGCTTTTGATACCGCTCAGCCCCGATTCGCTCTTGAGCCGCCAGAACCGCGCGAATTTCCACCACATCAACCGCGGAAGCAGAGGCTTGTTGGCGCGGAGAAACTCCATGCCCTTTTCGCGGGTAAATCGCTCGCGCTCCAGTTCGCCCATGCGCGCGATTTCGGCGGCGTGCGGAAGGCCGTCGAGCGGGGCAACGCCTCCCCGATAGTGGGGGATGTCCACGACTTTCTGGTTGTTCCCCTGGTAAAACGTGATCCCGCCGTGGGTCGTCAAACCGACCCATCCGCCAGCGACGGCCTGGTTGCGCAAACTCCACGGCAACAAAATCGCAGCGAACAATACCGCCGCGATCAATCCGTTGCGAAGACGATAACCCACCCCCCCCGACCCAAAAAGAACCCCTGTCCCGAGCATCCATAACGCCAGCGGCAGCCCCGTCGGGCGGGCGAGGGTGGCCGCCGCCATCAACACAGCCGCCGTGAGAACGGTGCGCAGGGAGCCGCTGATGTGCCCGGGGGTGGGCATGACGACGAGGGCCGTCATCACGAGCACCATGTAGATGTTTTCCGTCAACAGGTACCCGCTCATCAGAATGAGGAACGGGTTGAGCGCCGCGAGAGCGGCGGCGATGAATCCAACGTTCTCGTCAAAAAAACGCCGCGCCACCCGGAAAACGAGGTAGACGAGGAGCATCCCGAGGAGGACCTGGAGGATCCGCGCCGCCGTCACGCTGGGGCCAAAGAGCTTGTAGGCGCCGGCGAGCACAACCGGGTAAACGGGCGGCCGGCGGCAGGTGAGGTAGCCGCCGCTACGGTACCCCTCTCCCTCGGTGAGGCTGGTGGCGATTGAGTGGTAGTCGAGCTCGTCGCCACGGATGCCGGCATCCCAGCCGACGACCAGCGTGCTGAACGCCAGCCGGAACAGGCCGGCGGCCACAACTATGACGAGGAGGGTGGTGGTGTGTCTTCGTTTCATCGGACCGATTATAGTCCCGCACCGCCGCCGGTGCCAAACCAGAATACGGGCCGCGGGCAACGAAAAGACCCCCGGCCCTGGAGCCGGGAGCCTTGGACCTGGCAGTCAGAATCGCGGACCACTACTTGACGATCTCTGACATCGTCTTGGCCTGCGTGAACAACCCGATATAATCGCGGCCGCCCGCCTTGCTGTCGGTGCCCGACATATTGAAGCCGCCGAACGGGTGGACCCCAACGAGTGCGCCGGTGCACTTGCGGTTGAAGTACAGGTTACCCACGTGGAAACGCTTGCGCGCTTCCTCGATATGATCGGGGTTGTTCGAGTAGAGTGCGCCCGTGAGGCCGTAGATCGTGTTGTTGGCGATTTCCAGACAGTGCTCGAAGCTCTTCGCCTTGATCAGCGCGAGTACGGGACCGAAGATCTCCTCGAGCGAGATCGTCGCGTCGGGGGCGACGTCGCCGAAGACCGTCGGCTGGATGAAGTACCCGCGCCCCGAAGCCCGCATTCCACCGGTGAGGAGCTCGCCCTCGGTCTTACCGGTCTCGATGTAGCCCAGGATACTCTCGCAGGCAGCTTCGTTGACGACGGGGCCCATGTAATTGTCGGCCGCTTCGTATGGCGCCCCCTGCTTGATCGCGTTGACCTGGGGAAGTAGCTTCTCGACGAATTCGTCGTACACGTCCTCGTGGATGATCGCCCGCGAGCAGGCCGAGCATTTCTGCCCCTGGTAACCGAACGCCGAACCCAGCACGTTCTTGACCGCGTCGTCGACGTTACAATCGCTGTCGACGACGATCGAGTCCTTGCCTCCCATTTCGAGGACGGCGCGCTTGATCCAGATCTGCCCTTCCCGGATCACGGCCGCTTCCTGGTTGATCCTCACGCCGACATCCACCGAGCCGGTGAACGCGATGAACCGCGTCTGCGGGTGCTGAACGATGTAGTCTCCAACATCAGCGCCGCTGCCCGGAATGTAGTTGACGACTCCGGCGGGGAGTCCCACCTGCTCCAGCACATCCATGAACTTCGCCGCGATGACGGGGGCGTCGCTCGAGGGCTTGAGGAGAACGGTGTTACCGGCGACGAGCGCCGCCGTCGTCATGCCGGCCATGATGGCGAACGGGAAGTTCCATGGCGGAATGACCGTCCCCACGCCGAGCGGAATGTACTCGAGTACGTTGTTCTCGCCGGCGAGCTTCGTAAGCGGCTGGTCTTGTGCGTAGCGGATCGCCTCGCGGCCGTAGAACTCGAGGAAGTCGATCGTCTCGGCGACGTCCGCGTCGGCCTCGGCCCAGGTTTTCCCCACCTCGTAGCACATCCAGGCGGAAAACTCGTACTTGTTGTCCCGAATGATCTTCGCCGCTTTGAACAGGTATTCGGCACGCTCGGCCGCCGGCACGAATCGCCACTTGTCGAACGCTTCGCTGGCCACGGCAATCGCCTTTTCGGCGATCTCGCGTGTCGCCTTGGACGACTTACCTACGAGCTGGTCGGGGTTGGAGGGATCGATCGAATTGATCTTGTCGTCGGTCGTGATCTTCTCGCCACCGACGATCAGCGGATAGTCCCTGCCCAGTTCTCCGCTGACCTTCCGCAGTGCTTTTTCCATCCTGGCCGCGATTTCCGGATTGGTGAAATCAACGAACGCTTCGTTTGTGAATTCGCCGGGCATGATGATTCTCCTTCGTATTTTGCGCGAAAAAAACTCCGCCGTTGGCGAGTATGCGATGTATCAGGTTCTTGATCCGAAATGGGGGCGTCCCGGCTTGCTTTCACGCCGTACGCGCCACCACTATAGTTAAATATGAGGTGAAAGTAAATTCCATTTTGTGTATCGTGTGCGTCATGAAACGATTTTCGACGGAAATCAGCGTCCGATACGGGGAAACGGACAAGATGGGCGTGGCCCACCACACGAGCTACCTGCTGTGGTTTGAAATCGGCCGCACGGGCCTGCTCCGCGAGAGCGGCCGCTCTTATCGCGAACTGGAAGAAAGCGGCTTTCTGCTCCCCGTACTGGAGTGCAACGTAAACTTTCGGGTCGGAGCCGAGTACGACGACCTCGTCCGTATCGAAACCGCCGTCGCCCGGATCCGCAGCCGCACCGTCACCTTTACCTACCACGCCGTCCGGGGCGACTTAGTCCTTGCCACCGGGTGGACCCGGCATCTGTGCGTGGACACGGACAACCAGTACCGCCGGATCCCGGCCGATATCCTCGAGGCGCTGGCCGCGTACGTCGTCCCGCCGGGCGAGTCACTCTGAGTCAATAGCAAACCTCGAACCCGGCGCCCCCCGCTTCGGGTGCGTCTTCCCACTCGTGCTTCACACCGGTAACGATGGCGCTTGCAGGGCCCACCGCGACGTAGTCGAGCGCCTGCCGGCAGACGCCTTCCTCCCCCACGAACAGCGCCTCCACCCGGCCGTCGCGCAGGTTCCGGACCCAGCCGGTAAGCCCCAGCGAGATCGCCTTGCGCTGCGTTGAATCGCGGAAGAAAACTCCCTGGACGCGCCCTTCCACCCAGACGTGCAATGCTCTGGTCATGGCGAGTCAGCCCCTTTTGTCTCGATTACAGGTCGAATATGACCCGGATGCGGCAGCCCCCGTCGCGCGATTCGATGGCCAGCCCGTGATACGTAGCCGCCTTCACCTCGAATCGCAGCGCGTGCCGCGCCTCGTCGATCGGCTCCCCGCGGAGTACGCCTCGCACTGAGTGGGGTCCCGTCCGCCGGATTTCCACGGTGCGGTAGACCTCCCCGCGCGTAGACGCCGCCGTGATGACTTCCGAGAGCCAGTCGACGACCATATCCCCGTCGTCGGAGGCGTCGACGGCGATCGTTCGTTCGACCCGCGGGGCTACCTTGTCCACATCTCGTACCATCAGCGAGAACAACCCCCGGGTGACGTTCTCGAGCGCCGCGGCGGCGTCGCTACCCCGCGCCTCGATGCCCACGTCACCGGAATGGTCTATCTCGATAAATCGTGCCTTCATGGTGGTGCGCCGTGCGTGGCTCCGCGTCGTCAGTCGAGATTGCGAAGGGAACTGATCTTGTCGTAGTAGGCGCTGATCACGTCGCGGCGGCGGATCATACCGAGGATCTTGTGATCGTCGGCGCCATCGACGATGGGAAGCTTGTCGACTTCCAGCTCGGTAAACTTGCGCAGGGCGCTGGCCAGATTTTCACCCATCTCGACGGCGGTGACTTCCTCGTCGGCAATTTCTTTCATGATTAATAAGTTGTCCAGGTCGCGCTCGACAAGAATATCGCGGACGTCGGCGATCGAAAAGATACCCGTCAGCCGACCGTCCCGGTCGACCACGGGAAAGTTCTGCTGGTCGGTCTCGGTCATGACCGGGATGAACTCCCTCAACGTCATGTGCTCGGGGATGTAGAGGAACGCGGCCTCGGGGTTATAGATGTCGCGGACGTAGAGCTCCTCGAGGTGGTCCTTGACGAAGTCGCCGTAGTGCGCAGGCGAATCGTAGCGCGTGTCGACCTGCTTTTCGTAAATACTCCAGCGCCGGCCGAGAGTCGACGCGATCGCACACACCCACATGGTGGGTACGAGGAGGTTGTAATTCCCCGTCATCTCGCTCACCATGATGACGGTGGAGATCGGCGCATTGGACGCCGCCGCGAAGAACCCCGCCATACCCACGATGACGAACGCCCCCGGTTGCGCAACCACCCCGGGAATCCACATGTAGAACAGCTTTCCAACGGCGCCGCCGAGACTGCCGCCGATCACCATCGACGGGCCGAACACACCACCACTCCCCCCGGAGCCAATGGAAAAAGACGTCGTGAGAATCTTGCCCGCCGCGATCAGAAGCAAAATACCGATGCCGAGGTTTTCGTCGAGCGCACCCTGGATGACGCCGTAACCGAATGCGAGCGTCTGCGGTAGAAAGAACCCGATACAACCGGTCACCAGACCGCCGATCGCCGGTTTGAGGTAGTTGGATACGCGCATTCGTTTGAACAGATTTCTGACGCCGTAGAAAACCTTGATGTACAGGGGCGCCGCGAGTGCAACGACGATGGCGAGCACGGCGTAGGGCAGCAACTCGAGCGGGTCGTGAAAGGCAAAACTGCTCTGCCTGAACAACGGCTGGAATCCGAATATAAAACCAAAAGTCGAGTACGCCACAATGGTGGTCACGATCGCAGGTATCACGACCTCGTATTCGAACTCCGGCTCGCGGTAGAGGATCTCGGCGGCGAAGAGGGCTCCGGCCAGCGGCGCGCGGAAAATGCTGCCGATACCGGCGCCGAGGCCCGCTGCGAGCAGGACCCGGCGCGATTTGGCGTCGAGACCGAGCCGGTCGGCGAGAAACGCCCCGAACCCGGCCCCGATCTGTGCGATCGGCCCCTCGCGGCCACCCGACCCTCCCGATCCGAGCGTAATGGCGGACGCCAGCGCCTTGATGATGGGTACGCGCGCGCGAATACGGCCCTGTTTGTTGTGGTACGCGTCGATGGCCGAATCGGTGCCGTGTCCCTCGGCCTCGGGCGCGAAGCGATAGACGAGAAAACCGGAGATCAGCCCGCCCACGACCGGGATGAGAACCAGCAGGTAGCGGCGAAAGGGAGTGTCGGTCGCCGTAAAGAGCGGGGGTTCGCCGAATGGGTGTTCCGGCCGGTAGCCGGCCCCCATGTCGAGGAAGAAGTGAAGCCCCGCCTGGCACATGACGTAGAACAGCGCGGCGCCCAGGCCGGCGACGACACCGACGACGACGCCGTACATCATGTACACGCCCATCGAGCGGAAGTTGAATTTGGCCGCAATAACCAGGAATCTGCGCTGGAGTCTGCTCATGAATTTATGCCCGCTAACTACATGTAATAACAAACGTTACATAACAAGGACGGGGCCGGTCATTACCGCTGAACTTACTCCCGGCGTCGGTGGAATTCAAGCGATTTCAGTGCTTGTGACTTCGCCTGGTGAGCGTCAGACGTCGTAGCGGGCGGCGAGGGGAAAACGCCGGCCAATACCAAAAGCCTTTGATGTGACCTTGAGTCCCGGCGCCGCCTGTTTGCGCTTGTACTCGTTGTTGCGTACCGCGTTCAGCACCCACCGGACCGTCACCGCGTTGTATCCGCGGGCGACGACATCCGGACCCGACAGGCCCTCTTCGATATAAAGGTCGAGGATGCCGTCGAGAGTTTCGTAAGGCGGAAGCGTATCCTGGTCGGTCTGACCCGGTTTCAGTTCCGCCGAGGGCGCCTTGTTCAGGATCGCGACCGGTATGACCTCCGACTCGCGATTGATGAAGCGCGCCACTTCGTAGACGGCGGTCTTGGGCAGGTCGGAGATGACGGCCAGCCCCCCGCTCATGTCACCGTAGAGCGTGCAGTACCCGACGGCCAGTTCGGTCTTGTTTCCCGTGGCCAGCACCAGCCCGCCGAGCTTGTTCGAGTAGGCCATCAGGACGTTGCCGCGAATGCGGGCCTGGATGTTTTCTTCGGTGACGTCGGCGGGAAGGCCCTTGAACGCGGAAGCAAGCGCCGCGTCGTAGGCGTCCATCACGCCGCCGATCTCGACGACGTCCAGCGAGACGCCGAGGTTGGAGGCGAGGGCCTTCGAATCCTCGACACTCCCCTTTGACGAGTACGGCGAAGGCATGGTGACCGTGTGGACGTTCTTCGGTCCCAGAGCGGCGGCGGCGATCGCCGCCGTGAGCGCCGAATCGATTCCCCCGGACAACCCGACGACCGCCCTTTCGAAACCGCATTTGTGGAGGTAGTCGCGCGTGCCGAGCACCAGCGCCCGGTAGATACTCTCGGTCTCGTCCATGGGGTCGAAGGATGCCGCCGGCCCCGACGCTTCCGTATCCACCGTCACGACTTTTTCGTCAAACATCGGCAGCGCCGCCCGGAGTTTCCCGCCGGCGTCGACGCAGTAGCTGCGCCCGTCGAAGACGAGTTCGTCGTTACCGCCGACCTGATTGACCATGACGAACGGCACCCGGTAGCGCTCGGCGTGGTGCCGGACCAGTTCGAGGCGGAATTCTTCTTTGCCCACCGTGAAGGGAGAGGCGGATATGTTGACCATCACCGTCGTGCCTTTTTCGGCGAGTATCGCGACGGGGTCGATTTCGTAGGGTCGATGGCTGAACAGTTCGGGGTCGTTCCACGCGTCTTCGCAGATCGAAATGCCGATCTTCTCACCCTTGAAATCGCACGGCTCGATGGCGTCGGCCGTATCGAAGTACCTCGCTTCGTCGAAAACGTCGTAGGTCGGAAGGAGCGACTTGACCTGGGTATGAATCGTCTTGCCGCCGGCGACCAGCGCCGCCGCATTGACCAACCCCTTGCCGCCCCCGCTCGTGGCCACGGGCAGCCCCACGATGATCCCGGTGCCGTCGACGTCTTCAGAGAGCTTTTCGACCGCCGCCAGCGCCGACTTCGCCTGCGCGACAAACGCGCCGCGTTCGACGAGGTCTTTGGGCGGATAACCGGTGAGGCACATCTCGGGAAACACCACCAGGTCCGACCCGTCCGCCGCCGCCGCGGCGACGGCATCCCTGATCAGGACCAGGTTGCCATTGATGTCCCCTACCACGGGGTTGATCTGTGCCAGGGTAATTTTCATAGCATCACATATATTAGCATCACATATAACAGTAGAGCACCCGTGATGACAAGCCCGTCACTCGACTTCCACCACGGAGCCGGCCGTTTCGGTGACCTCTCCGACGACGGCCGCGGACACGACTCCCCCGCCGTGGAGTGCCGAGAGCAGAGTGCCGGCCCGCTCTCCCGCAACGGAGATGAGGAGCCCGCCCGACGTCTGCGCGTCGTTCAAGAGCAGGCGTACCGGCGCCGGCACCGCCTCTGCGTAGCGGACCGCGGGGGCGGTATGGTCGTCGTTGTCGCGGGTGCCGCCCGGGACGATTCCCGACGCGGCCAGGTCGAACGCTCCGTCGAGCAGCGGCACGGCGCCGGACTGAATCCTCGCCGATACGCCCGACGCGGACAGCATCTCGATGAGATGCCCGAGAAACCCGAATCCCGTCACGTCGGTACAGGCGTGGACACCGGCCGACTGCGCCGATTCCGCGGCGGTGCGATTGAGCGCCGACATTGTTTCGTAGAGGACGCGCGCCCGGCTCGCGTCCAGAACGCCCTGCTTCATCGCCGTAGACATCACCCCGGTACCGAGCGGTTTGGTCAGGATCAACGCATCGCCCGGCTTCGCACCCGAATTCGTCAAAACGGCATCCGGTGCGACAATACCCGTCACCGCCATCCCGTATTTGGGCTCTGTGTCGTCGACGGTGTGTCCGCCGATGATCGAAATCCCCGCCTCGTCCGCTTTCGACTGCGCACCGCGGAGAATCTCTTCCAGGACCGACATGGGCAGACGGTTGCTGGGGAAGCCCACGATGTTGAGGGCGAACAGCGGCCGCGCCCCCATCGCGTAGATATCGCTCAACGAGTTGGCCGCCGCCACGGCTCCGAACTGGAACGGATCGTCGAGGATCGGGGTGAAAAAATCGACGGTCTGAACGATGGCCGTGTGGTCGTCTATCCGGTAGACGGCCGCGTCGTCCGAAGTGTCCGTCCCGACGATGATGCGCTCGTCACTCGGCTGCGGCAAGCGGGCGAGCACTTCCTCGAGGAGCTGGGGGCGCAGTTTGCAGGCACAACCGAGGCCGTGGGTGAACCGGGTGAGCTTGACCTCATCGCCCGCGGGCGCCGCGGCGCCCGCGGCCTCGCCCCCCCCGGGCGGCCGCAGCCGGCTGACGACGCCGGCGATCGCCTCGAGGGCGCCGTCGACCTCCTGCACCGTCGTACCGCGGCCGGTCGACAGGCGAATCGTCCCCATCGCGTCTTCCAGGGGAACTTCCATGGCTTCGAGGGTGGCCGAGACGTCGACCTGGTCTGCGTGACAGGCGGCACCCGCCGATACGGCGACGCGGTCGGACAATTCGGAGACGATGGTGTTGGCCTCGAGCCCGCGAAAGCTGACGCTCAGCGTGTTGGGCAGCCGTTTTTCACGGTGCCCGTTGACGCGGATACCGGGGAAACGCTCTTCCAGCCCACTCTCGAGGCGATCGCGTGTTTTCTTCAGGTGGGCCGCGTAACCGTCGAGCCCTTCTGCGACCATGGTGCACGCCTCGCCCAGCCCGACGATCTCGAGGACGTTTTCCGTGCCGGCCCTCAGGTTCATCTCGTGGTCGGCGCCGTGGATCAGCTTTTCAAGCTCAACGCCGCGCCTGACATAGAGCGCGCCAATTCCCTTGGGCGCGTAGAGCTTGTGACCCGCGATCGAGAGCAGGTCGACACCCAGTTCGCCGGCGTGAACCGGGATCTTCCCCACCGACTGGGCGCAGTCGGTGTGCACCAGCACACCGCGCTCCCGCGCGATCGCCGCGATTTCGGCGACGGGTTCGACCACGCCGACTTCGTTGTTGGCGTGCATGACGGAAACGAGAATCGTCTGCGGCGTGATCGACGCCTCCACGTCGGCGGGGTCGACGATCCCGTCCCGGTCGACGGGCAGCCACGTGATCTTGAACCCCTGACGTTCGAGGAACCGGCACACCTCGGTGACGGCCGGGTGCTCCACGCTCGAGGTGATGATGTGGTTGCCGCGGTCGCGGCGGGCGTAGGCGGCGCCCTTGATCGCGTAGTTGTTCGATTCCGAACCGCCGCTCGTGAACACCACTTCGTCGACGCCGCATCCCAGCATGCCGGCGACCTGCCTGCGTGCCTTCGCGACGGCCATCCGGGTCTCGGCGCCGAGAGCGTGACCGCTCGACGGATTGCCGAAGTGCGTGTCGAGATACGGCGTCATGGCGCCGGCAACGCGCGGGTCGATCGGCGTCGTCGCGTTATAGTCGAGATAGATCGGGGGCATTTTCGCTTATCGCTCCTTCTGTCGGCCGCCGGCGACGGCCGCGCGGGAGTAAACACCATAACATATGGTCCGGTTGATTGTGACGGGAATGGAGGGATCAGTCGGCGGCCGTGGACCGGTCCGCGCCCCCGGCACCGGCGGTTTCGAAACACTTCCTGATGATGGCATTGACTGTTTCCATCATCATATCTGTGGCCACTTTGCGCATCGCCCACTTCGGCGCCCAGAATTTCGGCACGATTTGAACTTCGTGCCGGACCAGCGTACCCGATCGCATCGGCTTGACGCGCCACTTGCCCGTAAAGACCCCGAAATCACCCTCGATAGCCTCGAAGTCGATCGAGAACATGGGTTCTTCGCGAACTCTGAACGTCACCTTGTATCCGCGTTTGACGAACCATATCCCGGCGCGGCCTTCCTGATAGAGGACCAGTTCACCGGTCCCGTTGTCGACGAGGCGGCTGACCGTCACCGCCGGAATGAGCTCGTCGAGTTGTTCATATCCGGACAGCACCCCCCAGACGACGTCCTGCGGCAACGGAATCAGGCACTGGGCGGTGATCGTGGGGGTATCGCTGAAGTCTTCGGTTATGTTGATCATGATGCCGTACTCTTTCAGTTCGACGACGCGCTGCTCCGGTTCGGCGGCAGACACCATCAAAATGGCCACCACCCATTGTTTCAAGAGCACAATTTTCATTGGGGTTTGTCGCCTGAGCGGGGTATCAACTTACAGGTTCACACGAGATTTTTGGCCCTCGAAAGACGGGACCGGC